>NZ_JBFRGR010000050.1:0-35523 GCF_052115445.1 Paenibacillus sp. 2RAB27
GTCTAATTGAGGGTCATTCGGTTTAGAGCGAAGCATGAGGTTCACCACTTTCAAGAGTATACTTATATTATACCAAATTAACGCGGTAATGTGATGAACTAAAAAGAAAATAATAAAGACTGTCGAGACTTTCTCGACAGTCTGAAAAACTCCAGCTATTTTCAACCATTTTCTCGCTTTCTGAGTAATTGGTTAAATTTAACTGGAGTTTTTCCATCTAAATGGTAAATTTCACTGTTTCCAGCAAAATTAGCTGTACAAAATACATCTAATCCTATCAATCAGCTACTATCTGGCCCAATACCTGCTAAATGCTYGTCCAATCCTACACTTCCATCGCCGTATTTCGAAGCACCATATGGATATTGTCCTCCCAAAATTGAACGAATGACATGCGATTCGTCTTACGAATGACTTTCATATACGTGCTTCTTACCAAGCGAAAATCAGGAAATATGTGCGTATGGAGCCTTGTCCGAAACAAGATTCAAGCGGATGCCATGTTCCAGATACGCTTTCAATCCGCATAAAACGATCGTAAATCCTTCGGTTGAATTCAGCGCTTGTTTCACTTTTTCATCCGGACTTCCTTTGAAACCCGAGTCAGTGATGGTCACGAAAGTTTCGTTATCTGCTTGAGCCGTAAAGGTCCACTCGACCAATGTACCCCAATCCAGCAAAATTCGTTTGTTGACTTCAATTTCTTTGACATCGACATCTGCGGTTGCCCCATACATAGCCCAATGCCATTGCACCTGTGATCCAGCCTCTAATCTGCCGGTGCCGTGGGTAAACCAAAAATTCGACGTCATCTCAGGATCGATAAAAGCGTCGAACACCTCTTGAATAGGTTTTCGAATCAGCATTTCAACTTTAACCATCGGATCTTGATGAAGCTCATTAGCCATGTTCCATGCCTCCATTACTTTCCTATTTTTCATTATCATAGCATAGGAAGATGACCAACCAAAAATAAAAGCAGTTCCCACAGATACGTTCTCCGTGAAAACTGCTCTATCTCCTTACTATCCAGCAACTTAGACAAAATGATGGCCACATGACGAACAGAACTTGGTGTCAGCCGCAACAACTTTACCACATGTGCATTCTTTTTCATTCCGAACCTCGGCAATTTTCTGCTCAAGCTCACTAATCTCTTGATTGATTTGTGCGATACCTTGGCAATACTCCGAAACATTGGCTTCCACCTGTGTGTAATCTCCAGATAGATAGGATGTGTACACCGATTCGCCGATAATTTTGTAAATTTTATCAATTTCTCTCTCTTTCAATGAAACTTGCGTTTTGAATTTCGTTATTTCCACGGTTTGTTGTGCTTTTTTCGCCGCTTCCGATGCCCCTTGCTTAACTTTATCAAAAAATGACATTTGCCTTCCACTCCCCAGCCCAATAAGTTATTCGGTTCATAACGAATCATATGCGAAAATGTCGGAAAGTAATACCGTGTGACAGGCTAATCTTGCAATCCCTTGCCTTCGAGAATGTGCTGCTCATATTTTTCAATTCTGGAAACCCGGGTTTTCGATTGCTTTGGTTCCGAAAAATGAAGTAAGTAGGCTCTTTGCCGTCCAGGTGTCAACGCTTCGAAAGCACTTTTCAAAACAGGCATTTCTTCAAATTTACTATGTAGTTCTTCAGGTATTTTGTATTCGGTACTTTTCTTGAAATTAACTTCGATGCCGGCTTTTTCAACTTCAAGCGCTTCATAGATATAGGCTTTCAGAATTGATTCCATTGCAGCAACTTCACGAACATTCGTGAATCGCATCTGGCGCCCCGCCTGGACATTCTCCGTTTGCTGAATGAGAACACCATTGGCATCCTGTAACAAAGAACCTTTGAAAAACAGAACCGCACAATAGTCTTTAAATCCATGTACTAATACGATGTTTTTATTCTGAAACGTGTAACATGGACAGCCCCACTTCACTTCTTCGTTTAGTTGACACGCCTGAATAATTTTTCTTAATTCCCCGAATTCATCCTTCCACCTTTTGGCTTTCCCATAAAATTCATCAACCGAAATACTCATTCTACTACTTACCATGAAAGAGCACCTTTCTTGTTCATCGTGTAATGCTAAGTTCAATTGTACTACTTTTTTGAAAATTTTACTGACTGTCCAACTTTACTTAACCTTGGACGGCTCTGTTCCCGCTATACTTTTCCTCTCACGGAATTCGAAAGGGGTTCGGTTCGTGATTCATTATTATTGCGCTCCTGCATTTATCAGTATTTGTTCAATTTCTGGAAAGCCATTTCGCTTCGCATGTTGAAGCGGCGTAACGCCATCCCGATCCGCAATATTTACGTTCGCACCATGGTCGATKAGCAGTTTGGCAATTTGCTGATGCTTAGGACCACCATTGCTCAATATTGTTACTTCAAGTAATGCAGTCCAACCTAGATTGTTAATGTGGTTAACATCCACATCTGTCGTTGAAAGCAACTCTCTTACATTTTCAACATGGCCTTTTTCTGCTGCTGGTATAAKGGCATTCCCTCCGTAACGATTCGTCAGTTTCGTGTCGGCCCCAGCCTCGATAAGTAGCTTCAATATTTGAAGACGTCCTTCGGCACCTGCGTATAGAAATGGATTATCCTGCATCGCATCTTTCAAATTGATATCTGCCCCGGCTTCGATCAATAACTTTACTATTATAGGATTGTTGGCATGCGTTGCCGCCATGATAGCCGTCCTACCTCTGTGGTCTCGCTCATTTAAGTCAACCCCTTGTTCCAGAAGTTGTTGTAATTCTGCCAAATCATTCTGCTCAACCGCAGCAATTAACGCTTGACTCATGGTAGTCACAACCTTCCAAATTCGAATTTGTATGATTATTTATAAAGATTTTGCAACACGAAATCCAAGATCATCTATGCGAAATGTTGGATGACTACGACGACGACAGGTTGTCCCGCAACCTCGTTCCTCTTCAGCCCAGCTGCCACCACGAAAAATGCGATAGGAGCCGTATACTTTTTCATCGTACACATCCCAACACCATTCCCAAACATTTCCCAGCATATCGTACAAACCCCATGGATTCGGTTCCCTTGTTCCTACTTCATGGACTTTGCCCTCTGAATTATCTTCATACCAGGCAATCTTATTTAGCTCACCGTAAGTATAACCAGTCGTCCCTGCTTTACAGGCATATTGCCATTCAGCTTCAGTAGGAAGTCTATACCCGTTTGATTCCCAATCACAAATCACTTGTTCACCATCGGAACTGACCGCGTAACACGCCTTCAGTCCTTCTTTCTGCGAAAGTAAGTTACAGAAAGATATGGCCTCATGCCAAGATATATTAACAACCGGCCTAAGATCCTCGTCACTTGTAAGGGGGGATTGCTTAGAAATCGCCTCATATTGGCTTACAGTTACAGGATAGCGAGCAAGAAGGAACGGTCGTATTTCAGCTGTCCATTTGATTTTTCTACGATCGTCTCTTAACTCGACTTCTCCCGCTGGTATTTCAACCATGTCCAAATTCAACACCTCACTATCGATATAGCGTACTAGAATTAACTATATTCTATCTAAAATTACCGCATTATACCAATCCTACCTCTGATTTATCATGTGGATATCGTTAACCTTGTCTTGCACGTGAAATAGCTTCCGTTATAAAATGGCTAGTAACTAAGGATGACTATGGACTGCGGAAAGAGGAGCGT
This sequence comes from Paenibacillus sp. 2RAB27, assembly GCF_052115445.1. Taxonomy (NCBI): domain Bacteria; kingdom Bacillati; phylum Bacillota; class Bacilli; order Caryophanales; family Paenibacillaceae; genus Paenibacillus; species Paenibacillus sp. 2RAB27. The sequence goes on from NZ_JBFRGR010000050.1 coordinate 3,703, forward strand.
GTGCACCAATGAATTTTATGAAGAAATATATCAGGAAGCACTGGAAATTGTTTCTAGTGGCTGTGTTTTTCGTCATGCTGGAAGCGCTTGCGGATTTAATGCAACCAACAATTATGTCCCACATTCTGGACGTTGGCGTTGCGGAGAAACGGCTTGATTATGTGCTGCGCATGGGTGGTTTGATGCTGCTCATCACGGCGTTCGGAGCCGTCGCTGCTTCTACTCGGAATATTGTCGCCAGCCATGTTTCCCAGAAATTCGGCACAGAACTTAGAGCGGATTTATTTGAAAAGATACAATCGCTTTCTTTCACCAATATCGAGCGATTCGAGCGCGCCTCCTTAATTACACGATTAACGAATGATGTGACGCTGGTGCAAAATTTTGTGAATGGTCTCATGCGCATTTTTGTGAAAGCACCTATCTTATGTATTGGTAGTTTAATTATGGCAATAAGGCTGAATATGCATCTGGCTGTTGTCTTACTTATTGTGGTACCGCTCGTTGGTGTGCTCGTGGCATTGAATTTGAAGGTGGGTTTTGCTAGGTACGTTAATGTGCAAAAAGCACTGGACAACGTCAACCGCGTGATAAGAGAATATTTGTCCGGCATACGTGTTGTGAAAGCATTTAATCGGTTTGATCATGAAGCCGGGAAGTTTCAGAAAGCCAATATCGATTATCAGGACAAGTCGATTCAGGTGACAAGACTGCTTGCGATTTTTAACCCCTCCATCCTACTGACAGTCAATTTTGGCATTGTTGCCGTGCTTTGGCTAGGTGCCTGGCGGGTTAATCAACATCAGATGCAAGTTGGTCATATCGTAGCGTTCGTCAATTATATGACGCAAATTTTGTTTGCCTTGCTGACGATTTCGATGGTATTTAATATGTTCGTTCGGGCCAAAGCCTCCGCTACACGGATCGGTGAAGTTTTCAGTCAAATCAATGAAATGACATGGAACGATACCGCTGCCCTGCCTGCTCAGCGTCCTCGAGGCCGAATCGAATTCACGGATGTATCATTTTCCTATGATGGAGCTGTTGGTGAACCTATTTTGAAACAGATCAACTTGACATGCCTCCCAGGAGAAACAATTGGTATCATCGGCTCCACGGGGTCTGGTAAAAGCAGCCTTGTGAGTCTCGTCCCCCGCTTCTATGATGCGAGTTCAGGCTCGATCCGTGTTGACGGTGTGGATATACGCGAATTGGAGCCTTCCAAGCTGCGAGATCGCATTGCAATCGTACCTCAGAACACCATTCTTTTTAGCGGCACGATTGAAGAGAATTTGCGTTGGGGCCATGAGCATGCTACACATGAAGAAGTTGAACAAGCTGCAATTATGGCAGAAGCACATGGCTTCGTTGCAGCATTTCCTGAAGGCTATGAAACGAGGCTGGGTCAAAAGGGTGTGAACTTGTCCGGTGGACAGAAACAGCGGTTATCCATCGCTCGCGCACTAATTCGTAAACCTGACATTCTGATACTCGATGATTGCACAAGTGCATTAGATACTGCAACTGAGACGAAAATCAAACAATCGCTCAAGGAATTTGCCTCAGGCGTGACTTGTTTGATTATTGCACAGCGAATTTCTTCCGTCATGGATGCAGATAAGATCGTCGTTATGGACTATGGTGAAATCGTGGGCATCGGCACACATGAGATGCTAATGACCAGTTGCCGTATCTATATGGAAATATGTCACTCCCAATTCGGAAAGGAGCTGCCACATCATGTCAAAGCCGAATGATAGTTCGCGACAACAAGCACCTGACGTACCGATGATCACCGGACCACTGGGTCGCGGAGGGCGTGCTCCTGCTGTGAAGCCCAAAAATTTTAAAAATACCATGCGCCGCCTCTGGTCCTATATGGGTACAGAACGAAAGTGGTTGACCATCGTCTTCCTGTTTATTCTAGCAGATGCTGCTCTAACCTTAGCTGGGCCCTATCTCATTGGTGTCGCCGTTGATACCATGGCCGGAGGCGTAGTAGATTATAGCGTTCTCGACGTGGTGATGATTGTTCTGATTGCCACTTACATTGCTGATGGCGGACTTACCTTTATGCAAAGCTGGGTTATGGCTGGGCTGGCACAACGTGTCGTGCGGAGACTTCGCCAAACGATGTTTGCAAAGCTGCAGAAGCTGCCCCTTGCTTATTTTGACGGACGCAGCCATGGCGATGTCATGAGCCGACTATCGAACGATATCGACAATGTAAGCAACTCCATCTCGCAAGCAACTACACAATTGATGACAGGATCTATTGCTATAGTTGGTTCTTTTATCATGATGCTTATTTTAAGTCCAACCCTGACGCTAGCTACGCTCATTACGGTTCCACTTGTGTTCTTGCTGGCCAAAACAATTACCAAACGTACTAGCGTGTTATTCAAAGAGCAACAGGCACAGCTTGGCAAGTTGAACGGTCATATTGAAGAAACGATCTCCGGCCTCCTTGTCGTTAAAGCATTCAATCGTGAGCAGAAAGCAATCCAGGAGTTCAACAACGTAAATGGTCGATTGTATGAGGTTGGACTAAAAGCGCAAATCTGGTCTGGTTTTCTGATGCCTATCCTTGGTGTCATCAACAATGTCGGCTTCTCTTCCGTTGCCATCGTCGGCGGTATTTTGGCCGTCAAAGGTCATATTACTGTCGGTGTCATTGCGAGCTTCCTAAGCTATTCGCGCCAATTCGTAAGACCACTCAATGAGATTGCGAACACTTATAATGTGCTGCAATCCGGTGTAGCAGGAGCAGAACGTGCATTTGAAGTGTTGGATGAAGCGGAAGAGGCTGAGGATGAACCAGGAGCCGTAGATCTGGAGAAACCGATTGGTCACGTTACCTTTGAAAATGTAACCTTTGGTTATCGGCCGGATAGACTGATTATTAAAGAGGTCAGCTTCGAGACAGCGGCAGGCAGCAGCCTAGCTCTGGTAGGACCCACAGGTGCGGGCAAAACGACAATCGTGAATCTTGTAACTCGCTTCTATGATTCGACAAGCGGTACGATCTTGATCGATGGTAGGGATATCAAATCCTATACCCGCAGCAGTCTTCGCCGTAGTTTTGGCATTGTGCTGCAGGATACGTATTTATTCTCCGGCACGATTAAAGAAAACATCAAATACGGCAACCCTGAAGCAACGGATGCGGACGTGATCGCAGCTGCTAAACTGGCAAATGCCGACACCTTCATTAGTCGACTGCCTAAGCGCTATGATACGCCGCTCTCTGAAAATGGCGGAAACTTAAGTCAAGGCCAGCGGCAGTTGCTTGCGATAGCTCGTGTTATTCTCGCCGACCCTTCTATTCTTATCCTGGATGAGGCAACGAGCAGCATTGATACGCGAACAGAGCTTCATATTCAGGAAGCACTCCTCTCCATCATGAATGGGCGTACGAGCTTCATTATTGCTCACCGACTGAATACGATTCGGAATGCGGATACGATTATGGTTATCGATCAAGGTAAAATCGCCGAGCAAGGCAATCACAACACATTAATGAGTCAAAAGGGAACGTATTCCCGGATGTTTTCTAATCAATTCGTTCAATCTACCCCTACGTCAGAATAAATCAGCATGAAAAGGCTGTCTCGAAAGTCAATGTAGACTTTTGAAACAGCCTCTTTTTTTCGTTAATGACCGATGAGAAATCAGCCTGCTTCCCGACGCAATTTAACTGGATTTTCTCCATCTATTTGAAGCAGATCTCTCGAAATTTAAGGTTTAACTGTATTTCCTGTAGTTAAATTCCTTCCATTTGCTCGATTCTTCAAAAATCATATAAATTAAATGTACTTTTTCCATCTAATCATCGAAACACGTCAGATCGGAGCAAATTAGCTGTAGTAAATACATCTAAACTCGAGTCGACAAATACGCTATTCACTCTATGCACTATACCTCTTCATTCAATCTCCGAACCATCAAATCCTCATCATAATACGTACCCTTATATTTCAGTGCATGATGTTCCACACCATAAACCTTAAACCCAAGAGAGACATACAACTTCTTCGCTGCTTCATTATGTGACATGACCGCTAGGTTGATTTGCTCAACGCCATCGCATTCACTAGCTATCCGAATAAGTTCAACCATTAACCTTTTCCCCAAACCTTGACCTTGCTGATTCAAAGCCACATACATCCCATAAACATTACCTTTATGCGCTGTCTTCAAACTGCTCTCTCTTACAAAAGATACGGAACCAATAAGCGTACCACGATCATCAAATGCACCAAGTACAAACGTATCCTTCTTGGGCTTAATACGATCAGCTACCATTTCCATCGTAAATTGAACTTCTCGTTCATACGTTGATCCAAATGCTTCAGGACTGTTTTGCAGCGCAGTCAATCTTAATTCTTGATACATCCTTGCATCATGTTCATCCAGAACTCGAATGTGCAATGATTTCTCCTCCATATCCAATTCTTATTCAGTGAAATGCCAGAGAACACCCGCGGGGTCAATCAGATGAATGGCTCGCTTTCCATAAGGTTGCATCTTAGGCGGAGTCGCTCGAACTTGATATTTACTGACGACCTCGGTGTTTTGGATATGCGTCCACCACGCGTCTATGTCCTGTACACACATTTCTAACATATAGTTTTGTTGTAATTCTACGTTATGATAGTTCTGTAAATGAAATTCCGTCTCGTCAACTTTGAAAATGGCACCCTGATGATTTGAAAATATTTTTTCAAATCCGAGGTCCGAATAAAACTGTACAGCAAGGGCGAAATCCTCGCCTGACGGAACAAATGGGCGTATTTTCTGAGCCTTCATCGTTTTATCTCCTTTTATCCAGAGCGTAGTATGAATTCCAACTACACTTCAGATTCGATGCCTACTCCATTACTTCCTGCATGACAAATCCATCCMCCAAAAAGTCCAGTTACAAAGAACTTCGTTATATTCGTAAAGCCGGATTCTTGCAGTAACCCTTCGATTTGCTTTWCAGGCAAGAATGAAATTTTCATAATACCTGTATTGACCATCTCGTTGACTTTGGAAGGTGCTCTCCCTACATCCAACCAAAAGCTTCCCCAAACATGTAATCTGTCCTTTAGTTCGGTACTATCGCGATCCCCATAGGCACTAACGAGTACAAATGGAGCTCCTGGTTTCAAATGCGAATGAATGGTTCTGATCAGATCCAGCTTCTCTTGCACATTATCGATGAAGTGAAGAACCAATATGCAACTAGCCGCATCGTATACCGCGGTATCCTCGGKCAAATCGTTAATCGTTCCATGAATCAGTTTCACACGATTAGACAGGCCAAGTTGGTTTGTTTTATGTTGTGCAATCTTAAGCATTTCTTCTGAAATGTCCACTCCCGTGAAAGTCCATTCCGGGTTAGTCGGTCCCCATGCGGATAGTTCGTTTCCTCCTCCTGCACCGATGACCAGCACCGAAGCGCCTTCTCTGCTTAATTCAGCTCGGAAATAGGATTGAACCATCCCGAATAACGCGTCATACGTAGGTATTGATACTCGCGCGTTCGTTTCATACACTTGAGCCATTTCCGAATTCATTGTAAAATTATCCTTCAAATGAGACCATCTCCATTCTTTCTTGCCTATTTACTGTAAACTCACTTGATGCCAATTCTCCATTAGCAGTTCGCCGTTTATGCTCATGCCAGCTAACGCACCTAAGGAAGCAGCAGCAATGACTTGATACATCTCTGATGCAGCATCTCCGGCACTATATACACCTGCAACATTCGTTTTACCGAATTGATCTACGACGACCGTTCCCGCTTCCGTCATCGCACAGCCTATTGTTTGCGGCAGATCTGATCCAATCACCAGTTTCGGAGCAAAGAATATTCCCGTACAAGGAACTTGGGTTCCGTCCACTAGCTCAACCTGTTGAACCTGGCCCTCTTTCGAAACAATGGAACGAATCGGTGAATCATAGATTGGTACGTTATGTTGCTTGAGTTCCTCTTTTTCAGTATCTGACATCCCATCAGGTCCGTTCGTGCATAACGTGTACCGACTTGTCCAACCGGAGATCATTTTCGCAAGGTGAAGCGCCTTGGCTCCATTCACGATGAGCACAAGTGGCTGATCCCGTAGTTCCCAACCATCACAATACGGACAAACAAAAGCGCTCTTGCCGTATACCTCAGTCAAACCGTTAATATCCAAGGGAACGTCTTTTTTACCTATTGCAAAAAGCACCTTTTTACCTTGGTACCTCTCCCTCTGAGCTGTCGTGACTTGAAAATCGCCATCCTTTCCTGTTATCGACACTCCTGTATCGGACACAAAATCGACGGATGGATATGCGCGAATCTGTTCAATGGCTATCTGCCGGAACTCGCTTGGTTCAATACCATCACGTGTAAGGAAACCATGTGATTCGCGAGTAACCCTGTTACGAGGTCGCTGCTCATCAATAACTAGCACATTCTTTCTTGCCCTTCCTAATACTAAAGCTGCGTTCAGACCTGCAGGACCTCCACCGATAATCACACAATCATAGTTCATAGTCTTTATCATCTTGATCTTCCTCTCGCTCGTTTTTTATTAGAGACTTAATAGACTCTTAATATCCATAATAAACTTAAAAAAAAGGACGGATCCTATTCCGTCATATGCATGCTTACCAAATCTGCGATCTTCTTACTTGCCAAATACTGTTCCAATTGTCGTTCAGCGTCCATCACAACCTGCTGGATCTGACATCCGTTTCCATGATTAAAACTGCATTCGAACAAAGACGCGGTACCTTCAATGGCACGAATGATATCGAGAAAGGAGATGTCCTGCTGATTCTGCTTGATGCGATATCCACCGTTAGCTCCAGGTGAAGACTGGATCAAACCAGCTTTGACAAGCTTCGTCATCAACTTGGATAGATAAGTCTGAGAAACATTAAGCTTCTCGGCAAGCATTTGCACACCAACAGGTTTGTCAGGCCCGAAGTTTACTAAATATAACATCGCATGAAGGGCATAGTCGGTCGCCTGTGAATATTTCATAAACATGCCTCCATTAAAGACTTTATGAGTCTATAATAGCGTTAATCCAAGTGAGTTTCAAGTTTTTCTTTTTGGCAATGTGACATTTTGATGTTGATTTTTACAGGACAAATCCACATAGCTGTAAAAACGGACAATAACCCACCATAAGCGTATCTAAATGCATTGGCAAATACGGTCCACACTGTTCGGTTGCCCCTACTGATAGAACAGCTGTATCAATTCCACTGATTGAATTTTCCATTGTTGTGTTCTTATAACTAAGCATACTAACACTCCCTAAAAAGACTAGACTTCATAATATTGATAAAGGCTGCCGGATTACTCGGCAGCCGCTGACTTGATGGATAATTACGCTATAGTTCCCAGTTAGTAAATTTCGTAACAATGATCGAAATCATCTATGGTTATCTGCTTAGGCATAAATTAGTTTTTTAAAAGTGTCCTTAACAGAGAGGCCATATCATTGAATCCGCGTGTTTTATTTGTTAGTACTCCATTTACTTTTCTGCAAACTTATTTGTTTTTAACCCAATTGCCGATGTCATTGATGACTTCGGACGGGATGTTACCCTGCTTGAGGTACTCCTGAGGCGTGCTCATGGCTCCCTCGCCTTCGGTATAGAAGTGATTGAGTTTTGGGTACAGGTGATAAGTAACGTCTTTCCGATCTTTCAAGTTGTTCTTCCAGATATCAAGCTGATCTGGCATGACTTGATAATCGCGCCCTCCCTGTAGGACGAGCATTTTTCCTGTCTGAGTCTTCGCCTTTTCAGCGGGCTCATAGCCGCGTAGGTCCATAAACCAATATCCGAGTGAATATTCTTTCGGAGGGTTGGCCGTGGACAAGTTAGGGTCCTTCAAGATAGCAAACTGCTTTTTATAAAAGTCCAACGATTGGGGAGGCATCTGTTTCAGATCTACGAGATAAGAAAATTGCTTTTCCAATAAGTCGAAAAAGGAGCCACCTGGCGCTGACATTAGCACAGTTCCTGCAATTTGCTTATCTTTATCTGCTTCCACAAGACGCGGCATCATGAAACCTCCTTGGCTGTGTCCGAGTACGTAAATCTGTTTAGGATCGATGCCTTCGGTGTTGCTCATTTGTTTGACGGCGGTAAGCGCATCGTCGAGCGCTTCTTCTTTCATCGTCATATATGGCAAAAGACTGAGCTGCGCCGGATATTCAAGGCTGCGTTTTTCGTAACGCAGAACGGCAATACCTTGTGAAGCCAAGCCTACTGCTAGATCGCTGAACGGCTTCAGCGCGCCAAGCCACTCGTCGCGGTCATTCGGCCCCGATCCGTGTACGAGCACAACTACGGGATGCGGACCTTTTCCTGTTGGCAGCGTCAGTGTGCCAGGTAAAGCCCAGCGACCTTCACCGATCATAACTTCCTTTTCGTTATATGTTTCCGAATTCGCATAGCTCGGCAGTTTGTAACCTTCTAGCTTCATTGCTGCGGAAGAATCGAGCAAAAAGTCATCGATCTCTCCTCCATGATTAAATCTGAGGACGAACGGTATTTCGCTTTTTTCAAAAGTGAGTGTGAGCCTCACATTTTCGTGTACAATGGTTTTGTCGGACGTGAGTTTGGTTACACCTTTAAATCTTCCAAGTTGACCTGTTGCGTATCCGAAAAATTGTTTGATACTCTCCACCGTAGCAACTGACCCAAGATTGGCGCTAAAAAACTGCGTCGAACTGTTTGGCGATGAGCCCAAAGCGGAGGCAATAAAAGCTGTCGCTTTGCCGGTGAGATCCGTTTTGTCAAAGATGATGGCTTGGGCTTGGTCATCCCAACCGATTGTGGTACCGAGTGCTTCATTGAGAGCACGAAGCGGAAAATTGGTGCGTTCTTCTACGAGCTGCGCCGCCGACTGCAATGTAATCGCCTTGCCGTCGATTACGGCTTCATTGCTCCCGATTTTCAAGGATAATGCATGTCCGAGATACTTGACGCTTACAGACGAGCTGGTTTCGTCCCACAACACTTCTCCACCGAGATTTTCGACAACTGCACGTAAGGGTACGATTTGCGCTGAACGGTCAGCAGCAATTTGGACATGTGAAGCCGGAGTAACCACCAGCGTCTGATTTGACGCAGCACTTGAGATGGTCGGGAGACTGACGGTTAAGGCCAGCATAGCCGAGATTACTTTTAAGGGGATTGTAGAATTCGTTTTCAAAAGTATGTACCTCCAAAATGGGGAATTTTAACAATATAATTTAGGAATGAACATTCATAATCACCATACACCCTGTTGAAAAAAGTCTAATCAATGGTAAATAAAACTCTTTTTTAATGAACCCATTTCCTTTCCCATTAAATATATTAAAATGAATAGCCACTTGTTCTGGGAAGTTAGAGTACTAAATTACGCCAACAATATAATTTTACGTCGGGTAGGGTCGGATAAGGCTTTACATGCATCGTTCGTGTTGTTCACCTCAWTATTTTTATTTATTTAGATGATTCTCTAATAATCTAAATATATCATTGTTATTAACATTATTCAAGTTGCAAAATGACTAAAAATATGCAACTTTCTTGCTTCCTATTTTGGCAAGTACTTAGATGATCCTATATTTCTAGGGTCACAAGTTGCATAAATTCGATGGATTTGAAACTCCTTAAAGCCAAAATTCACTAGCATTCGCATGAACATCTAGCCAGTCAGAAGACATAAATTCCTGTAAATATATTCGATCCGCTATAAGATTGTCCATTTGCAACACTCCCCTCTCTACGACAATATCCACTGAGCAATATCTTCTACAACGGCAGAGTCCACTGTTTGCGGGATATTATATTCTTGCCAAATATCTTTCAGTGTCCCGTATATCGCTTTCATGAATAGATGGTTCAAGCCGGGATACAGCTTAAAAGAAGCAGATGGATTGTCTTTTAACATCTCGCGGAATCGGTCAAAATCTTTTTCGACCGACACCTGCACATCTTGTTCGCCCTGCATCACGAAAGTCGGTTTTTTACTTTGATAGAAATAATCACGAACAGGATGCTGCTTCATCTCTTTAAGATACCAGCCATAAACAGAAGCAAATAACGGGGTTTGCTGCGCCATCTCTTCTGTCATGTTATCGATGGCGTCGAACTTATCCTGTAGTTCTTTGACCTGCTTTAAGGCGATTTCTTGCTGAGCTTCTTCAAGCTGCTTGATGGAGTCTTCGTTTTGATTGAGGATCACTTCTTCAAGCGTTCGAGCAGTTCCGGCTAAGAGTACAAGCCCTGCTAGATCGCCGCCTTCGGCGTCGATTCGGGGAGCAAGCATCCCGCCTTGGCTGTGTCCAATCAAAAATACGCGGTTTGCATAAACGCGGGGGTCTTTTTTTAGCATATGGATTGCCATAATAGCGTCCTCGATTATTTCTTCCTTTACGGTAAGTTTGCCGCCAAGTTCTGTTATGACTTCTTTGCCATGGGTATTCGTGCGTTTATCATAACGCAACGAGCCAATTCCTTTACTCGCAAGCCCCTCTGCCAAATCTCGAAATAATTTATTGGCACCGATGGTTTCGTCTTTGTCCAAGGGTCCTGAGCCGAACGAATACCACTGCCGGAACTTTTTCGTTGGAGTCATCTGGCAATGTTAAAATTCCTTCGAGTGGATAGGCAGGGTTTGCCACGACCGTAACTTGTTCTATCATTTTTTAACCTCCTTTACGAATTCAGATTCCATTTGCCCTGTTATTCTCACTATATCCTTACTTTTTTACACAATTGTAAATTGTCACATTTCGGAAGTTGACTGCCMTTTACTTCAAAGGACAACGGCAGCCCAGTGTGTGCCGGCTGCCGTGATGTCGTGATTGAACCAATTAGAATTCCTTCACTACCACGAATGTAGCAGAGACGATACGAGTTCTCGTACTGAACCACTTCGCCAACGAGCTGAGCACCAAACTTAGTGAGTCTGGATACCATTTCGTCAATGTCCTCTACGGTGAACATGACGCGTAGATATCCGAGGGCATTTACAGGAGCAGTTCGGTGATCTGATATAGTAGCTGGGGTTAGAAATCGCGAAAGTTCAATTCGGCTGTGGCCATCTGGGGTAATCATCATTGCAATCTCTACACACTGTGAACCCAGCCCGGTAACCCGACCAGCCCATTCACCTTCGACAGTAGCTCACCCTTCGAGCTTCAAGCCAATCTCCTCGAAGAAAGAGATTGCGTTATCAAGGGATCCTACAACGATGCCAACATTGTCCATTCTTAGTACTTTGTTATCTGCCATAGTTATATCTCCTTATGTGACAAATTTATTAAATCAATTTTAGACTGATCTATTGAACCTCTATAACAAAGAAATACATGGAACTTCCTTTCCTMCAATTTGCAGAAATCCCATATATGTAYACGCCTTTCTCTTTGGGTACCGTCAAAACTTGATTCTTTAGTTGGACATTTTCAGATGTCCCTTCATTATTGGTCCATAACTGCACACCCAATGAATTTTTCTTAGGTTTGTTTATAAATTTGATCGTTATTTGGGATTCTGGTGAGACCACAACAGGATTAAGACCCGCATATTTTGTCAGCTCATGGGGAGCAGGCATATCTGAGCACACTCCGCTAAATAAACCTGACCAACAATATGAACCTTGTGCGAAAGCAATTTTTTTATTGCCTGCTGTAATCGTCGGTTTAGGTGGTTCGGATCTAAAGAGTTCAGAAATATAATAAAACCCAACTAATAATACAGCTGCTACGAAAAAAATGGTTAATCGTTTCTTCATAAAATCCCTCCAAACGATCTTCCCTTAATTCCCTCTAAATGTCGCCTCCGCATAGGAATAGAAAGCAATAGCATCCTCTCTACTCAAGAACCCCGCTTGCGCCAATTTATCACTGCCGCCGCCTTTGCCGTTGTAGCTTCCTAGATGAGCTTTGAAGAATGCACCGCATGCTTGTGCATATTGGCCATTGTGTGCTAATACGACTTTGTTCTCAGAAGAACTTATGAACAAGATTGGAAGATCAGACTTCGAAGCAATCTTACTTGCTAAACTTTGCATATCCTTCAAAGATTTATCAGTGAATTGACGTGCAATGACATCCTGACTTTCCACTAGTAACTCCTGCGCCAAGTACTCATCTAGTTTCTCTTTAAGCCCAGTTAACTCAGTTTGAACAAGTTTGTGCTCATGCTCCCACTTCTCAATGCGATCTATGATTTCATCTTTAACCGTATTAAATTTGCCTGACAATGCCCCAAGAATTCTCACATTCTCGTTAAATTCAGCTAACGCACGAAGTCCACAATGGAAATAAATCCGAGTGTTCCCTTTTTGCTTCTCCGTTTTCAAAAGCTTAATAATTCCGATCCCGCCAGTGGACGCAACATGTGTACCTCCGCAAGCGTTATACTCCACACCATTGATTTCAACAATCCGAATATCCTTCGTCACCTTTGGCTGCTTGACAAGCGGCAACTGCGCTAGCTCCTCAGGTGTTACGAAGTAGCTGCTAATCGAGCGATTCTCGTAAATCTTACGATTCACTTCAGTCTCAATCGCCGCTAACTTACTTGGGTGGAGTTCAAGGGTCTCCACATCGATCGTGCAGTAATCCGTCCCCAGATGAAAGCTTACCGTATTAGCCTCATACAGATCTCGGCATACGGCCGAAAGTAAATGTTGACCACTATGTTGCTGCATATGATCGAATCTAAGCTGCCAGTCCAGCTTACAATTCACTAGTGTTCCTTCTGGCATGTTCTCTACCTTATGTAGGACCACATCCTCCTCCAGTATCACGTCAAGGACGGCAATACCGTTGATTTCACCAGCATCACAGGGTTGTCCACCGCCAAGCGGATAAAACGCTGTCTCCTMCAAGAGGACATAATGGCCATCTTCTCTTTCGATCTTCTGGCTGATCGTAGTTTGCCATTCTTTCAAATACGCATTTTCATAATAAAGTTTTTTCGTCATGATGTTGGTTTTCCTCTCTGTATTCGAAATCATTTTTTACGGATAAATCTTCTCCCCATTTTCAAGCATCAAAATAAACTCCTGAATCCGCTTCACACGGGTTTCTTGCTTCTTGGCCGTATGAATCCGGAACGTAATCGCATATTTATTTTGCCGATCCAGCGTATCATAGAAGGCCTTCGCCTCGCTATTCTTCTCCAATTGCAAAGCAAAATCCTCTGGGATTGTTGCATGACTTTGCGGTTCATAGGCTTTCTCCCACTGCCCATTCTTCTTCGCAGCCTCGATCGCCTTCATGCCGGAAGGTTTCATGCGTCCATCTGCAATCAGAATCTCAGCTTTATCTTTATTCACTTTGGACCAAATACTCCTTACTCCGCGTGGCGTAAACCGCTGAAGCCAGCTCTGCTCGTCCGCTTTTTCTTTCTGGCTATCAATCCATCCATAACATAACGCGCTCTCGAGTGCTTGATCGTAGGAAACCGTTTTGATTCGAGCACCTTTCTTTGCGATTTGCAATCGGATGCCAGGAGAAGTGTTATGATTTATCGCAAGCCACTGTTCAAAAGCAAGTTGATCTTCAAAATGCAGCTGTGGCAATTCGTTTTTCGTATTCAAAATTTTCGCCTCCTAAAATCTATACGCTTTCATTATACAGTCATCTCATCCTCTTCACCTAGGAATCCCAAGATTTCAAGCGCCATTCTCAAAATCCCGCGATTATTCTGGTAACCATTCAAATTGTGTTCGGCCCAGGCATCCGCCGCGCCATGCCACTTGACTCCCCGAATTTCCTCCGTTTGAGCTTTGAGATCATCGCTGAGTGCTTCGACTAAATAATAGTGTGTTTCCTTCTCCACATGTCCATGTTCCGTGTGCTCGAACTGATAATAATTAATAATCAGTGGCTGAATAATTTTGCCATCAATATTCGTTTCCTCTTTGATTTCCCGAAGCGCCGCTTGCTCAATCGTCTCCCCAGCCTCCATGCGACCTTTCGCGAAAGCCAGTTTCCGATAGCGATCCTCGATGAGTAAAATGTGAAAATCATTGCCAATTTGTCGGTAAACGACACCGCCTGCAGAGATTTCTTTTTTCATAAGCTCAATACCTCCAATCAAACGAAGCTCACCCTTTCTATTTTACAAATAGTACCAACAAAAAAGCAACCAAAGCGAATGCTTCAGTTGCTCGAATGTGATTATTTCTTTTCTTGCAGCCATAAAATGCTCGTAACACCGCGCGGGTAGTACTTGCTGCCTGTAATCTCACCGGAAATGATTTGATCACTCCAGCTCCAAATGGACAAGGTTGGGTGGGTCAACCATGCAACATGGGCTGCATCCGCTGCAGCTCCCGATTCATCCCATGTTAGATCTAAGATTTCACGTGCGACGAATTGACACAAATAAATTTTGCTTAACCAGGAGTTATTACTTGTCGAAGAAAGCTTCCATCCACCATCCGTGAACAGGCAAGTACCTTCAACAAGGACAACATCCAGATGCTTTTTCAACGCTTCGATATAAAAGCCGTAACGCCCCTTCACGTCAAGCACAGACTTATTGCCTGTGAAGTAAGGAAATACCAGACCTTCGATCGCTGGAATGATTTTGGAATCATTGCCTTCACCGACTACGGCTGGTATGTATCCTTCTGCAGTGACGAATGACGTTACTGTTTGTGCACATTTCAGAGCCTGTTCACTTGCGATAAGAGCTAGATCTTCTCTACCATTTTGAGCAAAAATAGTTTCCATCGCCACGTAAGCCGCCCAACATTTGCCCGCCATATAAATATTGTTACGGGATTGTCCCAGCGAGACATCTAAACTGTCATACGTCGTGATTTCTGCTCCGCCCATCGTGCGCGTGCTGTCTAACGACATGATCCCATTGCGAAGTTCTGGATTTGGATGATCGCGATGGAGCATACTCGTTAAACATTTTTCAAAAATGGTAAGATTCGTTTGCAGCCATGCTTGATCATCGGTATGCGCCACGTAGGTTGCTCCGCATAAGGTCCAATTCACCAACTGCTCATGTGTCATATGAGAAAAACAGTCATCCAAACCATAAAGCTCATAAGCCGAGTAACCTGGGCGTGAAAGTGTATTCGCAACTCCCATATCATGTGTAAATGAAATTCCACCCGGGTATTCCGAAGGATCGCCTGGGAAACTAACCATGTCTTCATAACTATACCGTTTCACGAACATATCCAGCTCATTACGTACCGTCCAAGGATTCACGGCTAACTCATAAAACAACTGATCAACGGTCAAATCGAACGTGTTCATCATCCGGTATTCGCCTTCGTTGACGATCCAGAATGGCTCATCATCCATATCGAGAAGCTGTGTATTTCCGTTATAACTACGAATCGCATACGCAAGCATGAACTTCTGATCATCCGATAAGCGTGAATTAGCGATGTTAGCGTCTGAGCTTTGAGCTAATGCCATTAGCTTATCGAAATTGCCCAAAGCGTAATCAGCAACAGCTTCAATATTGCGGAATAAACGAGCGTACGTATAGGATGCATCACGCCCCGCTGTAACAATGCCTCCGCGATGGAAGCAAATTGCGAATTCATACGTGCGTTTCTCACCCGCAGGGGTGTCAGCGAATAAAGCACCAACGGTACCGAGTCCGAAGGTCAAGTTCTCTACAATTTTCATACTCAAAATATCTTCGATACTAAAATAGAGACCTGAACGCACTTCAGGATCTTTGGATACAATTGCTGTAATCCGGCCTTGACCTATTCCCGCGGCACCCTCCATCGTATCATCCAACCTGCGCATCGCACTGTATGGATCCGTTCCCTGATACCCGAAGAAAACTCTTCTAGATGAGGTTCCGTGGGTATTGTCCACGGTAATCTTCGCAAGAACAGCTGGGACGAGCGCTAAACGCAACTCCTCATCACTTGCTGTTACCGGATCTGGTACAGACTGAACGGGAGAAATCAGACTGAATGCCAAATCGCCAGCTCTCCACGTATCTGTGCTGACTTTGAATTCGCGTTGAATCTCATCCTGTACAAAAGGGAAAACGGTTTTCTTCTTATTCTGCTTTGGATCCGGATTTTCAATATCATAGCGAAGGCTTTCGTCTTCACTCACGTACTCGAAGAACGGTAAAGCATCATAAGTGCCGCCTTGCGTAGTTTCTAGCCCAATATATATATTTTGCTTTGGCGGACGCGCTTGTTCGAGATCGAAGCCTCCGCTTTTGCCTGGAAATCCAAGAGTAAAGCTTGCAAATGCGCCAATTGGTGAATGGTGTGCATTGAAAAATTGATTCTTCATATCAGGATGATGCTCCTCTCAGTCATTTGCCCTTATTATACAATGACCCCAACCCTGAACCCATGGGCAATACGCTCTTTCATTTGGACAAAAGAAACATTTGATTCCATCCTATTTAAGTGAGATAGTTATCGTATCCAATACTTAATAACCTTTTCCAAAGGAGTCTTTTTATGAAAGTCTTTCAACAAGAATCGTTACCAACTGGTCTCGAAAATGTCGTTCATGGGAGTATGCTGCCTGATGTGCAGGCATCTTTCCAAATTTTTGCCGCCCATCTTCGCAAGGTTAACGCGCAGTGGTCATTCCCAGAGCATCAACATCCGATGTTTGAGCTGAATCTTGTCATTGATGGCTCCCAGCGTATGCGCGTTGGCGACAAGCATTTTGTACAAAGGCAAGGCGATTTGGTTTGGATCCTTCCGAATGAAGTGCATGCAAGCTTGGGTGCGGTCGATGGCAATATGATGGAGTACGTGTGTGTACATTTAGAGGTAACGGATCCTTGGTTTCGTCACCAATTAAATCAAATTGGGCAAATTGTTCACCCCTCTGGCAGCAAAATGGAGAGCTTACTCCGTCCCATTCTTATGGATCTCGCACAAATAGCCAGAGAAAATACCTCTAGTGGACTGAGTCTGAAGCTGCAAACGATGCATGCTTCCTTTCGTATTTTCACCGTGTTAAGCGAGGTCTTACTCGATGAGGCTGTGGTTTCTAGTCAGCAAACCGGCGATTCTGGCTTAGCTGCACAGCTAGCTGCATTCATTGAGCATCAAGCCTCTACGACAATGAAAGGGCAGGAACCTTTCAGAATAACGCTTATTGCGAAGCAGCTCGGGTATAGTCCCGCACATTGCAATCGGGTTTTTCACAAAGCTTATGGGGTCTCCCCACGGCATTATTTGAGCACAATCAAGCTGCGTCAAGCCAAGCTCCTGCTAATGGACCCTACTCATTCAATCGAGCATATCGCCGAACAATTGGGATACAAGGATTTGTCGCAATTCAGCAAACAATTCAAACGATGGACGAATTTATCTCCCACGGCCTACAGACATCTTTCTTGGTGAGAATACGTTATTGTTGGGAAGTGAATTTTCAGCTATTTTAAATTGAGTTTCACACTTATTTTCTTTGCTTCTTCTGTCACTAGTTGAATCGAGTAGCTTCCACTCACTCCATTAAACTCGATGAGTCCACTACTGGATGGAGAGATTACTTTCTCCCATTGAACGAGATTCTTATTCACTACTTGCAGGGTTACATTCCCGGATTCGACCGTTGATTCATAAGGAATACTGACTTTTCCAGCGGTTTTAATCGTATACTCATGAACCTTATACGTACCTTTCAAAGTCCCGATCGTAAGATTAACGTTACCATTCACATTTGATTTACTAGTAAAAGTCGACACATTATGGCTAACTACCATATCTCCACCGAAAGCCATAATAAGCTTAACCGCAATCACAGCGATGATGAAGAAAGCAAAACTAATAATGATCCATTTTATTTTTTTGTTGCTCACTTTGTTGACCCCTTTAGCTTTTAAAATACTTTTGGATATTTTTTTTATTTTCAAGAATGTGCTGATTTTAGTATTGCTAGTAATAGTATCTGCTACCTCATCTACTTTGCTTTGTTTCGATTTGTAACTTGTAAAAATATCAATACCCATATCAAATGTCTTACGCATCACTTCATCTTGAGAAACTTCTTTTCTACTTTTCATTTCAACAATAATTGCATCAAAATCCAACTCCGTTGGGTTAGCTGCCACAGTAGAGCAATAGGTATCAAAGCTAAAAGAGGCTGCGATAATTACATCAACCAAGTATAGGTCACCTGTTTGATTAAGTAAGTTTTCAACTATTAGATAATAATGGCGATAAATTCCCCATGATTCTTTTGCATACTGAGATTCAGCTATGATTAAATCTCTTAAAAGTTCACCAGGTATATGATTGAAATCAATTGACTCTATGTATTTAAGTAGCTCTCTTCTAAAATGAATATTCTCATCAACTAATTCATTAGCATGCTTACCATTCCACTTGAAATAAATKAGCTCATTTCGATTTGAGTTATATGTTTCTATAAATTCATTCGGATTCATGATTTCGATCCTTTGCTTAGATTTATGGGAAATCTTCCTTCATTTAATCGATACATTACTGTCCATTTTTGTTTGTAACGGAACCAGGAGACGTTATTTACAGCAAAACCAGCTAGAATGGTATCGAAAGGGAACGTCAGTACGCTATTTACTCGAAAACTGCTAAAAATCCACGAAAATGGACAAATAGCGCATTCACGTTCCGTTAGCTGCCAATACTAGCATTTTACATAGAAATAGCGTACCTACGTTCCCTTACTACTCAAATTAGGCATCCCCATGTTTGTTCGATCGCAACTTTTATTTATCGTTAAGACTAAGTCGTCTATCGGTCCGATGATTTTCTGCACCTCCGGCAGTTGATAAAACGTACTCGTTTTGTCAATATCGTTCATCTCATCGTTAGCAGAATACATAAAAATAGCCTTCCCTGCTCCGAGAGCTAGTCCTAACTCAACATGGCTTCCCTTACCCGCTGGCAACATGATGATGAAGAGATCTGCACGCAATACGGCTTCTTTCTCTTTCGCACCAATCGCCGCGAGCTCTTGAAGTGAATCGATACCTGTATGCATCGTCCAATCGTATGTTTGAAGATATCCCATAGACTTCAACTGCTTCGCAACATATCGGACATTGTCGATGTTTTTGAAACTGGATGCAAGATAGAATTTCAATTGGATCCCCTCTCTTCTCTTCTCCCTACTTACTTTTGCTCAGCTAAAATTTTCAACTGCTCATTCCGATAGTTCAAAAATCGTGTCATATATCTCCTCAACACAACCCTCTCAACGATCCATCCGACCCAGCCCAGCGGGGCCTCAAAAGTTAATGTATCTTTCATCAAAGTTTTATTACCTAAATCGATAAATTCGTGCTCATGCCTCATACTTTTAAACGTACCCTGCAACATCTCATCAACAAAGCGGTAAGGCCGAGCATAATTCGATATGAGTGACTTGTGTTTTTGCCTAATGAAGAAATGTCTCGCCTCAAAAGTAACTGTATCCCCTCCACTAATCATGCCTGTTGTCGTTCCAGCTATCGCTCGTTCCTTGGTATGTGGCCAAACAGTCCGCGTATGTATATCAATATTCGTTGCCATGTCAAAGCAAACATCAATAGATGCTTTTATTTCGATTTCTGTGAAAATCTTAATCACKGGATGCACCTCAATATTCTTTCTGTATCAATTTAGATTTTCAGCTACATAATACGATCCTTGCCGATCCATATGATATATAATACCATCACATACAATTAGTAGGTTGGATTTATTGGATTTTATCCATTGTTGCGGAACGTAGTTCCCCTTCGCAGTACAGGTGACCCACACTGAAGCGTTAATACAAAAAACAGCCTCCCAAGGGAGACTGCCACAATCCACGATTATCACGTAACTTAACTTAATTACTTATAAATTCCTGTACCCACTCACCGTTGTAATAACCCACGCCAATTTGGGTATAGTTCGGACTCAAAATATTCGCTCTATGACCTGAACTATTCATCCATGCTGTCATGACAGCATCAGGCGTTTGTTGACCTTTGGCGATGTTTTCACCCGCGTAGGAATAAGAGATGCCATAGGAGCTCATCATATCAAAAGGTGACCCGTAAGTTGGCGATGTATGATCGAAATAGCCGTTATTGTACATGTCTTTCGCTTTATCCAGTGCCATCGCGGTAAGTGCGCTATTGCTGGTCAAAGGCTTCAATCCAGCCTTCGTTCTCTCCTGGTTGACTAAGGTAACCACTTGGCTAGCGAAAGTGGATTGCGTAGGTGCTGGCGTAACCTGTGGTTTAGTCGCAACAGTTGTACCCGTGCTTCCTGGGATGTTGAGCTTCATGCCCGACCAAATCACGTTCGGGTTGGATACTTGCGGATTCGCCTTGATCAGCGAAGTAAGGCTGACGCCATATTTTTTCGAGATTAACCACATGGTATCGTTGCCTGCTACCGTGTGCGTTCCCGTAGCAGCAAATGCTGAGTTCGCCCCCATCAAGACGGTCAAACCTAGTGCTCCTGTAACTACAAGCTTCTTGTAACGTTTCACTATAAACCTCTCCTTTTCGCGGCCTGCGAGGTTAGCTGTCGGATTCGGATCAAAGAGTAATCACCCGGCCGCGCATAACGCGACTTCACCCCAAAGATTGGTTCCCCCGTGCTTCAAAAAAGCTTCGGCCTTCTAAGTTTTGATCCAGCATGGATCTCAACGATTGTAACATGGGAATTCAGTGAGATCATGACTCAAAATTTACCATCAACAACACGATCTGGATATATCCTCCTTTATTCATACAACTTTTCTCACCATCCCGCGTCTAATCAGTAGCAATACTAACTTAGAAAAGGGTGATGGTTTTGAAGAAATTTGCTATAAAATGCTCGATTGTCATTCTCGGATTGATGAGCGGATTGTTACCGTTACTTCCCATGCAAGCTTCAGCAAGCGTATCTGTGAAGGCATCTCTGCCCTATTTTCCAATTCAAATCAATGGTCAAGACATGGATATTACCCATAGCCAATACCCGTTTCTGGTGTATAAAGACATCACTTACCTACCCATGACATGGAACAATTTCCAAACGCTCGGCATTGAATACAACTGGAGTGAATCCGATGGATTGCAGATTTGGTCAAATCGGAATTTCCCTCCACCCATTCATCAAAACCCGCTTGAACAGGATCTGACAACCAAAAGTAATGCAAGCAGTTACTCTGTCCAAATTTCCGATGTGCCAATTACGATGAATCAAGTAGAAATCAATAATCAAACAGAGCCCTACCMTTTTCTAACGTATCAAGATGTGATTTATATGCCTTTGACTTGGCGATTCGTCCATGATCTTCTTCAGATTGACATCCAATGGGGTGATGATGCAGGACTTTCGCTAGTCGGTGGGCAAAATGCTATCTATTCCATCATCGGTGACGATGATAGTTCACTATATTTCTACTCCCTGCTTTCCGCGGACCCTGCAAAATCCATGCTTAAGATGGATAAAAACAACTATCAAATCGAATGGAAAAACAATGAAGAACAAGATCAATTCTTCAAAGGACTTTCTAGTTCTCCCCATCCATTAGCTGGTAAACCAATAKAGTTAGTGCGTAAAGATCGCGATTTGTACTACGGTAATGTAAAAGTATACACACTTACAGACTCCGATGTATGGGAATCGGCAGCCTGGGGAGCACCTGTCCATACGTACGCGGCATTTCCTGCTGGCGATCAACGGGTAATCATATCCGTTAATCTGACCTTGCCGATTGCCGCTATTGGTCCAAATTATGGCACGACCTATACATTTCTTATTCAAAATGGGAACGTGACCCGACTCGAAGATTTCAATCAAAAGCTAGACCGCGTCATCCCGAATCCAGATGGTACCGTGTGGATTGCTTCTGCTAAATTACCTAGTCGAAGTGGCTATATTTCGGGTAGTGCCCGCGTTGGCTTGCTAGACCAAGTAGGAACGCTTCACATGGTAAATGAAAAGCTTCATGAATTGGATGTCAATGCATTAGGTATAACTAATCTTTCATTGACCAATCCTGCATCTACCGATGGAAGCCTCTATATCGTATTGAATGGCATCTCGAATAAGGATTATGCTGTGCAAGATACAGCTGGACTGTACAAACTGAATACGAAATTAGAAACAAAACGGTTATCCGACTATGTCTTTGGCGACTATTATTTGGATAAGAACAGAAACATTTTCATTAAACATCGCAACAATACGATAGAGAATCTGACTACGGGTGAGATGGGAACATGGTTTGATTATGAATTAGCTAAAATGAAATGAAAATACGCGTGTTAGTAAAAAGCAAGAGGCTAGTGGATATATCCATTAGCCTCTTGCTTTTTCGTGCAATCCAGCAAAAATAAGCTTGAAAGCTCAAGCTTGTCATATGTTCTATTTTTAAAATTTGCCTACGGATAGCGCTTGGTATTCCCACAACACATGCTGTACCTCTTTAAATCGTTCCTCATGGCATTGGATAATGACAGCAAGCTCGGGTAATCGCTCTTTTTTGCGAATAACATGTTTAAGTAGCTTCGTTTGTATGATGCGTGTGAGGCAATACCCCACAATAAATCCGCAAATAGCGCAAATAACTCCCCAAATAATTGGCCCCCAATACAATATGAAGCCGAAACTAATCCCAATGACAGTGAATGCCGTGGATGTTGCCATACCAACCTCGAAGGCCAGCGCTTTCTTGTTCGGATTTGAATTGTAATTATGATCGGGTATGTCCATATAGTTTTCCATCATGATAACCATGATTTCATTACGAGCTAGACCCATCTGTTCAAGTACGGCTAGTGCTTCCTCCACTTCTATCGAGTGCTCAAAAGTACTAATGATCAGCATGCGGGTCATTCTCCTTCTCAAACAGACGTAATGGAAAATGTGGATACTTTTCTGCTAAGTATTGCTTCTGCTCTAGACGAAAAAGTCGATTATGATCTTGCGCTGTCATAAATGCGTCATACACAGAGCCTCCAATGACTGACGGCATGAATAATAGCCAATGTGGATTTAGTAGTGCAGTCGATTTGGATAACTTACCAAGTATCAGATAAAGAGTAGCTTCGTGTGATCGCGACATGGTCAAATAAATAAACCACCAGAGTACCCAATAGAATCCTAAAGCAATTCGGTTATTATATAAATGGCCGAGTCCCGGAAAAACAAAGGAACAGACCATAGCTGCCCCAGGTCTCTTGTAGCTAATATTCGTGATCGTCCAAGGTTTAATGAGATTGGAAGTAATTCTTGCTCCTTCAAGCTTTGCCAGATGGCATTGCTTATTCGCATCGATCGCCTTGATATAACTATCCCATATCGCGAACAAGTAAACGAAGGCATAGGCGAATGCCCACCTTGGCTCAATAACTTGTGCAGCCAACTCGAATTGCCCACTGAAGGAGTAATAGATCGCCTCATTGATTCTAGCAAGTGAATTGATGACCACTTCCCATGTTGATAACAGAAATCCGCGTATAAATTGATGGAGCAGGAAATGACCGAATCCAGGAAAGGAAGCTGACCACCACGCTATTATCTTCGGATCCTGCCAACGCAGGCTAGTTAAACCGTCCAGACTTAATAAAGCTTGCTGTCTCCGTGGCGGATGCTCTTGTACAGAACTCAAGTTCGATCGATTCTCCTTGTCGATTTAGATTTTTGATCAATCCAATGCTTTTTCAGCTTTGTAAATACAAGAACACACAGCGTCTGCACGATGAGATACACGCAAAAAGAATAGCTTAATTTCCAGTGTAGGTACTGAAATACATCAAAATAAACATTTAAAGATTCATAGGCTGTTCCTATTAATGAACAACCTAATATATAGAAAGGAATCATCAACCCACGAATACGGAACCTGATGTAGTAATAAGCAAAAAAATAACCAAAGACAGGATATAAAGACCATGTTAGAATATCTGCAAAATCGAAATACGGATAAATATTCGTGTTATAGAGGTCAAACGGTGGTACGGCAATGATCGTATCCAAATTTTTGGCCGTATTCAGACTGAAAAGCATCATAATGATACTCACAGATTTTGGCATGTTACTTGGCAGAAACCACATAAAACCATAACTTAACACGAGACAAACGAGTGTAAATATCGTATTCCTTTGCAATAGCACATCA
Organism: Paenibacillus sp. 2RAB27; assembly: GCF_052115445.1. Taxonomy (NCBI): domain Bacteria; kingdom Bacillati; phylum Bacillota; class Bacilli; order Caryophanales; family Paenibacillaceae; genus Paenibacillus; species Paenibacillus sp. 2RAB27. The sequence goes on from NZ_JBFRGR010000050.1 coordinate 27,798, forward strand.
AGGTGACTCAAATGGTATTCCTTCCTTTCGCATAACTAAACGATACAATAGTAGTGCAAGTCCTGTACAAATAAGGAGCAAGACACTTTCCAAATATGACCAAGATACTCTCCACTGTTCAGAGTAGTGAACAATTCCTAAGTTTTGCATGCAAAATTTCAATACCACATGAAAGATTGAGAAAATAAAGATGGACAACGTCTTGTACAATAATCCACGTATTTTTACAAACTGCTCTATGGCCCATATCACTATAATCGGCGTAATCACTTGTTGATATATGATTCTAAAGATGATATCCGATAACCGAGGTGAAGGAATCAATAACTGATAATTCAAGGTGATAATCATAAAGTAGACACCATGCAGTAAAAGTACAATTAACCAGCAGAAGATTGTTTCAAACAGTTGCAACCTTCGCTTTATAACGAAAAAGGTAATGATGGTAAGGATATAAAATGTAATGAGCAGAATTTTTCCCATGCTTGCAGCACCATTGTCCCCTTCATCAACACATGTTTTTAACAAATATGCCCAACTTTGCACACATTTAGTACTGATTAGAAAAGGCACACCTTGCTACTAATCTTAATAGAAATCAAAACATGATATACTAGAACTTATTGTTTCTGTTGATCTGTTTTAGGAAAGTTAGGAGTGATGTCAAATGTTTGACAAAGATGTAAGAATTGCTTTAGGTACGAACAATCAAGCAAAGCGGGCTGCTGTGGTAGTGGCTACGGGGATAGAACCGATTTGTCACGCTGTCCCTTCTGGTGTATCTGACCAGCCAATGACGGAAGATGAAACCATTCTTGGTGCGATCACGCGGGCCAAAAATGTGCTTGAGGCAGAGCCTGAAGCCAACTTTGGACTTGGACTTGAGGGTGGCCTTACATTCGACAGCATCCATACGAGGCAGTGGTATCTCTTCTCTGTTTGCGCCGCTTGGGATGGAAATCAGCTCTATGTCGGCAAAGGTTTATATTTCCCCATTCCCAAAGAAATTGGAGAGAAATTAATGCAAGGTGGAACCGAGCTGCGCCACATCATAGATGAACTGAGCAGCACGGTCGGGAGTAATCACAAAGAAGGCGCTTATGGTCTATTTACGAATGGTCGAATTACACGAAGTGATATATTTCGGGATGCGGTCATTGCAGCACTGACACCTTTTCAATCCACGTTTTATAAGTAAAAGTAGGCCAAGGTAAAGTGAAAGAGGGCAGCCAGCAAGTAGAAGATTCTACTAGCAGGTGCCCTCTTTGTTTCACTTATAGATAGGTGCAATGCGGTTAATCCGATTCGGTCCATATTCCGCCGGTAGTCTTTCGACTGCCCTTTGACATTCGTCCGACAGTCCAGCGTCCAATCATGAAATACCGTAAATTGCTCATCTTTGGTTATATGAATATCGAAGTTTTCGTACTCGCTTCATACGTCCTCCGTAGTACTAACGTCTGCTTGAGAAACGTCATTAGATTCATACTCCAAACTTTTGATTGTGAGCAAGGCACTAGTACGTTTACCCACCAGTAATTCGATAGATTGATTGAGATGAAATTTTTCATATTCTCTTGCTTTTACACGCACTTTCATTAACTTTCCATTTGGTTTTCGAATATGAATACGGAATTCTTCGATAAATTCTACTTTAGCCACTATTTTCTCCGCGTCTTTTTGGATGAGATCTATACTAATAATGACAGCTAGAATGAGAAATAGTCCAAGACAAAAACTGAAAATAACAATAAAACCAACTGGGCGATGGTCTCCAATATTAATGATTAGTTGTACCAAAGATAAGAAGAAAAAAATACAAACACTAACAAGTTGAGATTTTAATGATCGTTCGTATAGTTTCACAGTTAGCCCCCCTCCATAAATAGTATTCGCGAAAAGCCTCCTATTCCCTTTTTATGCCTGGTATGGAACAAATAATCCAAAAAATAAAAAGCCCGCTAGAGCTTCATAAGCTCCAACGAGCAACATTCGACTTTTAAAGTTTAACGAGCTTTCCTTTTCCGCTTATGAAATACAAACCAAGCGACTCCGATCGTTCCAGCCGCGAGCACGGCGCTAAACAAGAGAATGTAACTAAGATGAAATAGTTGCAACGAATCCCCTCCTCTGTCGATCACCCTTATCAATCCTGCTCTATTTAAGATGAGTCACACGATGCTAAACTATCCCTTATTCAAAGAAAAAAGACCCGCACGTCGTACGGATCCCCCTCTTACATCTTTTTAACAAACTCCGACTTTAATTTCATTGCTCCGAAATCATCGATTTTACAATCAATATCATGATCGCCTTCGACTAAGCGAATGTTTTTCACTTTTGTACCCATTTTGATAACGGATGAAGTCCCTTTGACTTTCAAATCTTTGATGACCGTAACGGAATCCCCATCTTTCAATACATTACCGTTCGCGTCTTTGACCACTTTCTGATCATCGCCATTCTCAACTTCACTGACTGATGAAGACCACTCATGCGCACACTCCGGGCACACCAGTAAATTTCCATCTTCATACGTATAAGCAGATTGGCATTTCGGGCAATTAGGCAACTCTTCCATGCTGTCAATTCCTCCATTCAATAGTGCTAATAGTGCCACAAACGAAGCGAAATGACAAGGTAAGTTCTGCCAAAATTATCTTATATTCACCAAAGGAAGTGACCGATTCTTAGCTTTCAACGCCAAATAACAAGCCGTCAAAATCGCCCCTATTGTTCCACAAATGATGTCTGTCATCGTATCGAGCAGGCTGCCATTCTGTGAATCAAGCCCGAAGAGATGGTCTGTCGCGAATTCATATATCTCCCAAACTCCAGCCATCGCAATGGAAAAGAACAAGCACAGCCACACCGCGACATGCGGTGAAGGTGGTTCAACCCCCTCTTGATGATTCGATGCTTTGCTATATATCAATAAACCGATGAAACAGAGGATCACGCCCGAGAAGAGATGCTCGATTTTATCTAGATAAGGGATGACGCCGTAATAGCCGAATTCATTCGCAAGGAACATCGTGACAAAAATAAACAACAGCACACAGAAACGCAGCGATGTAAATAGGGTCGTCTTCGTCCATTTGACGACGAGTCGAATGAGTTGAAGTACAGCCACAATGAGCACCGCCTGGAACATTTTCCCCCAGTTTCCTTTCACAAGAAAGTAAACAAAGCAACCTCCTGCCAGTACATACATGGCAAACTCAAAGAGATCATTCCACCGATCTTTGCCCTTCATCTGGTTCATCTCCCTATTGCTTATTGAAAAGGAAGCACCTTTATCGGGTATTTTTCCAATTACTTATTTATCCTATGCCCTTTTTTAAACGAAATGAATGTCTCTTTAATCACGAAATAAAAATCCCGCCTAGCCGTTTTACAGCGAAGGGCGGGTTTCATTCCTGACTATTTTTTGTCTGCAAGCCATGTAGATAACGAACTGATTTCATCATCGGATAGCTTTCCTTTAAAAGCAGGCATTGCACCCTTCCCATTCGCGATGATCGCGGTGAGTTGTTCCTTCGAGTACTTTCCACCAACCTTCTGGAGATTCGGTCCGACTAAACCCTCCAAATTGGCGCCATGACAGCTGACACAATTGGCCTTAAATACCGTCTGTGCATCAGCTTTAGTCGTTGTTCCTGTACTTGCTGATGCTGTTGGCGCGGTTGTTGTTCCTGCACTTGGGCTAGGTGTTGTATTACTTTTACCGCAAGCCGATAACGCTCCAGCAAGCAAAAGGGTGAGGACTACGATCTTTGTGTTCATGAGTATGCTTCTCCTCACATTCATAGGTTCAAAACCATTTATAGAAATCGGAAACCTACCACTACATTTCCCCCGTTTCCATATTTTCATGCAACTCATGCATAGGAAATACACTTACAGATCAACATATCCATAACTACCCAGAAGTACATAAAATTCCATGGAGGTATGACAAGTTGGCTGACAAAAACACGCACAATCATACGCCTGATCACTCACGTCGCCGTTTTCTCAAGTACACTGGAACTGCCATTGGTGGCGTCGTGGTTGGTGGCGTCATTGGAAGCGCAGTATCTGGAGGGTTTAAGAAAGATACTACCCAGACTTCTCCTTCGCCTTCCGTAAGTCCGAAACCACAAGTCACGGCTGATTACAATCAAGCGCCGATGTTCTTCAATCAATCCCAACTGCAAATTACTGAAGCCGCAGCAGAGCGCATCTTTCCTAAGGACGACAGCGGACCAGGAGCTGCAGAACTAGGCGTTGCTTTTTTTATTGACCATCAGCTAGCCAGTCCTTGGGGTGTGAATGCCCGCACCTATCGGATGGGGCCTTTTGTGAAAGGTGAAGTCACACAGGGGGATTACCTCAGCATTCAACGTCATGAACTCATTACAATGGGGCTACATAGTCTTGAAGAAACAGCCAAAACCAAATATACGAAAGGCTTCGTAGATATTAAACCTGAAGAACAAGATGCGATTCTGACCTCCATGGAAAAAGGTGAAATCAGCGTCGTAAATGGAATTACAGGTAAAACCTTTTTCAACCAATTCCGTGTACTTGTGATGGAAGGTGTCTACTCCGATCCCTTGTACGGCGGGAATAAGAATATGGCTGGCTGGAAAATGCGTAATTACCCCGGCAACCAAATGACCTATACGAACATGATAGATAAAGATCAATTTGTCGTCATGGAGCCTCGCAGCTTACACGATCATTTTGCTCATTAAAGAACAAATTTCACGAAGGAAGGAATACGTTGATGGCTACTAAAATGCCGAAAGTCCCCGTTGTCATTGTAGGAATGGGATGGGTCGGGGGAATTATCGCCGCAGAATTAACGAAACAAGGAGTTAAAGTAGTTGGCTTAGAGCGCGGAAAGCCGCGCAGTACAGCAGACTACTATATGGTGCATGATGAGCTACGTTACGCTTCTCGCTATGATCTTATGCAGGATTTGTCCAAAGAAACCGTTACATTTCGCAATACGGAGAAAATGGCCGCTGTGCCGATGCGAGAGTACGGCTCCTTTCTGCTCGGTGAAGGTCTCGGCGGTGCAAGTGTTCATTGGAATGGACAAACCTATCGGTTTCTCCCTTATGATTTCGAGATTTATAGTAAAACTGTGGAACGCTATGGGAAGCAGAAAATTCCTGAAGGCATGATGATCCAGGATTGGGGCATCACGTATGACACGTTAGAGCCCTATTTCGATAAATTCGAGAAATTGGCTGGTATTTCTGGTGATACTGAGCAGAATCCACTTGTAGGCAAGCGTTCCGCTCCGTTCCCGACCAAACCGATGGTGAAAACGCCGATCTTGAAATTGTTCGAAGATGCGACCAAAAAACTCGGGTACCATCCCTATATGATGCCTTCGGCAAACTTGTCGGAACAATATACGAACCCTGATGGCATTACCCGTGCAGCCTGTCAATATTGCGGTTATTGCGAACGGTTTGGTTGTGAGTATGGGGCCAAAGCGGATGTGATCGTAACCTCGCTCCCCATTGCACAGAAATCCGGCAATTTCGAGTTACGCTCTTACTCCAACGTGACTCAGGTCCTGAACGATGGTAAAAAAGCGAGCGGCGTTGTATACGTGAATACCGTTACAGGAGAGCAATTCGAGCAGCCCGCGGATGTCGTCATCATGGCCAGCTATGTATTTAACAACATTAAGCTTCTGCTCACTTCCAAACTGGGTAAACCTTACGATCCTGCCACAGGAAAGGGAGTTATTGGTAAAAATTACTGCTACCAAACGAACGGCGGGAGTGCGACAGGCTTTTTCGATGAAAAGCAGTTCAACTTGTACGCGGGAGCTGGTTCTCTCGGCATGGAAATTCCTGATTTCAATGGAGATAATTTCGACCATACGAATCTGAATTTCATCCATGGCGCTGGTATCCGGATTTCGCAAACCGGCCAACGTCCGATTGCAAATAACTCTGTTCCCAAGGGTACACCTTCTTGGGGAAAAGATTTTAAACAGAAGTCGCTGAAGTATGCGAACAGTGTTCTATCTGTCTCGCCTCAGGGCAGCAGCATGCCATGGAAACATCATTATGTGGATTTGGATCCGACTTATAAGGATGCTTATGGTCTGCCACTGCCACGGATCACCTTCGATTTTGAAGAGCAGGATCGGCAAATGATCAAATTCGTTGCTGGTAAAGCGGCAGAAATTATGAAAGAAATGAACCCAACGACCATAGGGTCATCGGATACGTTAGCAGCGTACAACATTGTTCCGTATCAATCGACCCACAATACAGGCGGCGTAATTATGGGGTCAGATCCTTCCACTTCTGCGGTTAACTCGTATTTGCAAATGTGGGATGCCGAAAATGTGTTCGTCGTAGGCGCTTCCGCTTTCGCTCACAACAGTGGCTACAATCCAACAGGTACAGTTGGCGCGTTGGCTTACCGCGCTGTGGACGGTATTGCCAAATATTTGAAACAAGGTGGAAGTGTCGTTTAATGCGGACAGCCCACACGTTTCATGATAAAGGAGGAATCACATGGAGCAAGAAGATTGGATCTTACATTTGACAGAGGTTCGCAAGCGATTGCTCATCGTGTTCGCCTGGTTCATTGTCACGCTGTGTGTTGGCTTGTATCTCTCGTCTGATATCCTTCTGTACTTGAAATCACAGCCATTGATCGGAGAAATCAAGTGGAATGTATTTTCGTTCACGGATGGGCTGATGATTTATATGAAATGTGCGTTTCTGTTCGCCGCTTTATTTACGGTACCCGTCGTTCTCTACCAAGCATGGGTGTTCGTGAAGCCAGGTCTTACCGAAACCGAATCCAGGAACGCACTTCCCTACATACCAGTCGCTTTTGCGTTATTCATCATCGGGGTTTCGTTCAGTTATTGGGTCGTTTTCCCTATGATGATGCGCTTTATGATCCGTATGAATCAATCAATTGGCGCCGTTGAGACGTATGGAATTGATCGATATTTTGCTTTCTTGTTTCAAATTGTTATTCCGATGGCCATCGCGTTTGAGCTGCCTGTGGTTCTCCTTTTTTTAACGAAAATAGGGCTCTTAACGCCTCAGATTCTGAAAATGTCTAGGAAATACGCCTATATCGCGCTTACCATCACCGGCTCGTGCATCTCGCCGCCTGATATGATTTCACACTTATCGGTCACTGTGCCGTTAATACTCCTATTTGAAATCAGCGTATTGGTTGCCGGCTGGCAATGGCGAGCTATGCAGCGTGTTGCGAAATTGAACCTGATTGAAGAGTAAGAAAAAAGAACAGTAAAAGAAAAGACAAAAAGTAAAGAAAAGACAAAGAAAAGAGGATGATCGCAATGTTTAACAATATTGGAGTATCAGGATTAATCTTAATTCTGGCTATCGCTTTAATTGTCTTCGGACCTTCTAAGCTGCCGCAGCTCGGCCGTGCATTCGGAGATACGCTTCGTGAGTTCCGTAACTCAACTCGGAATATCATGGAAGAAGGCGAACATGACCATTTGATCGAAAATGAAGGCAAAAAGCCGCCTCTATAGAGGCGGCTTCCACATAACTGCATCTGGAGTGATGTTTTTGGACCTCTGTCAAGAAAGTAGACACTCGTTAAGAGAATTCAGCAACACTCTTGTAATAGTTTTCTTCAAATCGAACGGGTGAAAGGTAACCCAAAGAACCATGGATCCTTTTACGATTGTAAAAAAGTTCAATGTATTCGAACATAT
>NZ_JBFRGR010000051.1:0-35304 GCF_052115445.1 Paenibacillus sp. 2RAB27
ATATGTTCGAATACATTGAACTTTTTTACAATCGTAAAAGGATCCATGGTTCTTTGGGTTACCTTTCACCCGTTCGATTTGAAGAAAACTATTACAAGAGTGTTGCTGAATTCTCTTAACGAGTGTCTACTTTCTTGACAGAGGTCCAATTTTACATTTATTTGAAAAACTAGCTTAACTGACCACACAGCTTAGCCTAAGACCTCAGGTATAAAAAAAGACAGCACCTGATTTCAGGTACTGTCCCTATTTGATGTCTCATCCGATCAATCTTATTAATCCTTTGTACGCAATTTCATCGAATTTGCTAATGACCTTCTCTCGATCCATCGCCCACGCGCAATCTTCAAGCGCACAAGCGACCGGCGCATCTAAGCGAATCGTTGCCAGATCAAGCGAAAGATGCAGCATATCCAGCTCCGCTTCGATCTTAGCCCTTACACCTTTGGGAAGTGCAGCTAAGTTCTCGAGGATACCCGCGATGTTCACATATTCGTTGAGGAGCTTAGTTGCCGTTTTTTCCCCAATTCCTTTGACCCCTGGATAATTATCAGCAGTATCACCCGTTAACCCCTTCAGATCAATGATTTGAGCTGGGGTTAGGCTTTTCTCCTCCATGAGCGTTTCTAGCGTGTACACCATGTAGTTGGATTGCCCTTTTTTCATAATAATAACTTCGGTATTCTCATCCACGAGCTGGAGCATATCATGATCCCCGGTTAAGATCTGCACCTTTGTGTGGGGGCTGTATGTACGAGCCAAGGTGCCGATACAATCATCTGCCTCATAACCAATAACGCCGACATTCGGAATGTTAAAGCTGGCTGTCACTTCTTTGACCAAATCAAATTGTGGAATTAACTCCTCGGGAGCAGGTCCGCGATTCGCTTTATAAGATTCAAATTTCTCCGTACGGAAGGTCTTGCTTCCCATATCCCAACAACATACGACGTGAGTTGGTTTAAACGTGCCGATTGCATCGAGTAAATATTTCAGAAATCCGTAGACACCGTTGATAGGCACACCGTTATCGGTTGTCATGATGTAACCACTAGATGATGTAGCATAAAACCCGCGAAATAATAAGGCCATGCCGTCTACGAGCAGCACAGATTCAGATGAATTTTGTGACATTGATAATAGCTCCCATTCCTGTGAAAATATGAATTCATTACAAGTAGTATAGCACGCCACACAGGTTCCCGACACGCAGAAACCCGCCATCAGCAAAAGTTACCAAAGACGGGTCAGCGTGTGCTATGTAATTAGCGGCTCGTATGCCATTTAATTTCCTGAATGAATTCCGTTACGGATTCCTTTAAACGTGAAGAGATTTCATCATCGAGAATAGCTTGACCTTGGTCTCCCCATGTCACTTGTTTATCAAGCACGTACACGCCTTGTAAAATATTCTGTGCGCCTAGGACAGACAACACTGGTTTGAGTGCATAATCGATCGCAAGCAAGTGCGCGTAGGTTCCTCCAACCGCTAATGGAAGTACGATTTTACGCTCGAGTCCTTTTTGCGGCAGCAGATCCAAGAATGCTTTCAACACGCCTGTGTAGGAAGCTTTGTAGACGGGCGTAGCTACGAAAACAGCATCTGCTTCAGCCACACGCTTACTCGCATCCACAATGGCTTCACTGTCGAACTTCGCATATAACAAATCCTCAGCCGGCAGGTCGCGAACCTTAATCCAATCTACTTCCAAACCTGCTTGCAGAAGCTCGCTCTTAGCAACTTCAATGACACCATGTAATCGGGAGGTTGGGGTTGGACTTCCTGAAATAATTACTACTTTAGCCATTTGATTCACGCTCCATTAGCAATTTGTGGGTGAAAAAAGAGACTCCGCCTCCATGTATTCGGGTACATAGTGGGAGTCTCCTGCTGTTCGGTCGACTTATTTTAATTCACAGTAATTCACTTGGAATTATATTACCATGGCATCTAAGAGACGTCAATCCGTCATTTTAAAAGAAATTCCAGCCCGGCATCCATCTTAAAAAGAAGGAGTATTTCGCCGGTATAATCATCCCCGATAGAATCGGATAGAACAGTGCGAATAGTACGAAGACAGCGGCTAAGTAGCCGTAGACCCATCTTCTTCGCTGCAGCGGCCCTTGCTCCAAATAGTCCTTGATGTAGTAGGTCAAGATCAGTACTAGGAACGGTACCATTGCAAAATAGTGATAAATAAACGTTAGTCGCGGTACCAACATCCACGGCAGGTACTGTGAACAGTAGGCAATGAGCAGCATGCGCAGCAATTTGTCCTTGCGTTTGAACGCGAGATAGAAGGACATCAGCACGGCAATAAAGCCTGGCCACCACACCAACGGATTACCGAATGAAACGATGCTCGAAAGCATGCCCTGCGGCATCAGCTTCGCTTGATAATACCAGATCGGGCGTATCATCATCGGCCACTCCCACCATGGTGAGGAGAACGGATGCGTTGCGACGAGATCCTTATGGTATTTGTACATATGTACCTGATAGCTCACAACATCTTTTAACTGATGTCCAGGACCTGGAACCATCATGAAAGGAATATAGGATAACGTGTAGACGCCTAACGGCACGATAACAAACATGAGTACGCACCATAATATGGTAAGCGATGTGTTGCGTACGAAAAGCTTTTGTACTCTTAGGAGCTTCGTAGATTCTTCCACAGAGAGAAGATCATCATAAACTCCCTCGCTCTCCTCCACATCAGCTTCATCGCTACTGTTCTCCCTCAGTACTCGCTTGGCAAATTGGTACTCTCTGTATCGCTCCCATAGCGAGATGAATAAGAGGACGGCCAAGCCGGCACCGCCATAAATGACGATCCATTTGGAAGCAGCACCGATCCCGAAGAACAATCCTGAAAGTCCCAGTGGGATTAGCGTCGTCCACAGCTTTTCACGGAAGAAGCTCAAAGTTGTATACCGATACATGAAATAGAACATTAGCATAATGAAAAATACACCGTACACATCAATCGTGGAAATTCTTGTTTGGGCAAAATGCATGAAATCAAAGCTGAGTAAAAAGGCAGCAATAAGGGCATATTCGGAACGGCCAAACATCCGCTTTGCGAATACATACATAATTGGAATCATGCCTACTCCGAATAGCGTACCTATAATACGCCAGCCGAATGGATTTAATCCGAACACATAAATACCGATGGAAATGAATATTTTGCCCAGCGGCGGATGTGTGCTTTCATAAGGCTCGATCTTGTGAAGGTGCTCATACGCTGTTCTTGCATGATAAATCTCATCGAAATACGTGCCATTCATGTAGGTAGGTGTATACGGGACAACACTTGGCTCATCAAATAAATGAGCTGTTTTCCCATTATCGGCGGCGTCCACATCTACTTCCTTCAGACTAGCGATCGGTAATGGCGTCGTTCCCCCATCTCCGAAAATCCCAATCTCATGAAGATGCAGCTTCGCACTCTCTTGCGTATCAATCACAATTTTTACATAGCGAGCTTCTTTATTCGCTTCTACGGTATGCCAGGTGAACACTTTCGTGTGGTCAGATTTAACCGCCATAGCATCCTGCCACTGTTCGCCATCATTCGAGAACCAATAGGAGTAAGCACCTTCCCCAACACCAGCAAAACTATTAATACGTGTAATCTGATGCAGGCTGCCGAGATCAGCAATGACCGTCTCTCCTCCACGTGTTGGCTGCCAGAACGTCGTTGGATCTTTATGCCCGCCGAGATGGAACAGTGCAATGATCGTATAAATCACCATAAGAACGCCTAGATATAGGGCATCTTTACGCGAGAAAAAGCTCCCACGCTTCCCTCTTTCTATATGATCCTCTGGCTTATGGAAAAGTGCCTTCCACGGTGAGGTTTCTCTCAAATTCGTTGCTTTTTCTTGTAGGTCATCATCCATTGGAAGCACTTCGACCTTGTTGTCAACTAGAGGCATAGTTTCCTCCACAGTTTCATCCCCATCTGATTTCACGAAAAGCCTCCATCCCAATATACAAGCATAGACAAACATCATAACATTGATCGCTGAAACCGTCAGCATCAAAGGATTGTATCGCGGAATGTGATAGTCCTGATGAAAACTCCGCAGGAGTACATCACCAATATTGATAAAATGCGTAATACTAAAGCCGATAAACAGCCATAGAATTCGGCGATCCTTCATGTAAATGAAGCTCGTTAATGCTAACAATAAGCCATAGTGCAAGTAGCGCTCATGCATTTTGGTCATACACATAAACATAGCCGTAATAAATAAGAACGATATGTATAAGACGGCACCACGTTTATTCTTACCGAGCCAATAAAGTAGACAGACATATACGATGGACAGAATCATTAATACGACTCCAATCCATTTATAAGACAAATGCCAGAAACCACTGTTGATGTCCACGAAATTCCCGCCAAGAAGTGCGAACAGATTAAACGCATTGAGTGATGCATACGGATAGGAAGCTAACGTGCCCGAATACAATTCAATCATCCAGCCATAGCCTCTGCCCACTGCAAAAGGAAGTGAAAGAACAGCCATTGTGGCTACGCCTGTCAACACGCTAAGCAGCCAAACCATCAACTTACGTGCCCTTATCACATCTATCAGTAAGAAGATACCGAACAGCAGCGCTTGAGGCTTAAGTAACAGAGCAAGTGCGATAAAGAAGGCGGCTTGCGGTAGTTTGCCTTTCATCTGCATCAATAATGTAGCCACAATAAACAGCATGAAAAAAGAATCTACCTGTCCCCATACCGCGGAATTTGCCCAAATGGCTGGGTTGAAGGCAAATAGGGCAGCAATCCAGAGCGCCTGCTTCCAGGTACGTGCTCCTTCGTGCTTACTGAGCGCTAGTCGAAATAACAGATAAACAGTCCCAAGATCTGCAAGGATTGATGGAAGCTTAAGAATAAGTAAGGAGCTGCTGCTTTCCCAAGGAATAGACAGCTTATGATGTACAAAGCCCACAACGTATAGGACATACATGTAGCCAGGGGGATAATCCAGAAAATATTCTTTGGCATTCGTATATAAGTCCTTCAAGCCTACCGTATAAGCGCGATCTGCCCACGCCATGAACGTTCGCACGTCCGTATCATAGCCTACCCATGTGGGGGCCAAAACCAGTCTAAGTATGAGGGCAATCAGAAGCATGAATCCTAAAAGAAAAAACGTACAGGGAGCTACTCCCCGTTGCTTGAACCAGCTGACCATGCGGCATCTCCTTAGCATTGAACTATCCTTATTATACCTGTCCACACTCTTGCAGAAAAGGAAAAAAGCACCGACAGTTAGTCAGTGCTTGGGTTCAATCTTTTCGATGCGCTCACAAATGTCATGCAACCAATCATAATCCCCTGTCAGTGAGGCACAGAGCGATAAATTTTCTAGTTTTAATCGATTCCATACATAAGTCGCGTTTGCTTCCATGCATAGCATTAATTCCTCTTGCTCGCCTCGAGTTAGCTCTCGGGCTCTGCGTAGTGTCCATAATTCCGCCATACGTTGATGAACGGCTAACATCATTCTTAGCCCCCTGCCGGGTGGAGTCGCTTTCATTAACTAGTATAGACAAAGTTAGGAGACTCGAAACAGTGTCCTACTCTCTTTGTCGTCATGGCTATTTATGTGAAAAAGGAAGAAAGCAAGAGAGCTCGTCCACTCTCTTGCTCCTTCTTACTCTCAGTTGAGTACGATCATTAAGGGATATGAACCACAGCAATTCTCTCGATGGCAACAAAGAAAATCGTACCGTTATTACCTGCTAGAATAACATTCCCATGTTCAATACCAAGAAATTTGCCTGTATGATTCGGTGTAGTACCCGCGTGAACTGTGATGACCGTACCAAGTGAAATGCGAGACAAAGTATGCAAAGTAGCAAATACGGAGCAACTCATTGTGTTTTCCTCCCTTCTAGCTTTATATGATATCGTATGCTAGTTCTTTATTTTTGGTATAGACAAATGAATACTAGGATTCGTATATTTTGAGACTAGTAATCTGACGAAAGGTATACAAACGAAAAATAACCCTTCAGTCTCAATTCTCATTGAGATCGAAAGGGTTATTAAGCTTCCAACTATGCAGTGGATACTTCTTCGGAATCACTAGCGGAATCCGTGCCTTCTAGGAAGAATTGCACGAGCTTCACATGTTTTTTCAACGATTTCTCGTGAATGAGGTTAATTTTCCCATTATCCAACGAGCCAAATACATAGATTAACTCTTCATTGTCATGTGACCAATCGAAGCCTTCTAGCAATTGTAAGGACTGCGTCCACTCATCATTATATTCGCCATTCGGGAATAAGAATCGATTCGCATACAGGGCAATACTTTCCTGAATCACACGGTTCGCGGATGTATATTGTGCCAAACCTGGCTGCTCTGGCATCATTGGTAGAATCGTATTGAAGAATTGATGCAAGATTTCAACATACGTCGATGGATCATGTCGAATTTTACGCTGCAGTTCATAAGAGGGCTGCATTCTACCTGAGAACAGCATCGTCGCCGTTGCATACAACCAGCTGAAGCATGTAAAGTTGCGGTTAAAAGAGGTCAAGTTACTGCGTCTCTCCACACCCGCCGCCTTCAGATACACATTGTGATCCACGACCTGCTGAATAACTAGATTAAGCGGATCAATGGAGTCAAAGGAATGACCGAGTTCTTTACTAACCAGCTGCACTTTGGAGTTAATGTCACCAAATAACTGCTGCTCTTCTTCCTCCGTTAAGCCGATATAAATTTGCACAGCTAGCTGTGTTTCCATCAGGTCTAAACGTCTACCCTCAAGTTGATTAATCGTGCCTTCTGTTTCCTCAACCTCTTGCTTAATCTCCGCATCGTCACTAAACTTCCGTTGCTTAATCTTCAGCAGAGCCAGCTTCTTCTCATAGCGTCGTACTTCTTTCTGCATCTGATCGTTCACATAGCCAAGTGCTAGAATCCGATGTTGCCCATCAAGAATGGATAGCTTCGAGCCGTGTCGCAAGAGGAATTCCTTCACTCCTTTGGAGAGTTGGTTCACTTCCCGAAGCGATAAGGTTACAGGACCGAAGAACACATGGTCCAATTCGCGTTCTTGCAAATAAGTCGAAATCTTCCTGCGCTGCATGTTACTCAGCTTCCGTTGAACCATGGGATCGATCATCGTATAGTTCAGCAGGTCCTGAACGCGCAAAGCCACAGTCGCGAGACCGAACTTTTCGCAGAAAGGATGGATAGTCATTTTCAGGCGTAATCCTTCCATTAGCTCACGTCCTCCTTATTCGCAAAACTAGCTTTATAGTCTTCTGCATCACTGATTAGGAATGCATTCTGATCTTGATAGAAGCTCTTAATGTGGTTGTAAGCTTTCATGATACGTGTACGTCTTGGGAGACGATCCTTTTCTTCTCCAGCATAAATACTATTCCAGTTGACATGTGGCAATATTTTCAAAGCATGCTCAAGTGCGTAGCGATTAAAGCTGCCTGTTTTCGTCGCTTCTTCATGCATGAAGAGGGCTAACGCAATTTGGATATTCTCAGACCACACAATTTCACCCTTGGTCGGTGATGGCAAGTGTGTCAATAATCCGTTAAAGTAGCCGCCTGCCAGCGAAATAAGCTCCTGCAAATCTTTATCCGCATACTGATAGTTGTTATTACGAGCAGCAGATTTCATTCTTCCTTCAAACAATCCAACTAGAATTTCAATCAACAAATGGTAGGAGAAAAGATACTCCGGCGATTTGCCACGCTCTGAGAACATATCGACAGTTAGCTTCTGCATCGCAGGCGCTTTCGCTGCTAGCTCTGTAGCTGCCACATGATAGAACCGGCGTTGATCACGAAGGACAGCCAAGTTGCCTCCAAGCTTGCGAGGAAGCTTGTTAATATCGGAGAACAATTGACGTTCCTGACGCGCATTAATGTCTAGATAGGTCATTGTTGAGATTGGGAACGCATATAAACGGCGCAGCTTTTCCGTAATCTCATCCATTTTGTCATATTCACGACGATCTTTCGCTCGTGCCATCTGACTTTGCAACGTTTCCATAATCCGTTGGAAAGCTGCCAATCGATGCTGACCATCAACGACATACAATTTCTCAATTGGCTGTAAGCGAAGGGCTTGGTGGTCTTCATCGTAATGTCCTGCGCCTCTTGCTGAGAAAATGATGCCAGGGAAATAGATTGGCTGGCGATCTTCCAAATATAAATTCACATAGTCAATTAACTTAGAGAGGTTACGTGGAATGATCGCACGTTGTACTTCTAAATCCACCTCAAAAATAGAAAATAGTTTGCTAATAGGTAATGTAGCAGCAATTGTCGCTTGACCGAACGTCTGTCCTAAAATTCCGGGAATCTCTACGTACGATGACGGCTTCTGTTCAGCTAACAGCTCTGATAGTGAAGAAATGGCATCCATATACTTACCCCTTTCAACGTATAAATTTTCTCAATCTTCTACCTAAATATGTCTCTCATTCTCCTATTTTTACCAAAATCTCTAACTTTCATTCTAAGGACCGAAGCCAATCTCCTATTCGCCTTGCTGCCTCAAGTAATCGAGCTTCTTCTTGCACTAAAGCAATACGGACAAATCCTTCTCCTTCAGCTCCAAATGCATCGCCAGGAATGACAACTACGCCTGTCTGAAACAACATTTCCCGGGAAATTTGTCGAGATGTCCATCCCTTGGGGATAGGAGCCCAAATAAACATCGTTGCTTTCGGTGGTGGAATGATCCAACCCGCATCATTTAATGCCGAAATAAAAGAATTTCGTCTTTTCTCATACATACTTGAGACAGAATGATCGCTTTCCATATCTTCTTCTAATGCTGCAATACCTGCTGCTTGTATAGCCCCAAATACYCCGTAATCAATATTCGATTTCAGCGTCTTGAGCGCCTTAACTGCATCTGCATGACCCGTTAGAAATGCGATGCGACAACCTGCCATATTGAAGCTTTTCGATAAAGAATGGAATTCAACAGCAACCTCCTTAGCACCTTCAATCTCCAAAATACTCATGGGCTTATAGCCATCAAAAGCCATTTCGGAATAGGCAAGATCATGTACTATAAGCAAATCCTGCTTCTTCGCATATGAAATCAAATACTCGAAGAAAGCACGATCTGCAACAGCAGATAACGGATTGCTTGGATAGTTTAGCAAGATGAATTTCGCCTTAGCAGCCACGTCATCTGGGATGTCCTCTAGTTGGGGTAAAAAATGATTTGCTGCACGCAGCGGTAGTAAATAGGGTTCAACCCCTGCCAAGACAAGACTTGCCGAGTATATAGGATAACCTGGATCAGGGACAATGGCCATATCCCCAGGATCACAGAGAGAAAGCGCTAAGTGAGCAAGCCCATCTTGTGAGCCCATTAAAGTTAAGATCTCCGTTTCAGCATCGAGCTGGACACCGAATCGATAATCATACCATTTGGCTACCGCTTCGCGAAAGGCCAAACTTCCTTCGGATGTTGGGTAACCGTAATGAACAGGATTACGAACTGCGTCTGCCATTGCTTCCAAAATGCGATCTGAGGGAGGCTGGTCAGGACTTCCTATACCTAAATCTATGACGTCTACCCCTTGGTTCATAACCTCTCTCTTCCATTCAGCTACTTCCGAAAAAATAGCCGAGCCTAGCTGCTGCAGCCGTTTGGATCCTTTAAATGTCATAGATAGCTTCCTCATTATGTGAAATGTGATGTTAGGAAATGATGCCGACCTGATGAACGAGTCTTATCATATAGAGCAAAAATAAAATTAATACCAAATACGAAATCCCAAACTTCCAGCGTGTTTTAACGGGTACTTCATAATAGCTTTCTTGCATCCCTAGTGGGGAGTATTCCACTTGAACTTGGAGGCCAAGGTGCAAGCCATCCTCTTTATTCATGCGTTCTGCTTTTACCAATTGCACTCTCTTAACAATCGCCTGCACAGGCAAGTATGCGTGCCCTTCGAAACCAATCGCATGCCATGACATATTCAACGTTTGTCGGCCAGCGCCTGGCCCTTGCAGTTCCGAATAGGTGATATAGTCCAAATCACGCGTATGACTCTCACCTGGGATCATATAGCCTTGTTGCAGCAAATGATTGGCTGGAAATTCGAATCGTGTAGCGACAGTTACGCGTTCTTCTTTATGACGATACCGCACATATTTCTTGTATAAATCCCATGCAAACATCGCCCAGATGATAAAGAAAATAATCTTACTCGAAAAGTAACTATCGATATAGATAATGATGATGAGCCCGCCAACTAAACCAACTAACCATAACCAGCGCGTTACGGCTGTTGAGATTCGTCCGCCGTCCAAGGGATGTATAGGCAGCAAGTTGATCAGATTCAGATAAAAAGCAGCGTAGGCAACGGAAACGATTACTGCTGAATCCAAATAAACACCTACACCAAAAGCAGCTACGCCTCCGAGTGTCCCCAGAACAGGGCCTCCAATACCTATGAAGGCTTCTGTCGCTGCATCAGTTGGATTCTTTTTCATCGTGATCAACGCACCGAGAAATGGGATGAAGACTGGTGCCGACACGGGAAACCCCTTGATCTTCGCTGCAAGCACATGACCTAACTCATGGATGAGGATCATAAGCACCAGGCCAATCGCAAACGGCAACGGCGCCAAGTAAGCGTAAGCCCAGATCGTGATAAACATCGAGATGACAGCGCCGCCAACTTTTCCAAACTTCAAAGCGGCAAGCAGCAGCTTGCCTTGTGATAAGAGGACAGCGATGAATCCACCAATAGCTAGTGGTGACTTTTTGCGTGTTGGTTTCTGGTTGTCTTCCACGTCCCTATCACCCTTTCGCCCAAATATCCTCAAACACATCTTCTTTGAAGCCTACCGTCACTTTATGTCCATCCGTTACAATAGGTCGCTTAATTAATCGCCCATTCGAGGCTAGCAAATCAAGCATTTGTTCTTGTGACATACCTGCCAGCTTGTCTTTCAAATTCATCTCTTTATAGACGTCGCCTGATGTATTGAAAAACTTCTTAATCTCAAAGCCACTTAACTGAAGCAAATCCGCTAGTTCCTTCGCTGAAGGCGGCGTTTCAAATAAAGCGATGGAATCAGTAATCTCAATATCGTGTGCTTTCAGCCACTTTATAGTACTCCTGCAAGTCCCACATTTATCGTAACCATACACTTTAACTCCCACGTTGTAATAACTCCTTTATGCCGTATGATGATCAAATAGAACTACTTAAAATTTTGGGCTAATTGCCATGGAAAGTCAAGTAATTGCAAAGAAAAACCATCCAGAAATTGGAGTGATTTTCGATTTTTTACCTTTTATCAGCTAACCATTGCTCAAGTTCGGATAAATCGGCAGGTAGTGGCGCGTTAAATTCGGTCCATTCCCTTGTACCTGGGTGCACAAAGCCTAGTTTAAACGCATGCAGCGCCTGACGATCTAACCGATCACTGGCTTCCAGTTCATCTGCATCGTCCCTATACTGTTCCAGTGTGTACATCTTATCCCCTAACAAAGGATGACCTAAGTGGCGCATATGCACACGAATTTGATGCGTACGCCCCGTTTCGAGCCAAATCCGAACGAGTGCAGCTTTCTCGAATTGTTTCACGACCTCATAATGCGTTACAGCTGCATAACCATCAGAGCGAACGATGCGTACATGAGGCTGCTCAGGATCACGATCAATAGGTTCATTGATCGTCCMTGAAGATGAGGCTACCGTGCCCCAAACGAATGCGAGATACTCTTTTTTCACGAGATGCTGAATCATTTGCTCGGAAATTTGCTGATGTACATAGGGTGTTTTGGCAATGGCGAGGACACCAGAGGTTTCTTGATCCAGCCGATGTATCGGACGGAAACGGCACGTAATCCCCGCTTGCTGCCAGTGATACACGACCCCATTCGCAATCGTATTCACATAATGACCATGCGTTGGATGGACAATGATGCCCGCATCTTTCGCTAAGATAAGCAGATGCTCATCTTCGTGAAGAATATGCAGTGGAAGATCCTGAGGCAGAATATCTTCCGATTGCTCTTCTTCCATTCGAATTTCGACACGGTCGCCAGCCTTCACTTTGATATTGATGTACTGTCTTTCCTCGTTAACTGTAATCCCTCGCTCCGTAAGTTTGATGCGGGATAACAATTTGCGTGAGACCATCAATCTTTTTTGGAGCACCGTTTTGAGGATGAAGCCTTCTTCCTCTGGCGGGACAATGTATACTAATGGTTCATAGTAGCTCATGATTTACGTTTAAACACCTCAGCACTGCGTATATATTCCACATCTGCAATCCCCTCTCGGAAGTTCGCTGTGCGAGCAATCGTGAAGAAAAAGTCCGACAACCGGTTCAAATATCGGCGCACCTCGGGATTAATCTCCTGTGTGCGGGCTAGTGTGACGACAAGACGTTCAGCCCTACGGCAAACTGTA
The DNA here is from genome assembly GCF_052115445.1 of Paenibacillus sp. 2RAB27. Classification (NCBI taxonomy): domain Bacteria; kingdom Bacillati; phylum Bacillota; class Bacilli; order Caryophanales; family Paenibacillaceae; genus Paenibacillus; species Paenibacillus sp. 2RAB27. The sequence continues at coordinate 12,455 of NZ_JBFRGR010000051.1, forward strand.
CGACAAACATGCAAAGTAGAGGATACAGTCCCGCCTCCAGGCAAAATAAAGCGAGTGATATCTGGCGTTTCGGCATCATATTTATCAATCCAAGCTTCTAACGCATCTACCATATCTGCTGTTACTTTATAAGGACGCAAATCCTGCTTCAACAGCGCAAGATCTGAACCACAATCAAACAGTTCATGCTGAACTTGCAGCAAATCCGCCAATAAATCCGGGTATTTCTGCGGATCCATGAAGCTCATCGCTTGACCTAGAAAGCTATTCAGCTCATCCGTCGTTCCATAGGCCTCGACACGATCATCATCTTTGTCCACACGACCACCAATCACACCGGTTTGGCCTGCATCTCCTGTACGCGTATATATTTTCATCTTAGAACTCCTCCAGCCCTCGTAGGATGTGTTACTTCCATCATCTCATAAACTCGCTCCATATCCAAGTGAGCTCGTACATGGTCAGCTAATCGATCAAATGCCGCTTCTCGGCGTTCCTTATACCGTAGTCCTTGTAAGATTGGGGATAAACCCTTATGCAATCGAATCTGGTTCAACCAAGCTCTACGGAAATCATCATTGTGCAGAATACCATGGATGTAGGTTCCCCACACACGGCCATCTAGTGAGACTGCTCCGTCAGGATGAAGCGAAGTTTCAGTAGGCTCCTCTGAATCGGTGCTTAATTGAGGAGCAATTTGGAAAGGAGGTACGATTTCATGCACATATTGCGTCCGTCCCATATGGATTTCATAACCGTCGATGACCAAATTAGCAGCGAAAAGCGTACTGACGCCTTTCACCCTTACAGTTCGTTTATTCGGCGTGAACACCGTTTCTGTCGGTAGCAGCCCTAAGCCTTCAATCTCAGCATGCTCTGATTCGTACCTTCCTGGATCCGAGAGTGTGACGCCTAGCATTTGATATCCTGCACAAATACCAACGATCCAACCTCTGTCCTCATGAGCAAAAGAAACTAATCGCCCAGCCAGACCCGACTCCTTCAGATAGTGCAAGTCTTCCATCGTATTCTTACTTCCTGGAAGTAAAACGACGTCCGGCTCACCCCATTCAGCTAACGAATCGATGTATCGGAAATGTATGTCGGTTTCTTCTTGCAGCGGATCAAAATCCGTGAAGTTCGAAAGACGAGGCAAGCGAATGACAGCAACGTCCAATTGATCTGGATTTTTCCCTTGATGGTTCGAAGACCTTCTGCTTAGCGTACGTTTGGAATCGAGTGATGCCGAGTCTTCGTCCTCAATACCTAGCTGCTGCAAATAGGGAATGACGCCAAGAACCGGCTTCCCTGTTCGCTCTTCCAGCCAATCCAAGCCAGGCTTCAGCAAGCTGACGTCCCCACGAAATTTATTAATAATAAAGCCTTTCACCCGGTCTCGTTCCTCTGGGGTCAAGATTTCAAGCGTACCCACAATCGAAGCAAAAACCCCGCCACGATCAATATCAGCAACTAGCAGTACTGGTGAATCTGCCCAACCGGCTAGACGCATATTGACAATGTCACGATCTTTTAGATTGACCTCCGCCGGACTTCCTGCTCCTTCTAGAACGACAATGTCATATGCGCTGCGCAAGCGTTCTAAAGCATCTTTCACGATAACTTCGGCTTTTGGCAAATAGGACTCTCTATACGCCCTTGCCTCTAAATCGGCATATGGCTTCCCATGAACAACAACCTGAGCCACCATGTCTTGCTTAGGCTTGAGCAGAATCGGGTTCATATCTGTCGTAGCGACAATTCGGCAAGCATCTGCTTGCACACCTTGCGCCCTGCCAATTTCTTTGCCATCGAATGTAATGTAAGAATTGAGGGACATATTTTGCGATTTAAAAGGCGCTGTCTGCCAGCCGTCCCCCACGAAAATACGGCATAAGGCCGCCGTAAGAATACTTTTGCCAACATCAGAAGCTGTGCCTTGAATCATGAGAACTGCTGACTTTGATTCACTCATGGCCGGTACCTCCGCTCCTTGTTAAATCGTTCATCATACTTCTTAAGGCTTGTAGTAAACGCTCATTATCCTCACGAAGACGAATGGCTACGCGACAATAACGTTCATTCAACCCTTCGAATAACGAAGCATCCCTAATCAGAATGCCTTGGCGACCCATATGCTGTTGAGCCTGTTTCACGCTAATCCCACTCGACACAGGAAATGAAAATAACAAGAAATTCACATCACTTGGCACAACTTCCAAGCCGATATGACTTAATTGCTCGATGAGCCAAGGCCTCTCGATGCGCAACCATTCTCTAGTGGATTGTTCGAACGCATCTTCTTCCAGAACCGCAACCCCCATACGTTGGGCGAGATAATTCACACTCCATTGTACCTGCTGCTGTCGCAGTTGCTGAATAAGATCAGGATGAGCTACCATAAAACCTAAACGAATGCCTGGGATTGAATAAAACTTCGTCATCGAACGGATCACAATTAAGTCTTGGCTGGTTGAAGCAAGTTTCAGCAGCGAATGTTCCGACTCCTGTGGAACAAAATCCATAAAAGCCTCGTCCAGCACGAGCTTACGCCCACTCTGAAGCAGATTGCTTAGTACGTTGCGAGGAATCAGTTTGCCTGTAGGATTATTGGGATGCCCGAGGAAAAACAAGTCAAGCGCTGGCAGTGCTGCTTCAACATCCTGCCATTGTAGTTCGAATTGATGCTGAGGAAGTAGGGGGATATTGGCTAACCTGCCACCCGTTTTGTGAACGGCTTCCTCATACTCGCTAAAAGACGGCCTAGCAAGCCCCGTCGTGCTTGGCTTCACAACACGGATGATCAAATCGATCAGCTCTGCGGCTCCATTTCMGACTAAAATACTCTCCGGATCAATCTCGTACTTCTGRGCTAGTTTTCGGCGAAGCTCACGCACAGCAGGATCGGGATATTTGACAATATCGCGCCAGCTTGTTGTTAGAATCTCTTTGACGACCTCTGGAGGCCCCAGAGGGTTCATATTCGAGCTGTAATCCAGAAACTGTTCCTTCGGCCAATTAAAAGCTTCTTCCGCAGTCCACAGATCGCCTCCGTGTCCATAACGCTCTAACATAATGGTCATTCCTTTCACGAGAAGATGACAGCCCCTACCCTACAGGCCAATGATGATGATGACGGCTAGTAAAAGCACGCTCTCCAGCAGCTCATTTAAAGCGCCATACGTATCTCCGGTAAGTCCACCAAGCTTGCTGCTGATATAAGCGGCAATTCCGCTTCCAACTAGCGTGGTGATGGCCATAAAGCCTAGAACAATGCTCCAGCTCGGTAACGAAATTGGGTTCGCAGTGCAAATACATAGCGTAGTCGTTAATAGGGCTACTACTAAGGATATCGTGACATGCTTGCTGTTAACGCCACGGAACAGACTGCCTAACCCCGAATTCGGCCTTGCGTAAGGCCACATTCGAATGGCTGCAACCATGAACCAACGACTCCATATCGGCACGATGGCCAGTAGAAGAAGCAGACTTCCTCGGTCTCCTGCTTGGTAGGTATCCAGCATAGTATAGATCAAGGAAAATTTTAGTAATAGATGCAGGACACACACAATAACGCCCATTGCACCCACGCGGCTATCCTTCATAATCTCAAGCATTTGCTCGCGGGGACGGTGACTGAGAATTCCATCTGCGGTATCCATTAGGCCATCCAGATGCAGTCCGCCTGTGAGAATGACCCAAATCGCTAGGAGCAGGATGGATGCTGGCATCGTTGGCAGCACATAGGAAAGCCCAGCTCCTGCCACCATGAGAAGCAGTCCGATTACGAAACCAACAAGCGGGTAAAACATGGAGCTGCGCTGAAACACGCGCTCGGTATAATCAATCTGCACCGGAATCGGCAGACGTGTTAGGAATTGAAAGGCGGCTACACAGGCACGCAGCCAGTCCATTAAAAAATGAGTACGACGCATAGGAGTCCTCCCATCGCTAGATAACTGACGCCGTATAGCATCCTCACGGCGTTCACGATATCCCGCTGCGTTCGCGGACGCAGCGGCCAGCCCAGGCGGGCGCGCTCACTCGCCGCGCCGCCATAGACGTTCAGCCCGCCGAGCTCGATCCCGAGTGCCCCGGCTACCGCCGACTCCGGGATCCCGCTGTTCGGGCTGGGGTGTAGATGCGCGAAGCGGCGAATCGCCGCCGCCGCGCGCGGAGCTGAGAGGCCCGGCTTCACCAGGGCCACGAGGATCAGCAGGATCCCGGTGAGCCGCGCCGGGATCCAGTTTAGGGCGTCGTCCCAGCGGGCCGACGCGGTGCCGAAATGACGGTATCTGTCATTTCGGTAGCCGACCATCGAATCCAACGTATTCGATGCCCGGTATACCATCGCCAGCGGCGCACCGCCGATGAGCGCATAGAACAAGGGCGCGATGACCGCGTCCACGATGTTCTCCGCGACCGTCTCCACGACGGCTCGCGTGAGCTCCTCCTCGTGGAGCGCATCCGTATCCCGGCCAACGATGTAGCCGGTATACTTGCGAGCATCCGCGAGATTCCCTTCACGCAGCGGATTGTAGACGAGATACGCGGCATCCTTTAAGCCTTTGATCGCCACCGTCGTGGAGATGAGCCAGGTTGACACCGCATACCCTAACCAAGGATGAATATCGTTTGCGAAATGTACGAGCACAAGTACCACAATAAAACTTAGTGTAATTGTGGAAAGCATGAGCAAGAGGCCCTTCATGCGCAGCCTTGTGCGGTGTTCATCCTCTTCGTTGCTTGATGTGACCTTCCTTGGGTGCAGTCTGTCTTCTACCCAGCGGATCCAGCGTCCAATGAGTATAACCGGATGCGTGGGCCATTTGGGATCACCAATCAGCCAGTCTAATGCAATTGCAGCAGCCGTCATCCAGACGATTTCCTGCCATGTATATATCCACATAAGGGCTTCACCATTCCGTACTTACTTGTCTACAAATTACGGCTACGCTGCCCTCTTAAACGTCTCAAATTGTTTATGAGGACATATAGCCGCCTAATCACATGAAACACAAACATTATTTTTCCACAAAGACTCCTAACACACGGGATTTCAGACGGTATTGGTGTTGTTTATTGATTTGAGGGTCGCGTAGGCTGCACATTTGTATTAAATGGAAAATATACAGCTATTTATGAGAAATTTCTTTAAAAACTCGATTTAACTGTAAAATATGTCGTTAAATTCACCTTTTTTTGTTCATATTGGGTAAATGTACAAAATTAACTGCAGTTTTTCCATTTATTCATAATACGCTCGAAAAATCCCCAAATATAACTGTATAAAATCCATCTATTTGCCTCTGGCCCACCGTATATTTACGATACTTCCAGCTTCAACCTCTTTCAAGTGATTCAGCAATGCCATCCCTATATGTCTACTTCTACAACTACTCTCTTTCCACTTAACCCGAACCACAAACTTATAATTTAGATGTCAAAATAAACGGCTACTCGTCTTTCAAGGACGGAAGATTATATAGAGAAATATTGCCAACTTATTATGTGTAACATATAAATTCTTTACAAATAAGCTCTACTTTTTAATTCGATCGGGATACCGACCGTAACCAGAAAAACTTGCTGACAGACTTCAGCCACACGCTGATTCATCCGTCCAGCCAAATCTCTGAATTGACGGCCAAGCGGGTATTCAGGCACAATACCGTCGCCCACTTCATTCGTAACTAAAATAAGTTGTCCACTGTAGGAGGACACGGCATCCACTAACTCGTCAATTTGATGGGATACGAGTTGAACTGCATTGCTCTCCTGCTCGTAGTAGAGCAGCCAGTTCGTCAGCCATAGCGTCAGGCAGTCTACTAACACCACAGCACCCTCGCAGCTCTCCTGAAGCTGCGTGAGACAGTCTCGCAGCGCATATGGCTCCTCCCGAGTTTCCCAAGGGAAACCCGAGTGAATCCTCATCTGCTGGTGCTGACCCACCCGCTCCCTCATTTCCTCATCGTAGATGTGGGAGGTCGCAATGTAAATCCCCCGCTGGCAGCGATGCATGGCCAGCTTCTCCGCGAAGGAGCTCTTGCCGCTGCGCGCGCCGCCCGTTACCAGAACCGCCATCGTGTTCGCCTCCTTCTCTCTGCCTATTACTCCCTCGAAACGCCTGCGCTTTCGAAGGTCGCCATTTCCGTCATGATCTTGCCTGCGGCATCGATCAAGTTGAACACAAGCACTGCGCCTGTGCCTTCACCGAGTCGCATATCCATCTGCAGCATCGCTGCGAGGCCAACTGACTCGAGCACCTTCGCATGTCCCTGCTCCTGCGATAAGTGCGAGGCGAGCATGTAGGACGCGCTTAGCGGGGCTAATCGGCTCGCCACGAGTGCTGCGGTCGACGAAATAAAGCCGTCGACAACAACCGGGCAGCGATGCTTCGCTGCGCCCAGAATCACCCCAACAAGACCGGCGATTTCCAATCCGCCGACCTTACTCAACACCTCAAGCGCGTAATCACCGCTTGAGCCTTCTTCTGCACTTGCACTTGCACTTGCACTTGCACTTGAACTTGCACTCGCACCTGCACTCGAACCTGCCCCACGCCCAAGCAACCCATTCACATCCAACGCCGTTTTCACAACCGACTGCTTATGCAGCCAAGTTGCATCGTCAATGCCGGTTCCACGACCTACAGCAATACTAGCGTCTAATCCCGTCAGTGCGCATAAGATTGCTGCGCTCGCCGTCGTATTGCCAATCCCCATTTCACCCGTAGCGAAAAGTCGGTACCCTTTTGCCACCAAATCGTCCACTATTTCACTGCCAGCTACAATCGCTTGCGTCGTCTCCTCCAAGGTAAGAGCCGCTTCCTTCGCCATGTTGCGCGTGCCTTTTCTAACTTTGCGAGAGACAAGATTGGGATGCTCTAAATCCGCATTAACCCCCATATCTACACAAACAACATCAGCTCCAGCATGTCTAGCAAGGACATTAACAGCAGCCCCGCCATACAGGAAATTGAGCACCATTTGCGGTGTCACTGCCGCCGGGAAGGCACTGATGCCTTCCTCACAAACACCATGATCACCAGCCATGACAATAACCGCTTTTTTCTCAAAAGTCGGCATGACTTCACCTGTAATCCCAGCGACTTGGCGTGCGATATCCTCAAGCTTACCCAAGCTTCCTTGCGGCTTCGTCAACTGATTCAAATGGTCATTGGCTTGAAGAGCCACCTCTTGATGGATAGGTTCAATCGCGTTAATCAAGTTATGTAAATTGTTCATTATCGTCTTCCTCCAGCCTTCATTAATTCCCAGGTTGTAATAAAATCTGTGGAACATCACTTACCGGGTGTTTCAGTACAATCGGCTCTGTTCCATATACTTCAGCTATTTGTGTACTTGTCATAATTTCTGCAGGTGTTCCGATGGCGGTTACTCGCCCCTCATGTACGATCATCAATCTCGTGCAATACTGCGCTGCTAAATTCAAATCATGCAGAACAGCTATAACCGTTAGTTCCGACTCCTGCTGCCAAGAACGAATATAATCCATCATCTGAATTTGATAACCGATATCTAGAAAAGTAGTCGGCTCATCGAGCATGAGCAAGCTTGGCTGCTGAGCCATCACCTTGGCAAGTGCAACACGCTGCCGCTCCCCACCACTTAGTCGCTCAATCGTGCGATCTACGAGCCCTTCCAACTCAAGCTTTGTGATAATGGCATCAATAAGTCCATCCGATTCAGACGTATCTTCCCCTAGCCAATTTTGGAACGGGTAGCGTCCCATCTCCACGACTTCAGTAACCGTGAAGCCAACAGGCGGCAATGCATCTTGCTGAAGTACAGCGAGCCATTTGGCCAATTCTTTGCGCGAATACGATGATACCTTTTTTCCTTTTAAAAGCACATGGCCATGCATGACCGGATCCATGCCGGATAAGAGTCGCAGTAATGTAGATTTCCCGCTGCCATTCGGACCAATGATCCCAAAAAACTCCCCTTGCTCGACCTCGAAGCTTATATTATCCAACACTTGTTGTTCTCGAAAGCTCTGAAAGAGCCCCTCCACTTGAATCATCGTGATCAACCTCTTAACGTTTTCTTATCTTTATGGAGCAGATAGGCAAAAAACGGTGCACCCAGAAACGCCGTAATCACTCCCAGAGGAATTTCCGTAGGACTTAGGAGAGTTCGAGCTAATGTGTCCGCCCATAACACATAAATACCACCGCAGATCGCGGATAAAGGAATGATTAGTCGATAATCCGGACCAACCAACAGTCGCACCAAGTGCGGTACGATCAGCCCAACAAAGCCAACCACCCCTGCGACAGACACGGCAGCAGCCGTGATCAACGTCGAAGCGATGAGTACGATCAGTTTCGTACGCTCAACATGAACACCGAGATGTGCAGCCTGACGCTCTCCTAATGCCAGCAGGTTTAATGATCTCGCATAGCTTAGCAGAATCACTATACCGATTAGTAGATAAGGTAAAATCATATACGTATATGCCCATCCACGCATCGATAGACTGCCCATGAGCCAGAAAATAATTTCATTCACCGTTTGGTTCGAAATCGAAACTAAGAACGATACAAACGCCCCTAGAAAGGCTTGCATCACAACGCCGGATAGAATCAGCGTTTCCATCTTTAGCTTCCCATCAATCATCGCTAGCTTCAAGACCAAGAAGAGGGAAATAAGCCCCGTCGCGAAAGCCACAATGGGGATCGACCATTGCCCGAACCAAGCGAACTGCAGCCCGAAATAAATAAGAACTGCAGCCCCAACAGAAGCTCCTGAAGATACGCCCAACGAGTAAGGATCGGCAAGCGGATTGCGCAGAACCCCTTGGAAACCAGCACCAGCTATGGAGAGTACAGCCCCTACAAGAATACCCAGTAACATGCGAGGGATTCTTACTTTATTAATGATTTGTTCCGAAGATTGCGGCCAGTTCACCTCGATATGACTTCCTATCCAAGGAAGATGCTTCGCTAGAATCCCCACGATTTGTGAAAGTGGAAGCTGTGCCGACCCGATGGATAAACTCACCACAATAGAAAGAAGAAGGAGTAGAACGCCTACTCCTCCTCCAAACATCAATTTTCTTTTCATTATTTCACCAATTCAGGATAGATCCCTTTCGCCATTTCCAGTAGTCCATCCGTCAGTCTCGGACCTGGGCGGCTTACGGAGTTCTGGTCAAGACCTATCACACGTTTATTTTTCACGGCGTCAATCGCATCCCACCCACCGCGCGTACGAATAATTTCTTCTAACGGCTTCTTGCTCTTGATATCAACAATCCCGTTTGCGAATAAGATCACGTTCGGGTTCTGTTGAATGATTTTCTCTTCACTGATTTCATACCAGCCTGCTTTATCCGCAGCAACATTAATCCCCCCAGATAGGGTAATTAATTCATCCATGAACACACCGCTTCCTACGGTCCAGCCTGGGGCAAATTCCATATACACTTTTTTCTTATTCTCTTGCTTCACATCTTTTACAGCATCGACAACTTTCTGACGATCCGCTTTCATTTTAGCGACAACTTTCTCCGCTTGTTCTTGATGATCGGTAATCAGTCCAAACGTTTGAATATTATTGATCGCATCATCAAGTGTTTTGGGATCTACTTTAAACACGTTAATGTTCATCGCACGCAAGTCATCCACTGTTTTAGCATTCATGGAAACACCAGTGATAACAATATTCGCATTCGTAGCAATGACTGCCTCCATATTGGGCTTCGTAATGCTGCCTAGCTTCGGCTTCGATTTTGCTGCTTCCGGATAATCGTCATAATCCGATACACCGACAATATTCGCTTCTAGTCCAATCGCAAACAGCGATTCTGTCTCTGCTGGCGAGACCGACGCGATTCGTTCTGGCGCTTTGTCGAACGTAAACTCTTTACCTGTCACATCTTTTACTTTCAATGGATACGTCGTTTTCTTCGCAGCGGCAGGAGTTGCCGACGTTACGGGTGCCTTCGTCCCCGCACCACCTAGTTTCGATGGATCCGTAATTTCTGTTTCCTTCTTCGCACATGCCGCTAACGAGATCGCGGTCGCAACCGCTAATGTTAAGATAAGACCCCTTTTGAAATTGCTCTGTTTCATCACTTTAGCCCTCTTTTCCTTATTTTCAATTTACAGCCAAAAAAAGTCCCCTTGTTCACTAGGAACGAAGGAGACGATAAATCGCGGTATATGGCAACGAACTTTCGTGCGCTGCTTCCTGATTTAACGCGATCCTTTTCCTCGAAKGATGTTGTATCGGCACTATAGGCAGGTATTCTGACTCTCCAGACTTTCACAAGACTGAATTACAGTGGCGGGACCGTGCCGGATTTTAACCGGCTTCCCCTGAACTAATAATGTTCCATTTGGAATATTACCAGTACCTACAGTTGCAAATTATACATTGAAGCTATTTGTTGATTATAGATGTTCGCTTATTTTTGCGCAATAATTTGGATAACTTTCAACGCCTCGTCCATTTTCGGAGCATTCTGAGGAATGAACGCATATAGTCCTTTACCTTCAAAGCCTTGCTCTTTCATCCATTTGTTTCCAGTAAGTGGAATGCCGTACAGATGCTTCTCCGCGGCCTTACCTTCTTCTTTGATCTCGATAACCCCATCTGGATAATCCTTAGGGTTGATGATGTTATCCAATGAAACGAATCCTGCTTGGTTGCTCAAGCCTTTGAACTGCTCTTCTCCCAAGATGAAGATCCCGTTACCACCAGCAGCAAGCTCAACAATCATTTTTTCCAATGAAAAAATAGGTGATGTATTCAGCTTCACTGTAGGAATTTCGCCTACCTTGGATTTCAGAGATACTTCCAGCTTCTCCGCTGCTTCACTTGGAAACCCGTTAGGTCCCATCATAAATACCGATACATCTGCCTTCGGTCCACCACAAGCTGTAAGCATTAATATCATTCCTAGCATGACAACGAATAACCATTTTGCTTTCATGTGTATGTATTTCCCTCCGTCAAGTACTCTCTCTTTATCGATAGTCGCCAGAAAAGTCGGTTTTCACCGACTTTTCTTTCCAGATGTCATATATTCATTTATTTTTTGATCCAGTATCGTACTTAATTCAACTACCGCATCAGATGTCATTTCTCGACCTTCCATGACCATCTGTTCCATTTTACGTCTCAATGTATGGATCTCTTCTTCAAGTAAAGCTAGGGAATTTTGCTTCTTGGCATTTCTGGTCAGCCAACGCTGTCCGAACTCTTGCTCGCGAATTTGAAATTGCTTCTGAAAGTTAGTAAGCTGATATTCCATAAAAGCCATGCTCATCCCTCCTTACTCTTAGAATACCAGTTTTCGTCTCCTATGAACATATGAATTTACAAAGAATATTATAATTTCCGTAAGAAATTACCGATTCTCTCTAATGCTTCATTCAGTTGGGAAACACTATAGGCATAAGAGCATCGTAGAAAACCTTCTCCACCTAAACCAAATACATCACCAGGCACTGCAGCTACCTTAGACTCATACAAAAGTCGTTGTGCGAATTCATCCGAAGTTAATCCTGTTGCCACAATGCTAGGGAACGCATAGAATGCGCCTTGTGGTTCATGGCATTCAAGTCCGACTTCACGGAAGCCTTTGACAACTAATCGTCTCCGTTGATTATAGGATTCAATCATCCGGTCTTTCTCTTCCAAGCCATTCGTCAACGCTTCATGTGCAGCTACTTGCCCCATGACAGGTGCACACATGACCGTATATTGGTGAATCTTGGTCATAGCTGAGATAAGCTCTCTGTGACCGCAAGCATACCCCATCCGCCAGCCTGTCATTGCGAAAGCTTTGGAGAATCCGCTAACGAGAATCGTCCGATCCTGCATCCCAGGAACTGCTGCGAAACTCACATGCTTCTGGCCGTACGTCAATTCCGCATAAATTTCATCGGATATGACAATCAGATCATGCTCTTCAACAACTTTGGCAATCGGGAGCCAATCTTCATACGTCATAATGCCGCCAGTTGGATTACTAGGATAGCATAGAATTAATATTTTGGATTTTGGCGTAATCGCATCGCGAAGTGCCTTTTCCGTCAATTTAAACTGATCCTTCGCAAAAGTTTCGATACCCACTGGCACACCACCACTAATGGCCGTGATTGGCGAGTAAGAAATATAACAAGGCTCAGGAATCAGAATCTCATCCCCAGGTGTAATAAGTGAACGCAGCGCTAGATCAATAGCTTCACTGCCGCCTACCGTTACAAGCACCTCGTTCGAAGGCTCATATTTCACTTTAAAGGATGTATACAAATAGTTTGCAATCGCTTCGCGGAGCTCAGGAATACCAGAGTTTGGCGTATATTTCGTTCTGCCGCGCTCCAAGGAATGTACAGCTGCTTCACGAACGTGCCAAGGTGTGGAAAAGTCAGGTTCGCCAACACCTAGTGAGATGATGTCCTCTTTACTATTGCTTACGAGATCAAAAAACTTCCGAATCCCAGAAGGCTTCATTTCACGTACCGCAGGAGCGAGGTAGTCCTGCATCGATTTTTTGCTTGATTGAATCGTAGTCTCATCCTTGATCATAGCGCTACCTCTCCCTTACGGCGAAACAAGCATTCGGTGATCATCTTCCTGATCTTCGAAAATAATGCCGTCTTGTTTGTATTTTTTCAAAATAAAATTCGTTTTCGTAGAAAGCACACGGTCGATTGGCGATAACTTGTTGGAAACGAATGAAGCCACCTGTTTGAGCGAGCTCCCCTCAATCTCAACGAGCAAGTCATACGCGCCAGACATGAGATACACCGATTTGACTTCCGGATATAAATAGATCCGTTCCGCAATCGCATCAAACCCGCGCCCGCGCTCCGGCGTAATTTGCACTTCAATTAGGGCGGTAACCTTTTCGTCATCTACTTTGCTCCAGTTCACGACTGTCGCGTATTTGACAATGACCTTATCCGCTTCCATCTCGCTTATCGCTCGCGCAACTTCGGCCTCCGCCGTTCCTAACATGGTGGCGATCAGATCCGCGCTCCTGCGGGCGTCTTCCTTTAGTAAATCGAGAATTTTAAGCTTCAAAGTATCCATGGTTAAACCTACCTTTCTGAGATATGTTTCATTCATCCATTCATCTTACAATGAATTGCTGTCCTAATTCAATTACTGATCGCGGAAGAAAGGCAGAATATTTATCTATATTCGAAAATTCCACTAGAATTGGCAAAATAAAAAGCCACTGGATAACCATCCAAGTGACTCTAGCGCCCCTTTCCACCTCGTACACGGGTTAAAAGAGATCCATACTTAAATATCGTTCACCTGTATCTGGTGCAATGCAAAGCACTCGCTTTCCTGCTCCGAGCTTTCTTGCAATTTGCATCCCCGTCCATACTGAGGCTCCAGCCGAAGGACCGACAAGGATGCCTTCCTTGCTCGCCAAATCCCTCATCGTTTGGATGGCATCCTCATCCGCCACTTGCACGATCTCATCGTAGACGCTTGTGTTCAAAATAGCCGGAACAAAGCCTGGACTTGTCCCCACGAGCTTATGTGGCCCTGGGCTTCCACCAGACAGTACTGGTGACCCCTTTGGCTCCACTACATAAATCTGGATATTCGGCAAATGCTCCCGAAGCACTTCACCAGTCCCCGTAATCGTACCTCCAGTTCCTGAGGTAGCAACGAAAGCATCTAACCGGCCCTCCATTTGCTGCAAAATTTCAGGTGCAGTCGTAATGCGATGAATGCTCGGATTCGCTGGATTCTCAAACTGCTGTGGGATAAAGCTTCCGGGGATTTGATCCCGTAACTCCACAGCCTTAGCAATTGCACCTGGCATCCGTAATGCGGCTGGCGTTAGAACAACGTCGGCGCCGTATGCTTTCAGGATATTTATGCGTTCCTTGCTCATATTGTCCGGCATAATCAAGATAGCCTTATAGCCCTTGGCAGCCGCGTTCATCGCTAGTCCGATCCCCGTATTTCCGCTTGTAGGCTCAATGATAGTTGCACCTGGCTGAAGTTGTCCTGACTTCTCAGCCTGATCAATGAGATTCCATGCAGCCCGGTCCTTTACGCTCCCGCTCGGATTGAAATACTCCAACTTTACATACAGCTCAGCAGCTTCCGGTTCCAATATGCGATTGACGCGCACCGCGGGGGTATCTCCGATCAGCTCTGTGATGCTATTCACCATTTTTGGCGGCATTGGTGCCCCCTCCTTATCCCATACTCATGCTACTCACATTTTCAGCCTGAAACCTAGCCGCTGTCAAGACTTGGCTGCCGGCAGCTGGTTTCGAATAAATACCCATGAGAAGAAAGTGGAGCTTCCGATGACGAGTAACAGCACATTGATGACAAGGGGCTCTTTACTCCAAGAAATAACACATATAAATATAAGCACGCCACATACGCGCCCCACATTCAGCGATAACTCACGCAAAACAATGTACTCTTCCCGTTGTTTGGCACTTTCATCATCCGATCCAATCAAATCAAACACTGCGGACACCATTGGAATCGAGTACATGGGAAAAAAGAGTGCAGAACCAATCCCGAATATCAGCAAGGTGCTGAACGACATTTTCCAAAAAAATGGCAAGATCACGAGAACAACCATCACCGAGCCGATGAACATACTCTTTTTACGAAAAGAAGGTCGAATGAAGCGCCCTGCTGCCCAGAAGCTAACTAACGCTACGGATGAAGTAATTAGAGCGAAATTACCTAAACTTGCTTCACTTGAAGTCGATATGTACACGAGTAATCCAATCATAAATCCAAATACACCTTCTCGCACGCCTTGAAAAAGTAAAGCCAGACTTACTCGCTTCCAAGGTGTTTGAGGTTGCCTAAGGATCCGCAGCGGCAAGAGCCACTCGTAAGTGCCACTCAATTTCCGTTTCTTCAGAAAAAAACTAACCACAACGCCTAGTAGAAATATGCCTAACGAGATAGAGAAGATGAGACGATATCCTGCTCCGTCCCCTAATGAAACGATGAGTAAACCTGAAATCCACGGAGCAATAATCCCTGCACCAGCACCTAATAGGCCAACCCAACCATTAAATCGATCGCGATTATCTGGATCTGTCACTTCAAAGTAAACGACGTTGAAAGCTATCCAGAATAAGCCTACAGAGATTCCTTGGACCATACCCAACCAAACGAAGTAATGGACACTGCTAGTCCCCATCCAGAGCACCAGCATGTAAAAACACGCTGATATGGATACACCAATACGCAAACAATTCATTTTATTGTGTTCTTTCACCCACTTTCCGGCTAACCAAAAAGTAATAGCCATCGTCAAATGGGTCGTTAAGGTGAACCAACCGATTAAAGTAAAGTCGTTTTTGGCTTTCCATAGATAAACACCGACGAATGTACCTGATAAGGCATTGGCTCCGCCGAATAGTGCATGAACAACGAGCAGAAGGATCGCTTGAGCGTCCAGCTTCCCTTTGCTTTTCACATTCGTTTGATTCGTTTGCATATTCCTCCTCCTAACTAAGACCGAATATGGGCTCTTGTTAAGCTTCCCCTTTGGAGTGAAAATATGACCAATTCATGCAAAAAAACCGAATCCACGAGGACTCGGTTCCATTTTCAACGATCTTATTCTGATTTGATGCGTTCAACCATCAGCAATCGGTCCGTATCTGAGAGCACTTTCTCAACTCGGAAGCAAGATGGACACACATAAACATCCGTCGTGAAAGGGCCTGTTAAGAACGCACTCCCCAACGTTTTGGGAATAGTGGGGGTGAAGGAAGCTCCGCTTGTCACTTCAGTTCCAGCTAGGAGCAAGAATTCATGACAACTCGAGCACTCTGGTGCTTCTTCCTGCTCGTCTGTTAATTGTTGTACCTTCTCGCCATACTTATCAAGCGGCTCATCGGAATCATCCCAAGCCAATGATAAATCCTCATCGGATTCGGCATATTCTTGCTCATTGAAACGAAGTTTCTGCCCTGTCTGCTTAACCTTCAAATCAATGCTGCGGTAATCATTCAATTCATTAAAACAGTGTGGACACTCATCCTCTGGCCCAATTTCGGGATCCCATACGATCTCGGTTTGGCACCACGGACATACAACTTCTTCATTGCTACTCATTGCTAAATCCTCCAGCTAATTGCATCTATGCATATTTCCATACATAATAAACCCCTGCCGCTACAAACACAAGCGCAATAGCAAACAAGGTTCCCCACAGGTATTTCATTGTTCAAGCCTCCAAGACTATGCAAAATAAACGGCTGCATCGTCCTTTTAGGACGGATGCGTTTATCAAGAAATATAGCCGAATTATTAAGTGAAACAATACATTCTATATTTTATGATACTAAGTTACGCAAGCTCCAACCACATAGGATAAGGAGACAGACAACGTTAAGGATAAGAAACCTACCGCACGATTATCCTTCTTAATTTCCTCATCAATTTTGAAATAAGGCGTTAGGAACTCAAAGATAAAGTAGGCAACCAACAACAGCACGAAGCCATATCCGGCCCAAACGAGAGAGTGAATCATGGTGTCATTGTTTAAAATGGCGAAACGGAACAAATTGCAAATCCCAAAAATTTTCCCACCAGTAGCCATGGCAACCGATAGATTTCCTTTTTTAATTTCAGCCCAATCATCATACTTTGTGACCATTTCGAAGATGGTAAGGAAAACAACAAGCGCGACCACTGCTACAGCAAAAAAAGCAAGCGTTGCTAAATACGGATTACTTAACAAGACATCCACCTCTTCGTTCATATCATCTCCTGCCTTCCTTTACACAAGTAGAGAGACTCGAACTCCATCCCTTATTCCCTATATATGGTAGTAGAGACTGAGTATGACTCAGTCTCTCGCAGGTACAACTAGTATAACATTAGGATTGTTTTTTTTCAGCAAGCTTAGCTTTCATTGCAGCCAATTCATCGTTAATTGCACTGCTACTTGAGCCTAAACCATCAAGCTCATCGTCCAAGCTGCGGTTTTTGGCACGAATTTCTCCGCTTGCTTGTGCTTCTGCTTCCATTTGCAACACTTTTTCGCTCATGCGATCGAAGCCTTTAGCCGCATTGTCTGTACCAAACCCAGACATTGCTTGGTTGATTTGTTTTTGTGCTTTCGCAGTTTCTGCGCGAGCAATTAACAAATCCTTTTTGTTTTTCATTTTATTGAACTCGTCTTTCATCTCTGTCAATTGTGCACGAAGTTGATCCGCATTCGTTTTGGCTAGATCGTATTGACGTTTCAATTCATCATAACGACCTTGGTGCTCTTTCTTATCTTCCAGTGCGCGGCGGGCCAAATCTTCATTCCCTGCTTCCAGGGCTTTCATAGCCTGCTCTGTACGTTTTGTAACCATCTCTTCGGACTCTTCAAATTGTAGTTTAAATTTCTTTTCGATAGCAATTTGTTTCGCAACTGCCGCCTCAGCTTCCAAAATATCTTCTTCCATATCGCGTAAAAACTGATTTAACATTTTGACAGGATCTTCTGCCTTATCCAATAAATCATTAATTGAAGCCATTGTCATATCACGAAGTCTTTTGAAAATTCCCATCTAAAATTCCTCCTAAGGTTTAATACTCTTTTATATCTATTTCATACGCATTACCGAAGAATGAGTTTCAAAAAGGATCAAAAATTTATAAGTTATTTCAATTCGACAACTGTAACCCCGGCTCCGCCTTCATTGTAATTACCCATCCGATAGCTTTTCACGTGTCTATGTCGACGCAAATATTCTTGCATCCCCGTTCTAAGCACACCTGTGCCTTTACCATGAATCAAATACACTTGGCCAAAATTACTCAAGAAGGATTCATCTAAGAAGCGGTCTGCCTCAATCAAAGCCTCTTCCATATTCATGCCGCGCATATCCAATTCCATTTTGACATTATCATCGCGCGTTCGCTTCAGCGTCGTGGCCACTTTCTGCGGTTGCTTTGACTGAGGCGCATTGCCAGTTTTCTCAAGGTTGGATAACTGAACTTTCATTTTCATAATACCCATTTGAACATTGGCTTCGGTTGTTCCTACAAGCTCAACAACGTGACCTTTCTGTCCTAATGAAATCACCCTGACTTCATCCCCTGCTTCAATTTGCTCAGGACGCTTCTTCAAAGCACGCACTTGCTTGCTGCGCAGTTCTGGTGTCGCTTGATCCAGACGTCGCTTCGCCTCAACTAGCTTGTGATCCTTGACCCCTCCGGCTTCTTCCAATGCCATGCGACGCAGGTCCGCGATAACCTCGTCAGCTTCGCGGCGAGCTTTGATAACGGCTTCGCGTGCATCGCGCTCCGCTTTTTCGAGCAGTTTATCACGTTGCTCGTCGAATTTAAGCTGCTGCGCCTCCAGCGATTTGCGCATCGCTTCAGCTTC
The DNA here is from genome assembly GCF_052115445.1 of Paenibacillus sp. 2RAB27. NCBI lineage: Bacteria > Bacillati > Bacillota > Bacilli > Caryophanales > Paenibacillaceae > Paenibacillus > Paenibacillus sp. 2RAB27. The sequence goes on from NZ_JBFRGR010000051.1 coordinate 30,824, forward strand.
TTTGCGCAGCTCTTCCGCAGCATAACGCTCAGATTCTGCGATCAGGCGATTCTCCTCGAGGGATGCTATCATCGACTCTACGCGCTGATCTTCCTCTCCTACCTGCGTGCGCGCATGTTCAATAATGCGACGGGACAACCCAAGTCGCTCAGCAATAGCAAACGCATTACTTCGCCCAGGAACACCGACTAACAGGCGATATGTAGGGCTAAGCGTTTGAATATCAAACTCCATGCTAGCGTTAATCGTGCCTTGCTTTTGATAAGCATACGCCTTCAATTCGGAATAATGCGTAGTTGCAATAATGCGGCAGCCAATTTGATGAATGTAGTCCAAAATTGAAATCGCAAGTGCGGATCCTTCAGCAGGATCGGTACCTGCGCCTAGCTCATCCAGTAATACTAAGCTCTTCGGTGTCATATCGCGTAAAATGCTTATGATATTCGTCATATGACTGGAAAACGTACTTAAGTTTTGCTCAATACTTTGTTCATCGCCAATATCCGCATAAATGGCATCGAATACGCAAAGCTGCGTCCCTTCTTCGGCGGGTACAAACAGTCCAGACATCGCCATCAGACTCAGAAGGCCAACAGTTTTAAGAGAAACCGTCTTACCGCCTGTATTCGGGCCTGTGACGATAATTTGTGAGTAATCATTGCCTAACTCCAGATCGAGTGGCACAACGGCATCCGCCGCGATCAGCGGGTGTCTTCCTCTTTTAATCTTAATAAAGCCTCTATCATTCAACCTTGGCATTGTCGCCTTTAATTCTCTAGCTAAACCTGCTTTGGCAAAAGTAAAATCAAGCTCTGCCAATTGATCCACATCCAAAACAAGTACTTCCACTTGTTCAGCAACTAGCTCAGTCAACGCCCGCAGAATTTTCTCGATCTCAGCTTCTTCTTTAAATTTGAGTTCACGAATTTTATTATTTAATTGCACGATAGCATCTGGTTCGATATAGAGAGTCGCACCAGAAGCCGATTGATCATGAATCATACCGCCAAAGCTGGAACGATACTCTGATTTCACAGGAATAACGAATCGGTCATTCCGAATCGTAATGAGCACATCCTGCAGCATCTTTTGGACAGAAGAGTTACGAATCATTTGTTCCAATCTTTCGCGAACTCTACCTTCACCTGTGCGAAGCTCACTTCGAACTCGCCCTAGTTCAGGGCTAGCTCCATCCACAACTACTGCATTCTCATCGATGCAGCTATTGATTTTATCTTCTAGTTGTTTGTTTTCAGTCAACAACTCCACTTGTGCCTTTAACATAGGGATGGAATATTCCTCATGGGCAGCAAGTACAAATCGCTTCAATCTTCGCGATCCAAACATCGTGGTTGAAATCTCCAGCAACTCTGTTGGATTTAACATGCCACCAATTCTAGCTCTATGCAGAGGCGCACGAATATCTCGGATGCCTCCGAAAGGTGCATTACCTTTTAACCTCTCTACATTTACCGCTTCATCAGTAGCTTGTAGGCGAAGCTTAACGAGTTCGAAATCCCCTTTAGGCTCCAGCTTCTCTGCTGTCTCTTTACCTAAAGATGTCGAAGCATGATGAGCTACTTTATGTAAAATCTTCTGATATTCTAATGTTTTTATTATTTTCGGATTCAATGTTCCAACCTCTTTTCTCTAACCTATATTATAAACCAAATAGATCCTGATTAGCTACGGAGACAATGATTATATGGAAGTTACTGCCCCCATAATTATTACAAAGTTGGTTACACTAAGTTGTGCATCTATTCCTCTGCCAAAAGGAACTGCAAATCATCACAATCAAAGCATTCAGCTMAAAAAATCGTTTTTTTGTCAAATGGTTCCATACCATGACAGAAAGAAGGAGGTTCACGACATGCATCTTCTTGGACATCTGGTAAGGTTTATTGTTTCAGCTTTGGTTTTAATGTTTGTAAGCTGGTTAGTCCCTGGATTTAAAGTCGGTGGTTTCTGGAGTGCATTTTTCTTGGCGCTCGTTATCGCAATCGCGGCTTGGATCATTGAAGGAATCTTCGGCAAACAAATCACTCCATTTGGCAGAGGTCTCGTAGGTTTCATTGTGAGCGCATTAGTCATTTGGGCCGCTCAATTTATTGTGACCAATGTGTCTACGAGCATGATAGGTGCCATTTTAGCTGCTTTAGTCATTGGGATCATCGACCTATTCATTCCTGTAAAAACCCCTTTCGAACAAGGGCTCACAGGCAGAGAAGATCGTCGATAAACTTGTCAGTTTCCATAACTGATAGCTAAGGTAAAGCCAAAAAAAAGATCGGCCTGCAGCGTTCTCACTCGCCGGGCCGATCTTTTCTTTGTGGTTTCACCAGTTTGTCACTGTAATTTGGAAATAGGTCGTGTACAATAATGAGGATATTATTATGTATACGGAGGGGTACCCATGAAAAAACTTACAATTCTTATGATGGGACTAGCAGTACTTATTGCCATCACAGCATGTGGAAACAAAGACTCCAAAACAACACCAACTACTACAACGTCAGCTGCAACTACGGCAGCCACAGCTTCACCAACCGCTACTACGAAAGCTGCAGCAGGTGGACAAGAAGTTGTATTAAAAGCTACAAATTTTCAATTTGATAAAACCGAATATCGCATCAAAAAAGGCGAGTCTGTCACAATCACACTCGACAATTCCCAAGGTATTCACGGAGCATCCATTAAAGAGTTTAACATCAACCTCAACAATGGAAATAAAACCGTTACCTTTACACCAGATAAAACAGGATCATTTCCTATCACTTGCTCCATCATGTGCGGATCTGGCCATGCGAATATGAAAACAACGCTTATCGTTGAATAATTACTAGTTCTTACTCAAATAACCTTTTCACGACTTCTGTGATCAGGTTTTTCTTTATTTTCAGACGACTTGAAAATATCGTAAAAAATGCGGATACAAAAACACAGATATACACGCATGCATCCACTTTTTAATCATATCTTCTTCGGCATATTTAACGTTTCTAGAAGTCCTAAACAGGAAGCTTGCTAAAATACTCGTATTCTTCTTAACTCTAATGTTTTTCTCTTCACTCTTTGGTTGCTCAAAATTGTCTGCTATAGACTCTGCAGTAAGCTTTTCTGTCTTAGGCTTCCCCAAACGGGCATATTGCTTGTGTAAGGCTAATTGAATTTTATCAAGTATCAACTTAGCAGTCCGATAGTTCACACTAAGCAAATTTGCAAAAGATGGGATCGAATAGGTCAATTCATCTTGAATCAATATTCGAATGGCTTTGAACCAGAGTAATAAAGGTAACTTCGATTTATGCATGACAGTACCAGCAGTAATAGATATTTGAGTCCGGCACTCCTTACATTCAAGTAAACTACGTGTTTTCACTTTATAAAATGAATTATGATCACATCTCGGACAAGAGAACCCATTTGCCCAGCGACTTCTCATTAAGAACTGCTCACACTCTTCCTCTGATTGGAAAGCATTACTCATTGAACCTATTAGATGCATTTCCATATCAGATCCACCCCATTATTAGAACTTGTGTTCCCATATGTATTATATCGAACATTTGTTTCCATGCAAAGAAAAAAATGTTTATTTTGGCGAGAGTACTCTGGATTATTATCTTTTCTGAGATACCTACAATTGATTGCTATTGTCTACTTGTTCAAGCTAATTATGTTACAACACTCGCGGCGCATCGTATGGGGAGGAGATCTGTAAACAGCTTCGAATGGCAGTGAACCTTACTTTAAGGACGAAGTGGACTCGAGTTAGATTTCATTGTGTACTGATTTTTGTAGGAATGGAATTCTTTCAGGGCAGAGTAAGTGACGTGGGTTCGAATTAGATCGCCTAATTTCTTAACCGTTTTGTTAATAAATCGAATTATTTTAGGTGAAGTAGTAGTGATGCGGGTTCGGGTTCGAGTTGGACTGACTCATTGTTTACCTGATTTGTGTGGGAGTGGAATTCTTTGACGATGGAGTAGTGGTGCGGGCTCGATTTCGATTGACTCATTGTTTACCTGATTTATGTGGGAATAGAATTCTTATAGGGCGGAGTAGCAATGCACCTCGATTTCGATTGACTCATTGTATTCATAAATTGGATCCGAAATATTGTACAGAAGGTTCCTAAAAGTCATTTCTGAGATTGTGAAAGTGTTAACTATTTGGGGGAATCGGCTAATTTTGAAATTGTAGATACTTCAGAAAAAATATTTTGCGATGTAGTTGCCCCACGGCAGGCCTACCCATGCTACTTGAACCTCAACCTCTCACTCTACACCTCCCCCTCTTCTCGCTTCTCGCTTCTCTCTTCTCTCTACTCTTATCTCTCATTCCTCACTCCTCATCCCTTATCCCTTATCCCTTATCCCTTATCCCTTATCCCTTATCCCTTATCCCTTATCCCTTATCCCTTATCCCTTATCCCTTATCCCTTATCCCTTATCCCTTATCCCTTATCCCTTATCCCT
>NZ_JBFRGR010000052.1:0-34782 GCF_052115445.1 Paenibacillus sp. 2RAB27
GATATGTTCGAATACATTGATATGTTCGAATACATTGAACTTTTTTATAATCGTAAAAGGATCCATGGTTCTTTGGGTTACCTTTCACCCGTTCGATTCGAAGAAAACTACTATAAAAGTGTTGGTTAATTCTCTTAGCAGGTGTCTACTTTCTTGACAGAGGTCCACTTTTCCAGTTAATAGGCGGGGTGACTCGTCTAGGGGTGTCGGTGGTTAGCGGTTAGTGGTTGTGGTTAGTGGTTAGCGGTTAGGGTTAGTGGTTGTGGTTTAGTGGTCAATGATAGCGGTCATCACTGCTGCCCACCAGGCTCCGACTTCGCCGACCTCCCTCTGCTCATTTCAACAAAGCTATCATCTGATACACCTCGCGGTGGTCACCGGGCAGTAAGAAATTCGCGACTTTCAGCTGAGAGGAACCATCGCCGTCAAGGAAAAGCCCATCGACCAGCTGTTTCTCCCCTACTTGCTCCTGTACAGCTGTTCGGAACTCTTCGCCGGTACAAGGGGTAGGCGCTACTACCAGATACACGTTGTTCATTCGATCATACACAATACCAGATCGCATGCGCTTCTCGTTAATGACTGGCATTTCTTCCGAAATGGCTTGCTCGGCCCAACCCAATGGATTCGTAAGCCCCATGCTTACGCCTCCCTGCGCCCAATATCGGGTGCGATCCAGCACCTGTAACTCACTTGCATTTTCGACAACTTGGACGGTAAAGGTTTGCGCCTTCTCATCCCACACAAGTGTTCCTCGCTTCCGATCTGTATTGTACCAACCTGAACCGTAGTCGCCAGGCTGCCCCTTCACAGGCTGATCATTGGTCACTGCGATGCTTAGTAAATACCMCTGCCAGAAAAACCCGCCATTAATCCCATTGTCCTGCCGATCGGTCACATTTGCTGTAATGGCTTTGAGTCCTATGTTTTCAGGAGTAGTTTGAATAACGTGCAGAAGGACACCGTTTGTTGCAGGTTTAATGCTATACTCGGCACTTGCTTGTGGAGGCAGTTGTGAGGTGGTGTGAAGGCCCCAAATTAAGGTCCATACAAAACTGATGATTACGATAAGTAGATAGATTAGTAGCTGAGCAGCATGCGCTTTAAAAAGGCGAATAAGGTACATAGATTTCTCCATCCCAGCTGTAGTAGTCTCCTTCATTTCTATTAGTCTATGAAAAGACTAGGAGAGATATGCCTATTTATCTACGAAAAAAAACGCTTACGAAGGAATCTACCATTCGTAGGCGTTTTTCCGAAACATCTATGTAACGACAAGAATTAGAAAATAGGTATGCGCGCCTTATTCCCATCTTTAGCATATAAAATGGCTTCTGAACTAAATAAATCTACACGCTCTAACGAGTTAACTAAATTCATGGTGGTGAATTTGTTATGGCGAAGTGCGTTGATCAAAGAGGGAATTAACTTATGGTCCGTGCCGACGAAATTAACGGAAATCGGCTTTTTATTAAATAAAATATTCATTCTCACTTCAACACATCTCCTTCTGATTTTGTTTGCTAAGTAGATATTTAGATTATCATAACTTTCTCAATAAGTTCGTCGATTGGCGTTGTCGGAATTCCACTAGTTCTGTCAGTAGATATTTCATAGTGGTGTTGGACGGCGTATCTGTTTATTTTGTATGATAGGGGGAGTTACGGAAAATTTGGAAACGGAGGGGGCTAGCTTTATGGAGTCTTCACACATTGTTATTGAAGCGGATGGCTTAATTAAAAATTATGGGTCCTTCCAAGCTGTGCGAGGCGTTAATTTCCAGGTCTATCAAGGCGAGGTATTTGGTTTGCTTGGTCCGAATGGTGCTGGGAAAACGACAACGATGGAAATGATCGAAGGGTTGCGGAAGCCTGACGGCGGACGTGCTATTGTGGCTGGATTTGATACACAGAAGGATTTGGGTAAGGTCAAGGAAGTCATTGGTGTTCAATTGCAATCAACTTCGTTATTCGAGTTGTTGACGGTAGAGGAAATTATGAGGATGTATGCGAGCTTCTATCCGAGTTCTGTTCCGATTGGTCCGCTATTAGAAGACATGACATTGGTTGATAAAAGAAACGGTCGTGTCAAGCATCTATCCGGTGGGCAAAAGCAGCGGCTTGCGATTGGTCTTGCGCTTTTGAATGATCCCAAGGTCATCTTCTTGGATGAGCCTACGACAGGGTTAGATCCGACAGCAAGACGAACACTGTGGGAAATTATTCTCAAGCTGAAGGAGCGAGGCAAAACGATTGTGCTGTCCACGCATTATATGGAGGAAGCGCACGTGCTTTGCGATCGTATTTGTTTAATGGATCAAGGGAAAGTCGTCGCATTGGATACACCGCGTAATCTTGTGAGCAGCTTGCAATCGGATAGCGCGATCGAGTTTAGATTGCAAGATTTGGCGGAAGCGGACATGGAATCAGTTGTACAGGAACTTCGCGATATTCGTGAAGTCAAGGGCATAGACGTGCGCAAGGATGTGTTCGTCCTTTATACAGATAAACTACAGGAATCGCTTATTGATCTCGTCGAGCAAAGCGCTGGCGGCAGATGGCAATTGGCTGACTTGCAGACACGAACGGCTACGCTGGAAGATGTGTTTATTTCCATGACCGGAAGGAGCTTGAAAGCAGAATGAATGCTTATATCCAGTTGACGTTAAGCCAGCTTCGTTTTTTTGTTCGTAATCGACAAGTGTTGATATTCACCTTGTTCATGCCGCTTTTCTTCATGATTATGCTCGGTTCCTTTCTTGGCAAGGGAAATGATATCATCGTCGATGGCGTCGTCATTGATCAGGATCAAAGTACGGAATCCAGAGTCATGGTGGAGGCGCTCCAAGCGAATAGTATTTTGAAGCTAAAGCCTGCAGATGACTTAGATAAGTCGCTTGAGCAACTGAAACATGGGGATCAGAAGTTAGTCGTCGTGATTCAGAAAAATTACGGGCAAGCAGTGGGGCTGAAAGAAGCAGATAGCTCGAAGGCCAGCTTCCTTCAGGTTTATTATGATCAAACGAACCAACAGAGTGCACAGATCGGTTTGCAAACAATAGGTCAAGTGGCGGATGGCGTTTCTAAGCAAATGTCCAACTATATGCCAATTGTTAAAATTGAACCGGTTGGCGTGCAAGCTTTGCAGCTTCGCTACATCGATTTCCTTGTACCTGGTATTCTGGCCATGATGATCATGACCAACAACTTAAATGGCGTTTCGGGACAAATAGCTTCATGGCGTGAGCGAGGTGTGCTGCGACGCATGCAAAGTACACCGCTGAAGGCGTCGACGTTCATCGCCGCGCAGATTACTGCACGTCTTGTAATGAACACGGCGCAGGCCTTGATCGTACTGCTTGTCGGTGCTTTGATTTTCGGCACGCAGGTGAATGGCTCGTGGTGGCTGCTTTTGCTGTTCGTTGTCATGGGAACATTGACATTCATGTCGATCGGCTTCATTATCGCTGGTTTGGCCAAAACCCCAGAAAGCGTAGGGCCGATTTCCGGACTGATCTCGTTCCCGCTGATGTTCTTGGGCGGCGTGTTCTTCTCTATTTCTAGCATGCCGGAGTTCTTGCAGCCGATCGTGAAGTCGATCCCGATTACCCAGCTCAGCACTGCTCTTCGGCAGATTATGAATGTAGGCGCGGGCATCGGGGATCTGTGGCAGGAAGGGCTGATGCTCGCCATCTGGCTAGTCGTGTCGTTCATTGTTGCGACGTTTACGTTTAAGTGGGAGTAGGCAGAGGCGTAGGCGGAAGCGGAAGGTCTTGTCGGACTTGAAGCCTGGCGACTGCCCGGCATTGAGAAGGCTTAATAAGGGATCTATGTTGCCGAAAGGGGAACGTGGATCCCTTATTTGCTTCAAAAAGGGGGTTTTTGATGAGGTGCGGAACGACAGTTCGCTATTTCTCGCAAGAGAGGCGTTTTTAAGCCGAATCTACCTAAATAGCGTACCTACGTTCCGTTTCACCGCGAAAATACCTGTATTTATGTAAATAGCTCACTGACGTTCCTTAAAATGGTGGCTGCCACCATTGTTAAGGTATTTCAGAGCTAACTGAAAGCCCAATCTAAGAGATTGGGCTTTCTCTTTTTGTAAAATGCCGTTATGGCATTCCGCGGGCGCTTTGCTCGCAATTTATCATAAATCCACAAAGGATAAGCCATACTGTAAGAGGAACTTACCTAAGTTTAGGAGGACACGAATGAGTAAACAACATTGGCAAATCCCGGCTACAGAGGGTTTCGGTCTCCAGATCAAGAAGGGCCAAGTGATTCGGGTTACCGATGTAGAAGGAGAACAAGTTGCGGACTTTGTGGCCTATCGTGAGGATGATATCAGCGAGCGACTTGACCCTAGTGTTACTATGGACGCTTTACATGCGATGAAAGTGAAGCCCGGGGATATGATCTACTCCAATAAATATACCCCTATGCTCACTATTATGAAGGATACGGTAGGACAGCACGATTTTATCAACTCGGCCTGTCGGCCTGAAATGTATGAGCTGCTGTACAATAAGCAAGACCATACCAGCTGTTATACGAACTTAAATGAAGCATTGGCATCATTTGAGATCCCTGCTCCAGATCAGCATTATCCCTTTAATTTATTCATGAACACCATCATTCAGCCATCTGGACAAATTAGTGTTGAGAAGCCTCTATCCAAAGCTGGAGATTATATCGAGCTTCGTGCAGAAATGGATCTAGTTGTGGCTATATCTGCTTGTCCCTGCGCAGAAAGTCTCTGCAATGGATACAAATGCACACCTATTCACGTTGACATCATTTGATCTTCTAATGGATTAGTGCCTCTCATACAATAACTTGTACAAGTTATTTGCTAATCAGGGGGCGAAGTCTATGGATGCTTTTATCACTTATCTGTTTCTTGGAATTTCGCTATCGGCACCAATCGGTCCTATTAACGCCGCACAACTCGACAAGGGAGCCAGATTTGGCTTTACTGGGGCGTGGTTGATCGGATTGGGCGCGATGTGTGCCGATTTATTGTATATGCTGCTTATTTATTTTGGATTAGCCCATTTCTTGACGACCCCGTTTATGAAAACATTTCTATGGTTGTTTGGCTGTTTTGTACTTATCTACACGGGTATTGATACATTAAGAAACGTGCAGAAAACCCAGGAAGCTAACTCTCGTGACGCCCAATCCAGCGGCGTAAGCTCCTTCCGTTCTGGATTTATTATGGCACTTACCAATCCGCTGAATATCTTATTTTGGCTCGGCATTTATGGCTCCATTTTAGCCGAAAGTGTGCAGAATTATGGCCTTACCCAGGTGCTTTGGCATACCTCCGGCATCTTTGCAGGCATTCTTCTGTGGGATGTTGCTATGGCCACGCTCGCCAGCTCCTTCCACAAGTTCGGGAATCGCACGACCCTGCAAACGATTTCTGTCATAGCTGGCCTTTCTCTCATTGGCTTCGGTATGTACTTCGGTTATCAAGCTTATAAGCAGCTAACTGGTTAGACAGAGGTTTACACGTCCAGTTGTATCTCCTAACCGAGATACTCACCCATCTTTTCTCCTTCGCATAGTATGCTTCGTACTCGCGAAGGAGGCTATCATGACATGGCTGATCTATACGCCAAAGACTGGCTTAATACACATATGAACACCCTTGCCCCATGGCAGCAGGACGCTTTTCGTCAATTCGGCAATATGATTGCGGATTCAGGAAATACGTACCCTTGTATACCTGGCCGTCAAGGCTTTCTTACCAATAACCTGCGATTCGGTTTTGCTGCGGATCCGAGATCAGAGCAAGCTGCCCTCGACGCCTCGCAGCTCCTTCAGGCATATGGCAGATGCTCGCGGGAAACTGGTAAATTTGCCTCGCTGGTTATATTTTTTCATACACCAACAGACATGCTGAATAGCTTCTCAGTAGAAGACTACGAGGGGCTATTTTGGTCTGTTTTAAGCCGAATCAGCGCCAAAGATGAGGCGCCTTGGCCTGAACATATATCAAAGGATCCTTCGCACCATTCTTGGGAATTCTGCCATGATGGGCAGCCGTATTTCTCCTTTTGCGGGACACCTGCCCATGTGGTTAGGAAGAGTCGAATGTTTCCGCATTTCCTCATTGCCTTCCAACCGCGATGGGTGTTTGAAGAAATCAACGATACTACCCCTTTTGGACGTAATATGAAAAAACGCATTCGCCAAAAATTAGAGGCGTACGACGGTATCCCCGCACATCCTTCACTGAAATGGTACGGGCAAGAGGATAACCAAGAATGGAAGCAATATTTCTTACGTGATGACGAAAGCGTCCCTTCTAAATGTCCGTACACGTTTATGAAAAATAAATTAAAAGCTGTGGGCGTGCTATTTCATAAATAGGATATCGTTAAGCAGGCTCTCTTCGTTCTGATTTATGCTTCATCCACAACGTAATTAGGATAATTACCATGACGATAAGAAGGCTACTCCAAAACCCAGCTCGATCGGTTTTCTCCAAGAGTGGACCCGTAACTGCTGCCAAGATAAGAAGGATAGCGATCCAAGATTTAAGTTGCCCGCTAAGGTTTGGCCGAAGTTGTTTCAGATACGATGCGACGATAAGCAACCACGTATATAGGAGTACCAAGCCCCCAGCCGTGGTTATTTGTTCAAAGATTTGGCTTGGCATGACTAGCGCAAGGACGATAGAAACACATAACCCGATCGTATTCACACCTAGTGCATACAGTGGTAACTGCTTCTTGCCTTTCCTATTAGCCAGCCATGGCGGGGCATCGCCGCCTTCCGCTAAAGCTACCAGCATCGTTGATACGCCATATAGTGAGGCAACGAGGATAGAAAATCCTGCAATAATCAGTACGCCATTCATCATGTGCACGAGAATAGGTAATCCCATGAAGTCAAGAGCGAGAAGCAGCGGACTTTTATCAGGCGTTAAATGATCCTTGGTCATAAAAAGAAGTGCTAAACTAATAGAGAACACATAGAGCACTGTGATCGTAAGCAGCATAAGCCTCCCAGCCTTAGAGGCTTCTTTGGGATTTCGCAAATGGATGGCCATAAAACCCATGACCTCTATGCCGCTAAATGCATAAAACGCATATAAAAGCCCTTTCCATGCGCCGGTCCATCCTGAAGCAAACCAATGAGCATGAGCGCTACTACCCTGAATGGGCTGAATGATGTGGGTTCCTTTGAGGAAAGTAATCCCTGCGATTACGATGAATAGGAGTAATGCCGTGATTTTTACAATGGCGCATATATTCTCAGTTTTGTTAATGCCTTTCGAGCCAAGAATAACAACTAATAGGGCCAGGAACGAGTAAATCGCAGTCAACAACCAGAGTGGCAAATTAGGAAACCAGAATTGCGTGAAAATCCCAATTGCCGTTAAGGAACTGCCTAAAATGAGCATCTCCGAGGACCAATACAACCATCCCACGCCAAAGCCTGCCCAGCGGCCAAATGCTTCCCTAACATAATTCCGAAAAGATCCTTTTTCAGGGTTGGCAGCCGTCATCTGTGCTAAGGCTTCATAGACAAATAAGGTTGCTAACGCTGCCAAAAGAAATATAACGACAACAAAATAACCGCTCTTTTGAATGGCGATGCTAGAACCAAGGAAGAAACCAGTTCCTATTGTGCAACCAATACCGAATAAAGCTAACTGCCACCAGGATAGCTTGTTTGTGTTGTTGTTACTGTTGTTATGCCGCAATGTTGCCATCCGTGATTGACCTCCATAACCCTGGCTACAAATATGAGAAAGCCCAAGCAGCGGCCATGGGGCCGATGCTGGGCTTCACAAGCTGCTAGCTAGTGCACAGAGGCTGCCCCTCTGTTATTCGGCGGCATTTGTGGGGCTCCGGTTGCGGGAACGAATGCGGTCAGCATGCTTTGCATATCGGAAGCTTCTAATTGTGGCACCTGGTAGTAGGCAAGTCTATTTTGATAAAGGAAGATTTCATAAGCCATTTCTATAAAATTTTGTACCTGAGAGGCTAATACGCGCCGAACAACGGGATTCGTCACTTCCACGGCGGTCATGGTTAGCAACGACGCATGTGTTTTGACCAGGCCAAGCATATGCCCGCTAATTCCTGCATCTTTCACATCAGCGAGCGACTGGTTGGGCTTTTTCGGCTGAGTTGGCTTAATGCCATAGATCGGATCCGATAACTGCCTAATCATATACGTGGACGTTTCTTGGCTTGGCTTTTGCCCGGTTGTGAAGCATTCAACGGTTAAATTGTACTGGGCAAGTGTGAACTGGTATTGACGATCCAGAATGTCCAGCAGCTCGCTATCTTGTACAAACTGTCTAAACATCATGAATTGGTCCAGTACATTGATGGTACAGGCCAGCACCTCATGTAAATCGAATAGTTCATGACCGCCGTGGTTGGTACTCGGTGTAGTTTGCGTTTGATAATTAGGTTGTATTTCCTGTTGCATAACGAAGTCTCCTTTGGTGTTTAGGTAATGTAACTTCATTAATGTTGGTCTCAGCTCGTTGGTTTATACATGGCTATAACATCTATTGCCAATTGCTCACTTATAAGGAAGCCGCCGGTGTAAAGTTGGCAACGACTAACTTGATCATGCGAGAAGTTTAATTTATATCAGAAATATGGGGTACAGGAGTATTGGATTATCGATCCAGGAAACCGTACGGTTATTTAATTTAGAATAGAGATTTAGTCTCAGAGCTCCAGAAGGCGGGGATTAATAAGAGACCTACGTTGCCGAAGGGAACGTAGGTCTCTTATTTGCTCTTAAATCGAGTTTTTTGATAAGGAAGGGAATGTAGGTTCGCTATTTCCGTATGGAATGACCTTTTTTAGACAAATTCGCGCAAATAGTGCACCCACGTTCCGTTAACATGCGAAAATGACTGATTTCATTAGAATAGCGCACTGACGTTCCGCAATATGTGGCTGCCCCGTCGCAGAGAGGTGGGTTTAAACACTTATATCAAGATTTCCGCCTAAGTTCGGCTGCACACTGCGTTTAATTAATTGGACCACTTGTTGGCCTTGTTCGGCCATTTGCTCTTTCGCCATTTTCAAAACGCTTATTCCAACTGCTTGGGATAAATTGTTTTGGGCTAATGACATTGACATAGCTGGAATGTCCATGAGGTTCCTCCTTTAGTTCTGAGTAGCTAACCATTACTATATCGGAATATTGACCTGCTATTTTTAGCGAGATACATGCACACCCAAAAGCCCAACCCCTCAGGGTTGGGCTTTCTCTCACAAAAATCTCCGATGATGCTTCTTCCCATCAAAACTAAACAACACCGGCTTATCCTCCACCAACGTGTGCATATGAATGGTTTTACCCCACAGCTTATAAATATACGGCAACGTCCGCTCGACATATTTCAAATCCAGCTCCACGCCTTCAAAAGCATGCTTCAAGTAAAGCTCCCCGTTGCGCTGATAGTCCMCATCTTCGACCACGATGTAAGGGAAACCACCATTCACTCTGGAGTAAATAAGCTGATCCCGCGTATTTTCCCATGTTTTGTCTGTGATTTTCCACTCAGGGCCTTTCTTCTCAAACACGTACAGATCTAACTCTTCAACCAGTGGTTTATTCAAATAGTTACGGATAAACGAGGTATCAGATTCATATTCGCGAACTTCGAAGATTTTTTTCCTGCCTTGCCCAGGCTGCCGCCCGAATCTGCGGATTTCTTCATCCGTCGGAGCATCCCAATGCTTTTCGATGTCTTCAAAAATTTTGACACCCAGATAATAAGGATTTAATGAATGGCGAGAGGGAACGACGACGGAGGAGTTCAGCTTGGAGTACTCGATCGTTTCTTCCTCGGTCAAATCCAGCTCACGCAGGATATGTTGATGCCAGTAGGAAGCCCAGCCTTCGTTCATGATTTTGGTTTCAAGCTGCGGCCAGAAGTAGAGCATTTCATCGCGCAGCATGGTCAGGATATCCCGTTGCCATTCCTCCATATATGGGGCATTTTCCTCTATAAAAAGAAGGAGATCCTTCTCCGGTTTCGGTGGAAAACGCTTCGTATCTTCTTTATCCAAGGAGACAATAGGCTTGTTTCGACTATCTAAGTCCCATAAATCCTCATAGCCGTAAGTGGCTTCGCCTCGTACTGATGGTGTAGCGGCTTTGTTATTTTCTTGTCGTTTGCGAGTTTGGCCATAGGTTAGTGTTAATACAGGGTCAATATGCTCTTGGATGGCCAGAACGGCATCTATGAATTGTTCAACCTCATCGATACCATGTTCAATTTCATATTGGCGGATGCGTTCAGCCGTAGCGGACATGCTCTCGACCATGTTGCGATTCGTTTTGGAGAAGCGTGCGTTATTTTTGAAAAAGTCGCAGTGAGCGAGCACGTGCGCGACGATGAGTTTATTTTGAATCAGCGAATTTCCGTCTAAAAGGAAGGCGTAGCAGGGGTCCGAATTGATGACCAATTCGTAAATTTTACTAAGTCCAAAGTCGTACTGCGTTTTCATGCGATGAAAATTTTTACCAAAGCTCCAGTGACTGTAGCGTGTCGGCATCCCATAGGCACCGAAGGTGTAGATAATTTCTGCCGGACAGATTTCGTATCGCATAGGAAAGAAGTCGAGCCCAAAGCCTTTCGCGATCTCCGTGATTTCATCAATGGCATATTCCAGCTTCTGGATTTCGGATTTACTCACTGTGCAGGCACTCCTTCCTTTTTGGTAAAAAAGGTTTTCAACGCTTTATACACTTCACCTTTTTCACGGATGACGTAATGCAAAAATTTCGGATTGTTGATATGGCGGAAAGCGGACATCAGCGTAGAGCTGCGGTTATATTGATTCACTTCCCCGTAGCCAAACATATTCGAACGCTCCATTAATTGCGTAATTAACTTCACACAGCGCTCGTTATCTGATGTTAAATTATCGCCGTCCGAGAAATGAAAGGGATAGATATTGAACTGAGAAGGGGGGTACCTTTTATCAATAATATCAATAGCTGTTTGATAAGCCGAGGAACAGATCGTGCCCCCGCTCTCGCCTTTCGTGAAAAACTCTTCCTCTGTCACCTCTTTAGCCTCGGTATGATGCGCGATGAACACAATCTCAACGTTCTCGTATTTCGTGCGCAAGAAGCGGGTCATCCAGAAAAAGAAGCTGCGGGCTATGTACTTCTCGAAGGAGCCCATGGACCCAGAGGTATCCATCATGGCAATAATAAGCGCATTGGAGTGCGGTTTTTCGATTTCTTCCCAAGTTTTGAAACGCAAATCGTCTGGTGAAATATGGTGGATACCCGGCGAGCTGCCTCGCGAATTGCGGCGCATATTTTCGAGGATCGTCCGCTTCTTATCAATGTTGGACATGATCCCTTTTTTACGGATATCGTTGAAAATAACTTCGGTGGACGTCATGTTCCGCTTCTCTTTTTGCTGCAAATTCGGCAGCTCCAGTTCGGAGAAAAGCATCGCTTGCAGCTCTTCCATACTCACTTCGGCTTCGTAATAATCCTCGCCAGCTTGATCGCCAGCACCTTCGCCTTTGCCTGGACCTTGGGCAGGCTGCGGGTCTGTTCCAAGTACATCGCCAACCTGTGAATCACCATCGCCTTGACCGACATGCTTGCCTTTGTTGAAGTTGTAGCGGAAGCGGTATTCGTCCAAACTTTTTATCGGTACCTTCACGACTTGTTTTCCATTGGACATGACGATGCTTTCGTCTGTAACGAGATCAGGAAGGTTCTGTTTAATTGCATCTTTGACCTTCTCTTGATGCCTGGTTTGATCTTGGTATCCTTTGCGGTGGAGTGACCAATCCTCTTTGGAAACGATAAATAAGGGTTCTGTCATGGGGACACCTCCTTGGCGTTTATGATAAGCAGAACGCTAATCAGACATAGGGGAATAAAGCTTGTTATTAAATATATTCAAGTATATGGGGGATATGTGGTGGTGGGCGGATTTTCTATTCAGCTTCGACTTTTCATTTGACTGTGTTAAAATAAGGGAAATATTGTAGAGAGCGAGGAACTTCTCATGAAAATGCCGGAACAGGATCATCGCTATAGATTTCAAGATCTACTTGAATGGGAAGGCAGATGGGAGTTAATTAATGGAGTTCCTTTTAACATGACACCTGCTCCTTCTACGACACATCAACGGATTCTAAGAAGTATATTTCTTGAACTCCATTCATTTCTCCAAGGTTCATTATGTGAGGTTTTTATCGCTCCGTTTGCTGTGAGATTAAGTGAGACTGAAGAATACGACAATCCGGATACAGTCTGTCAGCCAGATCTATCTGTCATTTGTAATCCATCCCAAATCGATGATAAGGGAGGCAAAGGCGCCCCTGAGCTCATTGTTGAAATATTATCTCCATCTACTGCGATTAAAGATAGAAACCAAAAATTTAAAACATATGAGAAGTTTGGTGTTTTGGAATATTGGATTGTTGACCCTGCGCATCAAACTGTTGAGGTGTATGGATTAGAAGAGGGTTCGTTTCAAAAGCGAGAAGTTTTTGGAAGAGAGGACAAGTTGTGTTCATTTGCTTTTTCAGAGTGTGTTTTTGAATTGGAAAGGATATTCCGATTGTAATTTTTGACGTTTTAAATGGCTGAAGGATCTGGGTTTCAAAGTGGAAATTAGTTTCTAAAATGTAATGGATGGGAGCAATAGAATTAATGTATCAGTTGAATACGAAATTAGAGCAGTGGCAAACTCTGTATGATGCGGCAGCAGCATTTAAAAAAGCTGAATGTTGGAGTTATTTTACAAATGCTCATATTTTTGGTGTAGAGAATCCGGTGAATGGGGAGATCGGTTATTGCTGCATTATGGGCAACGGAGGCGAGCTATACGGTCTGGCTGTATATTTAGGAACAGAAGGCCTTGAGACTCTTTTTAAAATGATGGATGGAGAAACGGACATAGATCTGATGTACTCACAGTATTGCTTGATGCTTTCTTTCGACAGTAGGACTGAGTTGTATCCAGACGAGCTGAAACAAATAAAAGAGCTTGGTCTGAAATTTCGAGGAGCAAATGCTTGGCCAACGTTTCGATTTTATGAGCCAGGATTTGTTCCATGGCCAATTCAAAATGAAGAACAAGTGCAATTTCTAAGTTTGGCATTGCAACAAGCGATTGAAGTCGTCCAAGTCTACAAATCCAACCCAGATGCCATTATTCGAGAAGAGGACGATACTTTCCTTACAAGAGTTTCTAAACGAGATCGGAAGAATCTAGTTTGGTCGGATCAATGGATCAAACCAAAGCCTTTAAATAAAGCAAATGATTACGTGGTAACGCCGCTAGATGAACTTCGTCTGGCCAAGGCAAAAAGATCGCTTAAAGGGATTGCAGGGATATGGGAAATCGATTGTTTCTTTGCACCTATGCCTATTGATGAAGGGGATAGGCCCTTCTACCCGATGATGGGCCTGATCGTTGATCAAGAGTCCGAACAAATCTTGCAATACGGGTTAACTGAAAAATTTGGAATACCCGATAAAATAGCAGGGCTATTGCTAGAGCTGATTGAAAAAGCTCAAGTCATTCCCAAAGAAATAGGGGTATGTAATGAAGAGACTTTTCATTACATAAGGCAAATTCTAAAGGCATTTGAAATTAAAGCGTACTTAACAAATGTACTTCCGGCATTGGAGGAAGCGAAAGAAGGAATGTTAGATTACTTTCGTAGTGGAAGAAGATAAATAAAGCGCGTAATAATGAAGAGTAAATAAAAAGTCTGTCTAATCTCCCGCGGCTACGCATGGGAGATCAGGCAGACTTTTTCATTTATTCCACCTACAATTTACCCTCTAACTTCAACTATATTAAAAAAACAGTCGTTCAATCAACCAAAACCCGCCTAGCGCTGTGATCGCATAGGAGCCGACATGAATTGTAGGCCGGAAGAATGATTTTTTCTGTATGAAGATCAGAATAGGAAGCAGAACAAGGACAAGGCATAGTTGGATGAATTCAATCCCCAGATTAAAGCTAATAAGATCTACAGCTAAATGGCTTTTGGGCAGGCCCATTTCACGCAATATTTCGGAGAAGCCAATTCCATGAATAAGCCCGAATAAGAAAGTTACGATCCAGCGGTTACGCATTTCTTTTCGGAAAATATTTTCCAATGCAACATAACAAATACTTAAGGCAATCACAGACTCAACGATGCGTGATGGAAGACTGATATAACCAAGCACAGCGAGCGTCAGCGTAATACTGTGTGCGAGGGTGAAAGCCGTAATAATCGAAACATATTGCTTAAAGCTTTGTTTACGAAGCAGTAGAGCAAACAGAAATAACAAATGATCGTAACCCGTTAATATATGATGGATACCCAGCTTGAAGAAGGAGAACCAGCTTGAGGAAGCCGAAGTTGCAGACTTCTCATGCATTGTATTCGTCGGTTGGGCACTAGATGGCGCGGAACTCCCGTTGGTATCTTTTGGCTGGTTTTGCTGATTGTGTAGAAGTGTTTGATCCATCTGTGTAGGGTTAACTTGTGTTGAATTAGAGAGTTGCTGTTGCTGTTGTTGTTCAGTTAGGAGTAAGGTCCATGTGCGATTCTTACCTTGAAGGACAGTTTCGCTGACTTGATCTCCATGTCGTGAAGTGATCAGATTTACATAGGCTGATGCAGCAGGGTTTGCATACAGTCCGTCGAGAATTGTAATCGATTGTCCTGCTGTAAATGCGGGATAGATTAAATCCCAAGTAATAACTTCCTTGTCCCCTTTCTTGCCAAGCTTTAAATCGGTTAGTTCCGCCGCTTGTTCTCTTCCATTCATTTCGAGAACAAGACTGTCGTCAATCCATTCCTCTAATCGATGTTTGTTCTTCTCCAGTTCATCTGCATCCAAAATACCATTTTTATTGGCATCAACATCCATACTCTCAATAACCGAAATTACATCAAGTGAAAAGGAAAAGTCTGTTTTATCTTGTTCAAAAGAAATCGTCGTATAGCTCGCACTGAGTGCATGAGCCGAGGCTTTAAGACTATACGTGTATAACAAGAATGTAACTAAACATGTAACGACCGCTGTGATTCGGATAGCCCGCATGAATCTGAAATTATTTTTTTGAGCCAACAAAGAAGTTCCC
The DNA here is from genome assembly GCF_052115445.1 of Paenibacillus sp. 2RAB27. Classification (NCBI taxonomy): domain Bacteria; kingdom Bacillati; phylum Bacillota; class Bacilli; order Caryophanales; family Paenibacillaceae; genus Paenibacillus; species Paenibacillus sp. 2RAB27. The sequence goes on from NZ_JBFRGR010000052.1 coordinate 15,115, forward strand.
CCTCGAAGTTATACATGTGAAGCATGACCAATTAACCTACGTTTAAATAATAAACGACAATCTTCTTCGCAGTATTAAGCTTGTGTAAGCTTTAAGTAAATACATTTACAAATAAATAACCTCCGGTTAATAAAGCCCGAATGAAAAACATGTAAGCTTATCAAAGTACGCCCAATTCAACGAGAAAGGAACAACATGCGAGGGATCTGATGAAATCAAAGGGTAATCTGAAGGGGAAAGAAGATTGTAAGAGTAATTTGAAAGTTCGTGAACGCTATGTATAGAGTAACGAGGAGGAAATTATTAATGATTGCTTTGTTTAATACGTATAAGAAATGGACAAGCACTGGGTTAGCTATTCTTTTGCTTATGGGTTCATTGCTTCCTGTGAGTGGGTTGCAACTCCCGAAGGCGAGTGCTGCTGCCAATCATGTTGTAATAAGCCAGATAAGTGGTGGTGGCGGTAATACGGGTGCCCCAGCCGCAATATACAAGAATGATTTTATTGAGCTGTATAATCCGACAGATACGGATGTAGATTTGACTGGTTGGTCCGTGCAATATGCTTCGTCAACGTCAAGCTTAAGTGCATCATGGACGAATATCACGCCACTTACAGGTACAATAAAAGCACATAGTTTTTATTTGATTCAGGAAGCTGCAGGGACGGGGACAACGATGGCAAGTCTTCCGACACCAGATGCTAGTGGAATCATTAACATGTCTGGCTCGGCAGGTAAGGTAGCGTTAGCCAATATAGCAACTGCCATTACGGGGAAAGCTGACCTTGCCGTTATTGATTATGTTGGATTTGGAGGCGCTAACGAATATGAAGGAGCTGCTCCTACTGCTGCATTAACAAACCCAACAAGTGCGCAACGTAAAGCCGAAGATGGCAGCAATTCAGCTGCTGATAAAGGCGCTGGTTGGGATACCGATAATAACAATTCGGACTTCGTGGTGGGTCCGATAATTACACCTAGAAATTCTGCCACTCCAGCAGTTGTCGTTACGAAAAGTTCACAACCCATTCCACAAAACATTCAGTTTACAAATCAAGGTACGCTCGGGACTGTAGTTGGTTACACAGCTTCAGTTACGGCTTCTACTTATGTATCCTTATATGTAAGCAATCCGGATACCGCAAGCGTAGCAGTCACGAATGCAGTGTATGCAGATAGTAATGGTGAATTTAATTTAACCTTTGATAATACAGCAAACAAGACGCAAGTCTATATGACGACCAAAGAAACAGGTAAAACAGAAAGCAGCGCAGTTATGATTAATTTGGCTGCGGAAAGCGCTGGATTAAACGCTAGCAAACTGAGTTATTTTGTTGATCCAACCACGCATGTTGGTAAAGTTACTGGTTCTGGGGGTACACCCGGTGCAGCGGCAGCGAACTCAAAGGTTTATGTGTATAACCTTGCTGCAGCAGGCAATCGCTTTACAACAACTACGGATGGCAAAGACTATGTTGTTTCAGCTGCGGACGGCTCTTTCACATTTACATTTAATGCTGGAACCGATGACGTCTATGTCTCACAGTTAACTTCTGGTGCAAATGGTATTAGCTTGGAAGGTTCTGTCACGAAGATTACGAAAGCTGATACTACGGTAGTTACGCCGATTAGCAGTTTGCGGACGAATGACAGCAATGGAAAGTCTGATAAAATTAATCAGATTTTTACCATACAAGGTGTTGTTATTGGCAATAACGAGGTTACAGCAGCTAACACTTTTTATATGCAAGACGACACGGGAGGCATAGCTGTATTTGGAGCCCTTCCTAGTGGTGTGACTGTTGCTCAAGGTGATGTAGTTGAGGTTACAGGCGCTGTTCAATTCTATAACGGTTTGACAGAAATTACGCCTACTTCAGTAGTTAAGAAGGGAACGGGTACCCTGCCGCTTCCTAAAGATGCTACAATTGTTGATTTAATGGATAATACGAAAGCTGAGCCGCTGGAAGGGTCTTTAGTTAAATTTACAGGTAAAGTTACTGATATTCCTGCTATTTCAGGTAATGGATATAACATAACAGTAGCAGATGCAGCAGGTAATAAAACCATTACCCTAAGGGTAACGACTGCAAGTGGCATCAATACGACAACAAACATACAAAAGGATTCTACGTATACATTTACGGGAATCTTCAGTCAGTATGACTCTAGTTCCCCCTATACTAGTGGATACCAGGTATTCCCAAGATCGGTAGCGGATGTGACGGAGATTAAAGAACTTACGCTTTCTCACCAGCCAACGACCCAAGCTTATATCAATACGGATATCAAATTCATTGCAACGGCCAAGAATGCCAATTCCGTTGTAATCTATTACCGAGCAACTGGTGGTACTACGTATTCAGCTTTACCCATGACTTCAACAGATCAAAGTTCCTATAGCGTAACTTTACCGGCAGCATTGGTCCCTGCTGGAAGTACTTTTGACTACTACATTGAAGCTAAAGACGCAACAACTACGAAACAGTCAGGTTCACCGACAACGCCTAATGTGGTTTCGGTAGTAGCGGATACGTTTGCGCCGCAATTTATGGATGAAACACCGATTCAAGGTACGAAGACTGAGGATAGACAGCCATTAATCTCTGTTCAATATGTTGAACCAAGCGGTCTTGATTTAACTACGTTAGCTGTAACCCTGGATGGGCAACCTGTACAAGCAATAACTACAGCCGAGCAAATTCAGCTGCAAATCAATTCAGATTTGGCTATCGCTGATCATACCGTAATCGTAAATGTGAAGGATACGAAAGGGAATGCTGGTACTTATACATGGTCTTTCTCCGTAGTTCCCGTGTTTACCGGAGGAAATCACTATCGGGGTACAACACATAATCATACCGATATCTCTCACGATGCTTCAGGTACACCAGAACAAGCTTTACTAGCAGCTAAAGCGCATAATTATGATTACTTCGCTTTTTCCGATCATTCACATGACATTGATGCAGCTCTAGTAGGTCAAGATACCGTAGACCACAAAGGCTCACCTGAACGTACGGGTGGAGCGGATTGGCAGTTAACGAAGAATTTGGCGACACAATATACGCAAAATAATAATTTTGTTGTGTTCCCTGCTTTTGAAATGACCTCAACAACTTGGGGACATTCGAATGTTTTTGGAACAGAAAACTTTATTGATCGGAAGATGAATGCAGGTCAATACCAAGATTTAAGTAAATATTATGCATGGGTGCTGACTTACGATGATGTGGTTGCACAATTCAATCACCCGGATATGTCGGCTAATGCTTTTAACAATTTCATGCCTTACGATCGCAATGTGGATAAATTGTTTACCATGTTGGAGGTAGGCAATGGTTCAGGTCATTATGCTTATGCGAATGCGGAAGGGAAGTTCTTTAGCGCATTGGATCTCGGATGGCATGTCGCACCGACCTATGGTGAGGATAATCATGACGGTACTTGGGGTCAAACGAACGCTAGAACCGTAATCGTAGCTAATGATCTATCTCAAGAGTCATTGCTGCAATCCATGCGTAACATGCGCGTATACATGAGTGAAGATCCGAATTTTAGCTTGGATTTCCTTGCTAATGGCAGTTACATGGGTGCAACAGTCAAGGGAAGCACCTTAAACTTCTCCGTTTCCGGTAAGGATCCTGTTAAAGAAGTGAAGACGATGCCAGAATATAATTACCTTAGCAGTTCCTATAAGTCGGATGATCGCGTTGCCAAAGTAGAGTTGATTACGAATGGTAACAAAGTGGTACAATCCATTTCGCCGATGTCGGCTGATTTTACTTGGAATCCAACTGTAGATATCACTGGCGGCCAACAATGGTTTGTGGTAAAAGTAACGCAAATGGATGGCGAACGTATTTACTCAGCTCCAATCTGGTCTCAAGTTGTCACAACGGATGTGAAGATTAGCGGGATCAATGTGGTAGGCGACAGTATAGTTGGTGGAAGCCCGGCTACATTGGAAGCAGGTCTCACTAACTTAGGATCGCAAGATTTAACCAACTTGAATGTCCATTTTTACTATGACGCGGTAGATGCTGCGCACTTGATAGGTAATACTTCAGTTGCTTTGATATCATCTAAAGGAACGGCAACGGCTAGGGTGACATGGGCTGCTCCAATGGAGGGTGATCATACATTAATTGCTGTTCTTGATGCGCCTCCAGGTGATTCGCCGGCCGATAATCAATTCGTCCAAGCTGTGAAGATTAAGCCTTCGCTAGGTATTAAAGTAATGATTGATGCTTCTCACAAAAATGAGAATACAACACTCGATGCTGGGACTTACAAGGATAATTTGAAAAGCTTCACAAAACAGCTGCAGCAGGAAGGTTATACGGTCGTTGAGAATACGTCTGCAATTACTTCTTCATCACTAAGTGATGTGAAAGTACTGATGTTTACTCATCCAAGCGTTGCGTTAACTGCCGATGAAAGTGCAGCGATAGCCGCATTTGTGCAAGCAGGTGGATCTCTCTTACTAACAGAGAAAAGCAATAACAGTGCCAATCCTGCCATTAGCAACAACTTGCTCCAACAGATTGGATCGACCATCCAAGTAAGTAATGATGGCATTTTTGATACTAGTCTAGATGGGAATTTTTGGACACCACCTATTGGCACTAATACATTTACAGTGCGTCTACATCCTGGAATCGTTAAAAATTATATTACGGATCGGGCACTGACAGTAGAGTATTACAGTGGGGCAAGTCTTGAGAAAGTCGGTCACAGCGCGCTCACAGACACCGATAAAGTGACTGTGTTAGTTAGAGGGAATGAAACAACGTTCCAGAATAACATCGGCAGTGGTGGATATTCCTACGATACAACGGATGATGGAAGCGGCGGTTCAGCTATTCCGGCAATTGCTTCTGAACAGGTTGGAAACGGCAGAATTATCGTCTCTGGGATGAATACTTTTAATGACAAGCAAATGGACGAATCATATAATCCTAAAGGCAATAATGAACTGGGCTTAAATGCGATTAATTGGTTAGCTCATCGAGATACACAAGTAGATACCATTGCGAATGCTCGTACGAAAGCGGATGGAACCTCAGTAATTATTGAAGGTACTGTAGTTACAGGCTCGAACGTATTCTTCGATGCCTTCTATGTACAGGATGCGACTGGCGGGATAATGGCCTTTAAGGAACTGCCGGAGAACACTTTGGTTGAAGGGGATACCGTACGAATTTATGGGCAAATGAAAACTTTTGAAAATAATAAAGAATTGGACTTCGGTGCATTCAAATTAGATGTTATTAAAACAGGGCACGCGAATCCGATTGCGCCTCAGATGTTAACAACAGGTCAGGCTACCTTAGAACAAAATCAAGGACTGCTAGTGAAAGTTAGAGGAAGAGTGATCTCCAAATTTGATGATAATTCTTATGTAATTAATGATGGAACTGGACCTGTTCTTGTGTTTACGGACGGCTATATTGTGAATCAAAGTGGGTCAGTTCCGAGTCTTGTTGTCGGTGATGCACTTGAAGCTGTAGGATTAGCAAGTAAAAATACAGAAGGTACTCGAATTCGCGTTCGGAATACGCAAGAATTATCGAAGATAAAAACAGAAACCGCTGTTTCTGGTACAACAATCGCTGTTACTAATGAACCTTTGACCATTAACGTTGGCTCAGGTATAACAGACGTCAAAATTTCAGTTCCCACTACGACAGATGGAACGACTAGAACAGCTATACTTCCGTTCATAGAAGTTAATACAGTGAGTACATCATTGGGTGGGAATGTAAGTGTTGCTATTCCTGATGGCATTATAATTACAGCTCCAGATAACTGGGATGGGAAAATTAGACTTCCAGAAGTCCAAAGCAATAGCAGTGTATCTGTTAGCCATGCAAATGTGAACTCTGTTATTGAAGTCGGAGCGCCAGGTGTAACGCTAACCTTTAATAAAGCAGTACGTCTTGTTGTTCCAGGTCAAGCAGGTAAATCAGCTGGTTATGTAAGAGATGGTGTGTTTCATGAAATAACCACTTCACTTACTGCAGATAATCAGACAACTGCTGATTTACTGCCAGATGGTGGCGAAGCTAAAATGAATGTTGGCAGCGACCTTGTTATTTGGACCAAACATTTCACACAATTTGTTAGTTACACTTCGGTAGATACAACGACTCCTACTGGGGGTGGCGGTGGAGCAGAACTTTCACCGAATACAGCTATCATTTATGCAACGAATGGCGATACAGTAACCCTGAACGGGGCTAAAATTGCTGTACCGACTGGTTCTGTTAATGGCAACGTTAGTAACTTCAAGGTAACTGTGAATAAAGTAGCGGATACGTCCAGCCTACCGATGGACTCGTCGTTGAAGCTGATTAGTGATGTCTTCGATATTACGAAAGATTTCGCTGGTGAGTTCAGCAAATCGGTACAAATTACGTTGCCTTTTGATAAAAACAAAGTTGACATGAGTCAATCCTTAGTTAGTATTTATTGGTTAAATGAAGAAACAAAAAAATGGATTCAGTTAGAGAATCCGCAGTTAGATAGCAGTGGAGCTACGGTAACTGGTTCTGTGAATCATTTTACGAAGTTCGCGGTCCTAGCTTCTGCTAAACCAAGTACCCCTATTGCACTTTCTGACACGAAGGGTCACTGGGCGGAAAAAAGCATTTTAGAGTTGGTTCAGAAGGGATCTATTCATGGATATCCTGATGGAACGTTTAAACCGGATACTAACATTACTAGAGCTGAATTCGTTTCGATCATTGTAAAAGCTTTTAATCTCAAAGAACAAGTTGGTAAGATATTTGCGGATACAAGTAATCATTGGGCGAAAACCGCAATAGCTACTGCCGCATCACAGGGTATTATTAATGGTTATAGCGATACGGCTTTTGGTCCTGATGATACGATTAGCCGTGAGCAGATGGCCGCAATCATCGTTCGTGCCGCTCAAATTAGTTTGGTGGCAGAAGTATCTACCTTTACGGATCGTTCAGAGATTTCTGATTGGGCAAAAGAAGCGATTTCTGCTGCTAATGCGAAGGGATTAATGAATGGTTACGAGGATGGTACATTAAAACCAAAAGGGAAGGCAACTCGAGCTGAGGCAGCAACGATCATCTTGAGGGCGTTAGCTTTAAAGAAGTGATGTAATATCTATAAATCTGCCTGATCTCCCGCAGCCATGCATCGGAGATCAGGCGGATTTTTTCTTATTTCTGGAATCATCTTAAGACTAATGGTCTGAACGATCACAATCGGTTATGATGTAAGGTGGATATATTCTCTAATAGGAGCACAAATTCATGAACCCCAACGTTCGGATACGTTCATATCTACAAACTTTAAAGAAAACCAAAGTTGCTCTTCACGAACTAGAAGCTTTATTTCAAGGTCTGCCTTGTACCTATGAACAATTCGCTCAGTCGGTACTCGAGCTTGAATCGGATGAGATCTTACGGATGGTTCAGAAACAAGGGAGAACAATTAAACGACCAGCCCTTGCTTATCAATATAGTTTGCAGAAAAATCGGTTAAAAGTAGATACACACAAGGATATTCATCAGGCCAGACTGCTTTTGCATCCTGATATTCAACTGGATGCCTACTATTCGTTAGGAGCGGAAAATTGGGAGCAAGACAGGCACTATATTGAACGGGTCGATGCCTATTTGAAAAGAGAGAAGCTTCCAACCACCCCAGTACCAGCGCCAGAACGAAGCTTTGAGCTAGTCGCGGATGAGAAGTGGATAACAGAGAAGCAGGGGAAAGAGCTGCTGACTCGAATCGGTTTGTGGGACAAGCTTCTTATTATTCATGTAGAGGACCCCTTGATGTTTGCTGTGAATCCATATAATTTAACGGGTGTGATTCATAGGCATCTAATCGTTGAAAATAAAACAACGTATCAAGCGCTACTGCAGGCAATGCCTGATGTTCCGTTTACTACGCTAATTTTTGGCGGCGGATATCGTATAACGAGAAGCATTGAACTGCTGCCGATGCAGCTTCCGCTCAAGGATGCTGCGCATGAATTCTACTATTTTGGCGATATTGATAGAGAAGGCATCCATATTTGGCATCTATTTAATAAAAAGGTGCTTAAATATTTTGGTAAACCGGCTTTTCTTGCCCTCCCCTTTTACAGAGAATGTTTGAGCCGAGAGTTTGCTTATGGTAAAGAGAACCAACGGGGTAATGAGGAGGCACTGCAAGATTTTCTGTTTCATTTTACGGTGGAGGAACAAGAAACGATTAACCATTCTCTAGCAACGGGCGGCTATTTTCCCCAAGAAATATTACCTACACAAGAGCTTTGCAAGATTTGGAGGCACACAGCATGGACTACGTAGAAATTGGTCAGGTGATTTCCGGATTTCGGGAACGAATGACCAAGCTGGCACTTTTTGATCCGCTCTATGAGCTTCAGAGAAAGCGGCAAACAGATCGACAAAACAAACCAATCGATTTTATGGAACTTGGGCTGCTCTCGCTGCTTTATTTTTTTGAGCAGAAGTTGATGCGAAATAACAAGGCGGGTGTCAGAGACTTAGCCGAGTTTCTTTTGAAAGTGACGGGGCCCTTCATTGATCTAGACGATGCCGGATTTGAGGATCTGGCTAGGCAGATCACGCAAGTGTTTCGCCCGACGACAGGGAAGAAACGGGATTTTACGTTTATGAACTGGGAATCTGGGGTGCAGGAGCATATTTACATATCGATTCTGAAAGCGAATGCCTTCGATTTAAAAACGAATACGCAGTACTACACGCTCGACGAGGATGGGTTGGAGCTTATTTTTGCGACCAAAGAATTTTATACGGAATTCCAATTATCGATTCATCAACTGGTACTTCGTAAGCAACTTGAGAAGGGCGAATTCGAAGGCGCTCTGCGGCAAATCAATGAAATGCGGATCGACGTGGAAGCTTTGCAGGAGCGGATGGTCAAGCTGGAGCATGAGTTGAAAAGAAATATTGTGTCGGAGGAAACATTCGGACGATATAAAGGTCTGCTGGAAGATATTTATTTGCGCTTGCAAATGGAGAATGAGGAGTTTGAAGAATTACGACAATTCGTGAAAGAGACCAAGGATCGCGTTCAGGCTCAGACCGTTAGACAGGCGGATCAACGACCTTATGAGTTAATTTTACGGATATCCAATGAGCTTGAGAAGGTGCATGGCGAGCATTCTGTTCTTTTTCACCAGAGTATGGTGCTCAAATCACATGCTTTGGGCGCAGCACAAGAATCCTTATATTATACGGGACTGGACTCCTTTAATTTTGATCAGGATATTGCTTCGCTTATTTTTAGTACGCCGCTGCCATTGGAAACAATGAAGGGTGTGATAGCGCCGTTCTTACCGATTCAAGAGACGAAGATGTGGTCGCTTCTGACGGTGTGGTCTGAGCAAAATTTGCTGGAAGACAGCAGCGGACAGGAGCGGGATGACACGTTTCTAGTAATTGGTGGAGACAGTGATGAATATCGATACCAGACGATGCAGAAAAAGGTATATAAGATTCTGATGGAACAGCTCCTGCAAATGATGGAGGAGCAGGGACACGTCGAATTGAACTCTTTTATCCAACAGTACGAAGTGCGTGAACATGCGAAATTGCTTGGCGAGAGAGCTTTTTACGATTTTTGGATTTATTTGCATCAAAGAAGCCCCCTTCGGGCGGTGGAAGATGAGCAGCAGCAGAATGAGGAGCAGGCGACGTTGCTGGAAGATATGTATGCGCTTCTGGGAAGCCGCTGTTTGGTCGTTATTGAACAACAGGACATCATTAAAGTGAATGATAGGTTCAGCATACAGAATATGTTGATTTCATGGGGAGAACAGGATGACAATCGGACTTGAGAATGGAACAGTGATGAAAGCATTTCGAATTTATACCTTGCTCGCTCGTGATAACGAGGTGGGGAAAGAGTGGCTTCAAGCCTACATGGCGGACGACGTGGTTCGCGGACTTGTGGATCAATTTGCGCGAGAAGTTGATTGCGTAACGATCATTGCTGGCGAACAGTTGTATATGATTCCAGAGACAAGGCTATCGCCTTTTCATATGAATAATGAAGTAATTAAACGCACGTATCTGCGGGCGAACGCTGTGAATGCGGATCTTTATCTGATGTATGTCAGTATTATTGTGCTCATTGGCGCCTTCTATGACAGCTATCAAACGATGGAGCCCACGAGAAGTTTTATCGGGATTGAAGAGTGGACAGCGCTTGTGAATGAGCGAATTGCGTTATTGAAAACACATCCGGAAGCGGAATTAATAGAGATGGAGAAAGAATTCTCCTATAACTGGACATCTTTGATTGAAAAATGGAGTGCCATGGACGATATCAAGGAGACGGCCGCAAAACAAAGTGGGAATACGATCAGTCGCGTTAGCTTCATGGATTCGGTCCGGAAGTTTCTCATTGGGCAAGAACTGGTGACCGACATTGGTAATCAGGAAATTGCCTTGACCGAAAAGGCCAAAGTGGTTGTGCAGCGTTATTTTATGGAACTAGAGTATAACCGCGGTATTTTGGAGTTTTTATATCAAAGCGATACGTTTGAGGGGGAGGGAAGCGAACATGCCAGCGATCTCTAGAATTCGGTTTACGAATGTCGTCTACGAGGACGGAAATAAGCGCTATAACGACGAATTGTTTCATTTTGATGGGCATAACGGCGCGATTTTATTGGAAAATGGAGGGGGCAAGACGGTTTTCATCCAGTCAGCCCTTCAAGCCATCTTGCCGCATGAGGAGCTAGCCGGACGTAAAATAAAAGATACCTTAAGTCTCGAGAATGGTCCAGCGCACATTGCGATCGAGTGGATTCTAAGTGAACGTCCTCGGCGATATGTCGTGACAAGTATAAGTTTGTTTTTGACAGCAACAGGCATTGATTCGTATCGGTATGTGTATGACTATCCGGTGCTTGATCCGGATGCCATTGATCGGATTCCTTTTGTTAAGGAAAGTGCTGGTAATCTTCGAGCAGCCGATAGAGGCGAAATTCATGATTATTACCACCAGATGACGCAGAAAAGAATGAATGCGAAGCTGCCGGCAACGATGAAAGAATACAAGAAAATATTGGAAAATGATTACCGCATTATCGCCTCAGAATKGGAACGCATTGCGAAGATCAATAGCTCAGAGGGCGGCGTGGAGAGTTTTTTTGATGAATGCAAAACGACGAGCCAGCTGTTTGATCGCTTGTTGATCCCAACGGTAGAAGATGCGATGKCCGGATATGAACAAGGCGAGTTCGCGAATAATTTTGAAATGCACAGAGACAGCTTCAAAAAATATAAAGAATTAAAAGAGAAAATCGAAGAGAATAAAAAAATTCTCATCGAATTGGATCAATATGTGCTTCACTATGCCACGATGGATACGAAACAGGTGGCTTATGAAGCCGCGCAAGCTGAAACAAAGGCCTATTGGCTGCTCGTCAATGAACAGAAGAATGAGGAAACCGCGAAGCTCTCGCAGTGGCATCAGATGATGGCAGCATGCGATGAGCAAGTGCAGGAATTGGCGCGGAAGAAGGAATCGCTGCATATTGCGAAGCAAAAGCAGGAGCAGTCCGTCTTGGAAACAAAGCTTAGATTGGTCGAAGAAGACGTTGAGTTCAAAGAAAAGCTCGTACGGAGCGCGAAAGAGAGCTATTATTCGTTGCGTTTGGCCGATTACAGGCAGCAATGGACCTCTGCGGAGGAGCGCATGAACTATGTGCAGCGCGAACTTAAACAATTCGGTCATACCCAGGAAGAGGATGTATTGCGGGAAGCTTGGATCCAGAATGGTGGCCAAATTCGCAGTATTTACAGCAAGATGGAGCAGGAGTGGCAGGTTGAAGAAGAAACGCTTATCCAAGAAGTAGCTGCTCATCAGAATCGATTGAACTTAGAGGAAACAATTCTGATGGAGCTTTCAAGTGAGTTAGAGCTATTAAACAAGCAACTCATTGAACATAGATCGCTCGTGCAAGCCCGTGAGAAAGATAGGGAAGAGCTGAGTGCAACTGTTCTAGCCAATCCTGCCGTGGAGAGCATGGAAGGCAGCATGACGGACTGGATTCAGCGTTATCAGAAGTTGGATGAGGGCAATGTTCAGCTGGTGCAGAAGAACAAAGATTTGGCATTCGGTAAGGTGGAAAGCGAGAGACAGCTGCTGGGGGTGAGTGAAAGCCTCAAGATCGCTTATGTGGAACGTGCCAATTCAGAGCAGAGTCTCGACGCATTTAAAAAAGTGCATGAATCCATCCTTAACGAAATCGCTTCGTATAGGTCTTCATGGGGAAGGCTCTCGACTGTTTATGAGAAGCAAAGTTCGATTGAAGAACGGCTTAAAGAAGATATGGAAAAACAGCTGATCGAGAAAGAAGCTTACTTGTTGAAAGAGCGTCTCGCTTTCCGTTATATCGATGATTACAGCTCCCAGCCTACTTTTTTTGCGGACGTGTATGTGGCGGGTTTGGTGGATAAGTGGAGAAATCAGTTCGATTTATTGGAGACAGGTATTCAATATTTACAGAGTTTGAAGTTAACCGAGCGAGCGATGACTCACCCCCTCTGGTCTGTGACGTTAATTACGACGGAAGGTGAGGTTGCGTTAGTCACAAGTAAGCTGCGGCAATATGCGGAAGATATGCAGTTCCCGATTCAAGTGATCTCTTCACAGGAAGCGGCACGTCTGGTGGGTAGTGATACACCGGTAGCCACGGAAGATAGTGCGTGGGTGGAACCACAGCATTGGCGTGATAATGTGGAGGATACGGAATTCGTCAACTGGAAGCAAACGATTTCCTTGAAAGGAGAAGAAGTTCGGATAGCGCGTAAAGAAAAGGAAAGCGATCTGCAGCGTACTTCTGATCTTCAAGCCTCTTTTAGCCGATTCCTGTTGGCATACCCGCTTGAGGTCGTACAAGACATGGAACGGCGAGTAGGGCTTACACGCGAAGCTGTGCGTGAACTAGAGGGTCAAGAGGATGCCATCAAGAAATCCATACGCTTGGTAGAGCAGACAATCCTACAACATAATACCGTGTTGGACGAGCAAAAAGTGGAAATGGTTCAGCTCGGGCAGCGGATTGAAAAAGGGAGTAAATACGTCGAGCTGGGCAAAGAAATCGTGACGTTGAACGGAGCCATCGACCAGCTTGCACTGCAGTCTGATGATCAGCAACAAAAGCTGGAGGGCAGGCGGCGCTCGATAGAGCAAGCGAAGCTACAGAGTGAATCCGTGAAGGGCAGAATGAACGTTGTGAAAACGGAGAAAGCGAGTCTTCAACGTCAAGATCTGTATATCGAATTGGCGGATGTGCAGCCCATTGCAGCGAATCATAGCTTAGAATGGTTGAAAACAGAAAGAAAAGATTTACATCTCAAGCTTAATCATATATCCCAAGGGCGTCAGCAGCTTGAAACGGAGTTGAAGCATGCCCAAGCGAGCAGAACAACGTTGGAGCGGGAGATGAGCAAGCTTCGCTTGGAACAAGCGGACTTGCATTTGAATGAGGAGCTTGCCTTCTCTGTGACGGGTGAAGAACAGATGTCGCAGTTATTGTCAGAGCTCAAGGATCACGAATCACGGTTGGCTCTGGATAAGGAAGAATTGGGGCGAGTCGATAAACAGTATAATGAACTAGCAACGAGGATTACATTGCTGATTGAGCAGTATAGGGATATGCATGCGGGTGAGCAGCCTATGACTTTTACAGAGTCGCTGAGTGTAGTGGATGCACACGTCCAAAGTGAGGATACACGTTTACAACAGCAGAAATCAGGCTTACAGCAGCAATATACGCAAATTCAGTCGCAATTAAATAAAATCGGAGACGTGATTGATTACCTAAATCAATACAAAATCTTGCACGGTTTTGAAAATCCACTCATTCAGGCAGCTTTTATCACGCAGGAGCAGAAATCAGAGTTCCCGTATGACAGAATGAAAGGGGTGCGGCAATCTGTAACGTCGCTAACCGCCTTGATGAAAGAACTGGAAGCTGAAGAGTCGTCTGTGAAGAAGGCTAGACTCCATTTTATAGATTTTTGCCGGAAACAAATTAAGGATGTCAAAATGAGAGAAATGGCTGAGCAAGGTGTCGAGAAAAAAGACAACTATCAGGAGCTGACGCAATTTCAGCACAAAATGCACAGCCGAATTGAACGTGTCAACCACGTTGCTGAAGAGACGATGCGCACACATAATCAGCAACTTGAACAGTATATCATTCATGTTCATAGCCATTTGAAGCTGATCGCGTCTGAACTACGTGATATTCCGAATAAAACGAGAGTTAAGGTCGAGGATCAGTGGAAGCATATTTTCTCCTTTCTCATTCCTGAATGGGATGAACTTGAGGCGAAGGATCATCTGCGTAAGCATCTGGAATGGGTTTTGACCGAACTAGAAAAAGGTCATTACCGTGATGATAACGATCAAGAAGTGAAATCAACGGTTCGCAAAGAACTTGAAAAATGGCTGGATACCAAGCAGCTTCTGCAGATTGTTTTGCAAGAAAGAGTCATGAAAGTATCGTGCCGTAAAGTAACTAATGAGAATAACGTAACGAAGGCTTCCTTCTCATGGGAACAGTCTAATAATTGGTCTGGCGGTGAAAAATGGAGCAAGAATATGACGTTATTCTTAGGTCTGCTCAACTATGTCGCAGAAAAGCGACAGCATATTCAAGCGAACATGAAGCGGCATCGCACCGTGATTCTCGATAATCCATTCGGGAAGGCATCGAGTGACCATGTACTAAGTCCTGTGTTTTTTATCGCTGAGCAGCTTGGCTTCCAGATCATCGCACTGACTGCGCATGCGGAAGGCAAATTCCTCAAGGACTATTTCCCAGTTGTCTTTAGCTGTAGGCTCAGACAAGCAGCCAATGGCAGCAAGCTGGTTATGACCAAGGAAAAGGAAATCAATCAGGCTTATTTCCGCGATCATGCGCCGATTTCGCTGGAAAGACTTGGGGACGTTAAGCAGATGGAGTTATTTATCTAGGGAGGGCGTTACTTCGTAAACCAAGTGCGAGTATATGCTGTATTACGTACCTAACAATGATAGTATGTTCCCCGTTTAATGGACACGAGCGACGCTATTTTTAATAAAGCAGACAGTTTCCTCGTGTAACGGACAGCAACGACGTTATTTACTGTTTTGGAGGCAAAATTGTGTCCTAAGCAGGGGAATAACGGCCATGTTGTCCGTTAGAATTTGTAATGGCTACTTTGTCGCTTACTAACGTTCCCTGCGTCCGTTAAACACTGAGTTGGCTTTATTTCCTGGCGAAAAATAAATACTTATTGAAATTCAAAAAGTCTGCTTATTCTCCTGTGGCTACGCTTCGGAGAGCAAGCGGACGTTTTTATTTACTTCAAGCTGATGAAAGCGCTGGAACACGCAGCTGCTGGCGCTTTATTTTCGAACAGTGGAAACAAGTGAATACGTCAGAAGAGTGGCATTAATAATGGATCATCTCATTTCGTTGCGAAATTGGAGGGTCCTTTTTGGTCATTTTCCTGTTGGTTTTTTTCTGTATTATGCATACAATAAGGGAAAGCACTTATTCGATGCAGCAGGGTGATGAACTACTTGAAAAATTGGCTAGTTAGTAATATGAAATCGACATTAATTTTCGGTATTCTCGTACTTATTACGATAGCTGGCGGAGTGTTAGGCTACTTCGGACTGCTTCGAGACAGTGATGGGGGATTTACCCTACATACGCATTCGACCTTTCAGCCAGATGTGGTTGTCATGGGAACAGAACTAGAGGGCATGTATCTTGCTCAAAAGGCAAAGAAGGAAGGTCTCGACGTATTAATCCTCGAAACGAAAGGCCGATTAGGCGGACAACTCATTCAAGGTGAGATGCTCTATCTCGATGGAACCTACGATGATGAAGGCACTCCTCTCATGCAAGGCGGCATGAAGGAGCTTTTCCAACAGTACACACAAGGAAGTATCCGTACGAAAACGGATTTTGCCCATTATTTTCACAAACTTATTGAAGGCATACCCGTTGAGAAAAATATCGTGCTTGAAGACTTGAAAGTGACAGGCAATAAGGTCATTTCACTCGCCTATCAAGACGGTGATGGGAAAAAGCGAATGGTGAAGCCTTCTTATCTTGTTGATAATTCGGATGACGCTGAGTTGGTTCGAAAGCTTGATGTGCAACCGCTTCCAGGTTTGGAAGCGCTATATGGGAGCAAGGAACGCGAATATATGAGTGGCACATACATGATGAAGTTTAAGGGAGTCGATTGGGACAAGTTTCAAACTCAGTTTTGGAAAATGACGAAGATCGAGCGTGCTCATACATTCGGACCCGAAAGCTATGTGAACTCGCACATCGCCTATGGGTTTCCGCCAATCGTGTCGGCCTATGAACTACACAACAAGAACGAGCTTAATCTCCGAGGGTTGAACATTCTTAATCAAGGTAACGGGGAGATTATGATTAACGCGCTTCAGGTATACGGCATCGATCCAAGCCGGGAGGAAACGATTGAACGAGGGATGAAGCTCGCGAAAGAAGAAATGCCTTTCATACGCGATCATCTACGTAAATATATGGCTGGATTCGAGAAGTTGGAACTAGGTGGAGAGCCGAACGAACTGTACGTTCGTGAGTTTAACCATTATCCAACAGAATATGTGCTTCAGGCATCGGATTTAATGAGCGGAAGGATGTTCTGGGATAACGTCAGTGTAGGCGGGTATTTCATGGATATTCAAGGTTCACGCTCCAATCGGGAGGGACTAGCTATTGGGCGTCCGGATAAATATGGCATGCCTCTGCGAAGCTATTTGCTCCATGATTACGACAATGTCGTCACTGCGGGGAAACTGGTTGGTGCAACCGCTGTGGCTTACGGAAGCGCAAGAATTCAGCCGAACGGGGCAATGGCTGGAGAGAGCATAGGCGTATTGATGGCGCAGATGCAGGGGAGAAGCCTGAAGTCGGCGACACCCGAGGAAATCGATCGCCTTCATAAGCGGATGGAGCAGACTTATCAAATCAAGCTGTATGACCAAGTAGCGAAGGACAAAATTGCTCATTTCTCAGAGGCGGAGCGAGCAGAGTTGGACAATGGAAGAATTACATTGCTGAAAGGCAATAAAATCGCGCATCATTTGCCTTTTATCCAAATCAGACTTGAAGATCAAACTATCACCTACAATGGGATTAAGCCCATTGTCATTGGAGGTATCCCCTGGGTGCCACTTAGTCAAACGTTCGAGAAGCTAGGCCAAGGTGATGCTGCGTATGATGAAGAAAATAAACGCATTCTGTACACGTTTATGGGAAGGAATGGAACGATACCCTCGGCAGAGGTGCAAGTGCTGAACAATTTTGTGCTTGTAAGCTGGGTGAAACTTGCGGAAGAACTAGGCTATCAGTGGGATTGGAATGAGGCTCGTGACGAGGTGATTGTGAGGCGTTTATGAGCGTGTTTGAAAGTCTGCCTGAGTCTAAGCTCTAGCAGACTTTTTTTGTTTCGGCATAAGCCCGCACCATCCCCCGCCATGAGCAATAGTCTACTTTAAAAGGGTGATTGGGGAGTGTGAATACAGATGATTATATACGGAACGGGTCAGGGGCTTGTCAAAACTAATAGAAAAGCTAGTTTGCACGTGGCTAAGCCAATCCAACAACGCGTATTTGCCATTCGCAAAGTCGCGACGGTCATGTTGCCTTTCTATCGCAAGTTGGCGAGCAGCCGTACGTACTCCATCCAATGGGCGAAGGCTGTGCGGGAGACTGATATTGCACGCATGAATAAGCTGCTTCGCTCCGTCATCGGATCAGAGCCACTTTCGGCATTGGCGTCGAATGGCGTGGGGTGGTTCGTCGATTTGCCGTTGCCGAAACCGCTTCTTGTGATCACGAATGGGACGACGATTCGTCCAGGTCAAGTGCAGTCCACATTCAGTTCCACGATTAATCGTACGATTGCGAAGGCAGTCATTCCCTTATATCGGGAAATTATTTGCAATCCGAGTTACGCGGCGTTGATAGTGAAGGCAATCAATACGCAGAATGAGACCCTATTAAATCATGTGATACGAAGCACAGTGACGAGTCGAAGACTTGTTTCTGTTCAGATTGATTTCTCTGGCTTTTTCCTAGGGTTCAAATATCCAACGAGCAAATATGTGTATCTGAATGAGGTTTTTCGTGAGTATGTCATGTGAAAGCGCCTTAAGCCTTGTGTTTCTCAGTAGATGGTGAAACGGAAAAAACATAAATTTCTAGGTTACCACTAATCAATTAGGAGCATTTCGTAGTATAATGTTCCTATTGATTATTGGAGGCACACAMATGACATTAATTAAACATTTACAAGCGCCAGATGAATTTACAGGTTTCTATTTAATAAAAGAGTTGGAAGTCAAACAAACCAATACAACACCTGCCAAAGATTTCATGGATATTGTACTCTGTGATGCGAGCGGACAAGTATCCGCCAAAATGTGGGACGTCAGCGCTGCGGATAAAGAGACCTTTTTCCCAATGACCTTAGTGAAGGTGCAGGGACTTGTTCAATTGTACCGCGAACGCTTGCAAGTGAAGATTGGGAAAATTCGCAAAGCATTGCCGGAAGATGGCGTGCAAATCACTGATTTTATTCGTTCTGCGCCGATCAGTCCAGCCGATTTGATTCATACGATTAATGGCGTGTTGGCGAGTATTACGAATCCAACGATACGGTCTATCGTTTCGTTTTGCGTGGCAAAGGTTGGGGACAAGCTTGATCATTATCCAGCGGCGAAGACGCATCATCATGCGTATTTCGCAGGACTAGCGTATCATATCGTACGTATGCTGGAGCTTGGTGAGTTTGTTTGCAAACAGCGTCCATTTCTTAATGCAGACTTGATCAAAGCAGGCATCATCCTTCATGACATTGCGAAGCCAGAAGAAATGATCGCGCAGCTCGGTATCGTTTCCGACTATAGCGTGCAAGGGAAGCTGCTGGGTCACATCTCCATGGCGTCCAACTGGATTACGGAGGCTGCTCTGCACCTTGAATTAGATCTTCAATCCGACCTCGTCATTGGATTGCAACATATTGTCCTCTCCCACCACAACTTGCCGGAGTGGGGAAGTCCGGTCCTGCCGCAGCTACCAGAGGCAGTCGCTCTACATTACATCGACTCGATGGATGCGAAGCTGCAAATGGTCGAGGACACGCTCCTTGTCACACCGGAGTCCGATTCATGGACGCCGATGATCCGTGGGTTGGAAAACAAAGCGATGTATCGCTTGAAGCTGTAATAAGGGAAAGCTGTTTCCAAGTTGAGAAATCTACTTGGAAACAGCTTTTTGTGTTTGGTGGAGGTGTTAATTCACCGCAACGCCGCCTATAGCACCCTCGACCCCGACCCCCAACCTAATCGGTCCACTAAAGGTAAATAGATGGAAAATATGTAGCTAATTTCATAGTATTCTTCACTTTATTTGAAATAACTGTAAAAAATACAGCTATTTTCAGCCGAAAACACCGAAATCAACAGAATCCTCTGAAGCCCCCTAATTGGATTGGAGTCATCAATATGCAATAAGGTACAATATCGGTGAGGGGGAATGAAATGTATGAAAAGCAATATCCTTTATGATGAGCAACGCATCAAAGTAGCCCAAGAG
>NZ_JBFRGR010000053.1:0-32922 GCF_052115445.1 Paenibacillus sp. 2RAB27
GCCTTTCTTCTGTTCCCGCATGTCCAAAATTGGAAGTTCCCGCATGTCCAAAATTGGAACGACGGAGTTTAATAAGCTTACTTTCAGAACGACAACTGTTATCCAGGGAAACGGAATCCTGCGAATGAGTGAGTAAAAGTGAGATAAACCCTTAAAACCGAGGGACGGGCAGTTTAAATTAAAAATATCCAATATGATTAATCTATTTTGTCTCCAAACTTCTTTCCGAATTCCTCCATTAGATCAATAATTGGAATCAATTGCTCCCCTTTTGATGTTAACGAATACTCAACACGCGGAGGTACCTCGGGATAAACTTTGCGATTAATTAAGCCATCCGCTTCTAATTCTCGGAGTTGCTTGGTTAGAGACCCTTGTGAAATTCCCCATAAAAGAGTCTTGATTTCATTGTATCGATGCGATTTTAACTTTAAAAACCAAAGAATCAGATACTTCCAACGCCCTGAAAGCATGTTTTGGGTATAGGCAATGCCATATATTTCTCTGTGATCTTTCTTGCATTCTTCATTAAATCCATCTTTGCTTATTCTAGACACCTTTCCACCTCATTCTGCTGTTAGGTACAAAAAAGAGTACTATGGCATTATTTATTGCCTTCTTCAAAAATACGTGCAATGCATTTATATTAGTGCATGTATACAAATTACTCAATCGACTCAATATTAAAATAGAAAATAGGAGGAATAAAAATGAGGTTTGGAATTATAGGTGCAGGACCAATTGGGTCAAATATTGCGGAAAAATTGGTTAGGACTGGACATGTTGTCAAGATTGCAGATGCTCGTGGGATTGAACGCTTGGAAGGGAAAAAACTTACAGGAATACCTGTGAACGTAGAAGATGTAATTAAAAATATAGATGTTCTTATAACATCTATCCCTTTCCACGCGTTGCCAAGCATTCGCAACTTTGTAGATAAAGCTGGAGAGGATGTAATCATTGTAGACACTTCAAATTATTACCCTTTTAGAGACAATAAAATTGAAGAAATTGAAAACGGGATCGTTGAAAGTGTTTGGGTATCCAATCATTTAGGTAGACCTATCATTAAAGCTTTCAACAACTTCTTAGCCTATACGTTAGAACATCATGGAACTCCCGAAGGGACTACTGGACGCATTGCCATAGCGATTGCTGGAGATGACCTATCCCATAAACAAATAATAATGGGTGTAGCAAACGATCTAGGCTTCGACTCTGTAGATAGTGGTTCTTTAAGCGATTCGTGGAAACAACAGCCAGGAACCCCTGCGTACTGCACAGAACTTACAAAAGAGGAACTAATCATAGCCTTAAATAAAGCGAATAAAGAAAAAGCTCCA
Source organism: Paenibacillus sp. 2RAB27 (assembly GCF_052115445.1). NCBI lineage: Bacteria > Bacillati > Bacillota > Bacilli > Caryophanales > Paenibacillaceae > Paenibacillus > Paenibacillus sp. 2RAB27. Next base: position 1,344 of record NZ_JBFRGR010000053.1, read on the forward strand.
TTTCTGCGTGATAAGGTGATGGAAAAGCTGTCAGCTTCTCCAGGTGCATTATTAATTCAAGATGTTATTAAAGCAAATAGAGAAATATTCAATTCTTAATCTAGAAACCCTTATTGACGTTATTGACGTTAAATGATGTTAGGAGGACGTTTCAAGTAGATCGACCTAAGGAGGCGAAGATGAACGAAGCCGCTTTTGATATGAAGTTATTTGAGAGCTACAAGCCGGGGTTAACCTCGTATTGTTATCGAATGTTGGGATCCATTGATGATGCGGACGATGCTGTACAGGAAACCTATATTCGGGCATGGCAGAGCTGGGATCGATTCAGGCAGGATTCATCCATTAAAACATGGGTCTACCGCATAGCGTCGAACTTATGCCTGGACAAGCTGAGGCAAGCGAAGCGCCGTACGCTTCCGGTTGACCTGTCTGACCCAGATGCTCTCGTTCGCAAGGATACCCTTCAGCTCTGCTTTATCGCACTCTTGCAAACCTTGCCGCCTCGTCAACGCGCGGTTCTTATTCTTAAGGATGTCTTTGAATGGTCTTCGAAACAAATTGCGGAAACGTTGGGAATGTCGCCGGCAGCGGCGAATAGCGCCCTACAACGAGCAAGGGAGACGATGGACCGAACGCGGCTTCGCTCCGACGAATTTAGTAAGATGAATGTCAATCCCGACCAGAATCTTCTATTGCGGTATGTGGAAGCATTTGAGCAATTCGATATCCATGCGTGAATGGCGGTTATCCCGCTCTGGCACAGTATGTGCCGGGTAAGGAGGCATCCATCCTGGTGCCTTGGGGTATTCACGTGATTGAAGTGAAAGATAATCGGATATTCCATGTTCAAAATTTTATAAATGCAAAATTTATTTTCCCGATTAGGGCTTCCGGAACAAATAGACCGATGAATTCGGAGATTGGCATTCGTCTATATGAATGAGAAACAAAATTCCCGTAAAGAGGTGTCCTTCACAATGGAAACAAGCAATTCAACGAAAGTAACCGTAGAGACTGTCGTTCAAGCCCCTGTAGCAAAAGTATGGAGCTATTGGACCGAGCCGGACCACATTACAAAATGGAATCAACCTTCCGAGGAATGGCATGCGCCAAGAGCGGTGAATGATTTGCGAGTAGGCGGCGAATTCCTGACAAGAATGGAAGCGAAGGATGGCAGCATGGGTTTTGATTTTAGCGGAATTTACGACGAAGTGAAGCTGCATGAGACGATTGCCTACACATTAGGAGACGGACGGAAAGTGGATATTGCGTTCGTTGATCAAGGGGAGACCACGAAGGTCATTGAAATCTTTGATCCGGAGAGCACTCACCCCGTTGAATTCCAGCAGGCGGGTTGGCAAGCGATTATGGATAGTTTCAAACGATATACGGAAGCATCATAAGAATAACGAAACGCGTTCTGCCTCCAAAAGACGGCAGAGCGCGTTTTGTTTTGAAATGATATGTAGTTCAGCCTGTTCAAGTAACGGCAGCATAGTTAAAAGACCATTGTTCAAGTATGGGTGCATCACAAGTTACGGGCGTAGACTATTCTGAAGAAATGTTAAAGGTGCTTCACAGAACTGTAAGGACTGGAAAAACGTAACGTTTATGCAAGGAGATGCTTATGATACGAAACTTCCTGAGAGTGAGTACGATATAATTTTAGAGAGAGCGTTAATTCACCATCTAGTTGACTTGAATAAATGTTTTAAGGAAGCAAATCGTATTATGAAGAATAAAGGCATTTTTATAGTTCAAGATCGGACAGTTAAGGATTGCTTAATGCCTGGAAACGAAAACCATCTTAGAGGTTATTTTTTCGAGAAATATCCCGAGTTAGTTAATAAAGAAATTGCTCGTCGACATGAATCTATTCATGTACGAAATGCACTAGAATCTAATGGATTTAGACTGCTTAGCGAAAATCAGATATGGGAGACTAGACGTAAATACAATGATGTTAAATCATTACACCGAGATCTTCATGAAAGAACAGGTCGTTCAATTTTGCACGAGCTAACGGACAATGAACTTAATGAACTAGTATTGTATATTGAAAGTAAAATTGATGGAACACAACTTCCGATAATTGAAAAAGACTCTTGGACGGTGTGGTTTGCTGTAAAAATAAGTTAAGATGTGAATGTTAGCTTTTATAAGCGATTATGCTGCATGCACTGCTAAGCTAACGACGAGAAAGATTCAACTAACTGGAAATGTTAACGCTGCGATGGAACCGATCCATCGCTTGTTTTCGTTTCTGGCTCCACTTAACTAACGGGCAGGATGTCGTCGCTTAGTGAGGTCCTACTGGTATCTTGTCTTAAATCCATAAATAGGAGAGAAGTGTAGTCGTTCTGATTCACGTAGCAAGTAAGTTAAACATTTCATGAACGATTCAAAACAGGATGGCAGTGTTTTGGCATATTGAATCCTACTATCACCGCAAAAAATTATACGCAGTAAATAGCCATATGATGTCTAAAGAGATTGTGACACAATCAAAAAAATAAAAAAGGGTGTGAAATATGAGAAAAATATTATTGGTTTGTATTATGATAATGTTGATGCTAGCATCGGCTTGTGAAAATGTTGAAATGACATCAAATCAAAATACTTCTAGTAAGCCTAAACTTTCCGAATATTGTAATCAAGAAATTATAAATTTGGATAGTGAAACTGAAAAATATTTCTATGGAACTTGGAAAGTTGAGAAGCTTTTAGGATTTGCAAATTCATATAATGATGCTTCTGAATATCCAACAGGGCAAAAATTTATTGGAGATGAAATTATAATCAAAAAAGACTTTTTTTCATCAAAAGGACTTAAAAACTATAATATTTATCAATATGAATTAAAAAATCCATTAAATAAGATTACAGCGGCATGCGATAACTCTGACTCTTTTTATAGATTATATAAAGTAGTTATCCCAGACTTAAATATAAATGATGTAGTAAAAGTAATAAATATAAGTGACCCTTCTACAAAAGTTAACATAACTCTAACTTTTTTTGTTGTTAATAACAACAGGCTTATCATGTTATCAGAGGCAACTATTTTTGAGCTCAAAAAAATTACTGATTAAATAAATTAAGGTTATGTAATAAGTTCTGTGATAATAGAATAGAAAAATATTTTTTTAAAAAGGCGGGTGCTTTTTTGTTGAAACAACAATCTTATTTTTAAATTACGGAAAAGAAAGAATATATGGTTTATGATACTTCAGGTTGTTTACGTTGGTCCTTTTGATGGACTTAATAGCTGGCAGAAGAATTTATCTCAATGGAACAATTACGTTATCGACAAATAAAATAAGTCAATAAATAAAAAAATAGAGTAAGGCAGTAGACCTGAAACAGGCGTATAGTAAGATACGATTCGGACGTAAATGGAGGGGAAGTATCCAACTGAGTTTCCGTTAATCCGGTTTATACTCCTGCTAGGGCTGCACTGTTAACCGGAAAGTTTACACATCAAATTGGAATGGCTTCGATGTCGACTCACAAATTCACTCGGGCCGTTAGCAGCTCGGCTTTATCAGGTAAGATTGTATGTTTAGATGATTGCCATCTTTTCGGGCTGGATGAATTACGTCGTCTTGATGAAAATGGATTAAATCCTGGTTATGATGAAAATTTATCATAGCCTTTTTTAAATTCTATTAAGACTTTACTTGCAAATATCCTGCCTCACCACTTTAGTACTACTATATATGTAAAACAGTCAATGATTGTAGTATATTATGACGGCAAAGCATGAATATTCCTTAGCAGAAATAGAGACCCCCTGAATAGGGTATTACTAAACGCAAACGCTATCAAAGGAATCGGCAGGAAGGAATGGGTGACATTTATGTATCAAGTACTTGTTGCGGAAGATGAATTCTGGATCCGAAATCAGGTCATTGAGTTGATTGAAAGGGTTGAAGGATTTAAAGTGATTGGCGAAGCCAGAGACGGCGAAGAAGCGTGGAACCTAATGAATGAGTTGTGGCCACACGTGTTGATAACCGACATTATGATGCCGAAGATGGATGGGCTCTCACTGCTGCAAAGAGTGTATGAATATCAAGTATCTGTTGTACCGATTATTATCAGCGGGTATGACAACTTTTCCTATGCCCAAGAAGCGATGAGGTATGGGGTTGCAGAGTATGTCCTTAAGCCGATTTCAGAAGAGAAAATAAAGAAAGCCCTTACAAACTCCGTGGAAATTATGCAGCGTACGCACCGACACCGGGAACATTGGCTTCACATACACGAATTTATTCATAAGCTGGATACGTTTGATCAGCCAAAAGCTTGGCGGGAATTATCTGAGTTAATTAAATCCGTGTTAACTGTCAAGAATGCAGCACATGGTGAAAAAATGGGAATGCTGCGTATCTTATCGGACAAGTTATATGAACAAACCGGCCATACAGCGGAAAGACCGGAATGGGCTTCCTTAGACGGACAAGATAAAGAAGCGGTTCTGAAATATTTTTATTCCTTATTAGAGAATTGGTTTCGGTATATGGAAACGGCTCCGACTCAAACAACGAATCTGATTATGAAGAGAGTTCAAGAGTTCGTACAGAAAAATTATATGAAGGAAATTACGCTGTCTCAAATTGCTGAAATTGCGGATTTAAGTGTTTCGAGGTTTTGCGTCATATTCAAAAAGAATACCGGAGATTCGTTCGTCAACTATTTGAACCAATATCGAATCGATAAGGCGAAACAACTGCTGCTGCTTGAGACGGATTTGAAAATATATGAAATTGCCGATATGGTGGGCTTTTCGACGCTTCCGTATTTCAACCGCCTGTTTAAAACGGTAACAGGGCTATCGCCGAACGAATATAAAAGGAGTCTGGGACTATGAGGCTGGGGTTGTTTCGCATTTCCTCCCTTGCAGCAAGAATGTTCACCATTTTCATGTGCTTGTCCATTCTGGTCGTTGTCTTAATGACCAGCTTTTCTTATTTTTTCTACAACAAAGCGGTGAAGCAGGATTTCAAGACGATCACGGGAGAAGCCTCTGAGCGCCTTAGCCATCACCTCGAGTTTTATTTGAAGTTAATGTCGCAATCGTCAACCACCCTAATCTCGACGGAGCTGATTCAGAGGTGGCTGGAAGGAGCCTCGCCCTTATCCCGGGATGAAGTCGCCGATATGCAAAAGGAAATGGAATTATATACGTCTTTTCATTTTTCGGAGATCGTCAACCTCTACTTGGTTTCGGCTGACAAGCGAGTGGTTGCGCTGAATAAAATCGACACTTCGTTTACCGATGCGCCATGGTATCAGGAGATTCCGGCAAACCATACGAAAACACTGCCTACGTATAAAGTTTCCAGAAACGAATTGCCAGTTATGAGCATGCTCATTCCCGTATACAGTTCTCAAAGTGTAACCTTCCTAGGAAACCTAGTTATCGAGTTCACTTTGGCCGAAATCAACGCTACGTTCCAAAAATCTACATTAGGCAAAAGCGGCTTCTTCTTCATCCTTTCGCCGGAAGACGACGTTATCTATTATCCGGACGAAAGGTGGGTCGGCTTTCCTCGCAGCAAAACGGATTTGGCTAAGCTTTCCCTGAAGCCGGACGGCCAATCCAGCATTCAGGAATGGAATGGCAAACGATCGCTCGTTCATGTGACGAAATCCGAACAAACCGGCTGGTATATCGTTGCGATCGTCCCGTATCAGGAAATCGCGAGCGGATTGAATACGGCTATCAACTCTTCCATCGTCACCGTTGCCATTATGATTCTCTGTCTTATCCTGATTATTCCACTAGTGCTGAGGCAGTTTGTCAGCCCAGTCAAAAAAATGAAGTCCGCTATAGAGAAAGTAGCCAGAGGAGATTTAAGCGTGCGCTTGGAGCCGATCTCCGACATCAGTGAGTTTCAAATATTAAGTCACAGCTTTAACAAGATGACGGAGCAACTGAACGATACGATGCGTATGGTAGCCGAACTGGAAATGAAGGAAATGAAGCTGCAATTGCATCAGCAGGAGGCCACCATCCAGGCGCTGCAAAACCAGATCAATCCCCATTTACTCTATAATACGCTGAACATCATCAGCGGCATTGCATGCCTAGAGGGAAATCCGTTAACGGAAAAGCTTTCCCAGAATTTGGCCGATGTATATCGCTACGCGGCGAGCTTCGCCAATATGGAGGTAAGGCTAAAAGACGAGCTTTCCATTCTGACGAAATATTTGGAAATTATCCATATCCGGTTTCCCAAAAACTTTGAAAGCAAAGTCGTGATCAACGAAAAGTTTTTAGACTGCCGAATCTTGAAGCTGACGCTGCAGCCAATTGTGGAGAATGCCGTAAAATACGGGGTCGAGCCGCGCGGAGGGAACGGGGCGATCATCGTCACCGCCTATGCCGAAGGCAATGATTTGATCATCGAAATCGCCGATAACGGCCCCGGCATTGACGAAAGCAAGCAGCAAAGCTTTGAACATTTGCTCGCGATGAAATTGTCCGAAGATTCGGAGCTTCAACGTGAGTCACTCGGTCTGCCCAATGTCCATAACCGCATTCAGCTCAAATATGGCCGTTCCTACGGAGTCTCGATTCACTCTTTTCCGGGTAGAGGCACTGTGATCGGCATTCGAATTCCTTTGGAGAAAAAAATAAGTCAATAAATAAAAAAAACGGGTAAAGAAATAGGCCGGGCAGAGCGGGTATCGTAGGTAGCGGGATACCTATGAACCTAGGAGGGAACGTATGCCGCAGACTATGAAAAACATCATTTTGCTTATGACCGATCAGCATCGGCTCGACCACGTCAGTTATCACGGATTGGGCCGGATGGCAACGCCAAATATCGATCGTATCGCCGAAAGCGTCGGGTTTACGAATTGCGTCTCCGTCAATCCGGTCTGCACGCCGGCCCGTTGCGCTCTGTTGACAGGCAAATACACGCATCAAATCGGCATGACCGCGATGTCGGGCGATTTATCGCTGCAGCATCCGACCTACCCGCGTGCGCTGCAGACCACCGGCTATAAAACGTACGGAATTGGTAAATTCCACTGGCTGCAGGGGTGGAAATTCGGCTGTCCTATCGGACAAGGTCATCCGCTCACCAGCATCAAGGAGGAGATTCGCGGGTACGGCTTTGACGAGGTTTGGGAAGCTTCTGGCAAGCAACTCGTGAGTCGCAACTACTGCGATTATGCGGAGCACCTGGATCGTCAAGGCTTGCTGGAATCGTATCGGGCGTTCAACGACAGGAGCGGCAAAAACGGCAACGACGCCGAAACCCAAAATTTCAGCGGAGAACCGTTCCCGTTTGGCGAGCACAATTACATGGATATCGTCATCGGCGACAAGATCGTGGAAGCGATCGAGCATCGGCCTAAGGATATCCCGTTTTTTGTTTTTGGATCGTTCGTCGGACCGCATCCGCCTTATGATCCGCCGCAATCGTATCTGGATCAAGTTCCTTACGAAGAGATCGCCGATTTTCTTCCCGGCCCGAAGGGGCAACTTACCGTTGAAGCCAAGAAACGGCTGTACAACATGCGTCGGGCCTACAAGGCGATGATCGCGGTCATCGACGAGCAGATCGGACGTATCTTCGCGAAGCTGGAGGAAGCCGGCATTTTGGGCGAAACCGTCATATTGTTTACGGCCGACCATGGCGAAATGATGGGGGATCACGGCCGCGTGCAGAAGCAGTCTCCTTACCATGCTTCCGCAGTTGTGCCTACGGCGATCCGCCATCCAGACTATTTGTACAGGAAGCTGAATGCTTCACCGGTAGAGCTGACGGATCTGACGGCAACGATTCTCGACATCGCTGGCATCGACTCGAAAGCGGCGCTCACTAAAGACTGGCCAGCTTTTCACGATCGGGTGCCTTGCCGCTCGCTGCTGCCGATCGTCACCGGGCAAGCCGAACGCGTTCGCGACTATGCTTTCTCGGAATGCGCTGGGGAGTGGCAAATGATTCAGTCGGACCGCTATAAGTATGTCCGCATGCTTCAGTACGACGATCCCGACCACGTGCCGGAGCAATTGTACGATCTCCAGGAAGATCCGCAGGAGCTGGTCAATGTGATCGGTCATCCGGCTTATGCGAAAGCAGCGGACTGGTGCCGCAGGCGCCGGGATTTCGTGCTCGACCGTACGCCCGCCGCCCAGCTGCAATGGGCTCCAATAATCGGGGATCACGGTGCAATAAAATGAGACAATAAATAAAAAAATCGGATAACGTTAATTCGATAAGATGCTTGTATAGTAAGTGGTGTGATCAAGATCACATCGATACCTTCAAGGGGGAATGAATAAATGAAGAAACTCGCCGTAATCGCCTTATCTTCATTACTGGCAGTAAGTGTTGTCGGCTGCGGGAAAGCAAGCGATACAACTGAGCCAAAATCGTCGGGAGAAGCCAAGGGGGCGGATACTTCCAAGAAATTGACGATCAGCCTCCTTGCGCCAAGCTTTGCCGGCGGCGGATGGCCGAGTGATAATGCCATTATACAAAAGCTGGATGAGAAGCTGAATATCGAATTGCAAATTCAGTGGGTACCCGCCGATACAGTGGCCCAAAAATTAAACGTTATGGCTGCTTCCAACAGCTTCCCTGACGCATATTGGGTTCAGCAAAACGAATTTATCAAATGGCGGGATAAGAATATTTTCATGGATATCAAGCCGGTCTTGAGCCAGTATCCGAATCTTTCCAAGCAAATTACTGCGGAAGCGTTGCAGCTCAATAATCCGAAGGATAAATACTACGGACTGCCCTATTATATCCAGGATACCCGGGATTCACTAGCTATCCGGCAGGATTGGCTGGACAAGCTGGGATTGAAAATGCCGACGACCGTCGATGAGTTTGCGGAAGTAGCCACAGCCTTTGCAACCAAAGACCCAGACGGTAACGGTCAACAAGATACAAGCGGATTTTCGTTCGGTTTCTTGAACAACAAATTTACCGGGGCAGGGCCAATCATGGCAGCATTTGGTCTCGGCAACGAGTGGATCAAAAGCGGCGATCAGCTGGTCAACTTCAAAACACAAAACAAGGAAATGAAGCAGTTTGTTACCTATTTAAACAAGATGTACCAAAGTGGAGCTTTGGATAAAGACTTCGCTACCAATAAAGTCGCTGATCACAAGGACAAATTTGTAGCCAACAAGGTAGGGATCGCGGAATTTGTCCCTGGCGAGTTGTTAACTACTTCGTTCCAGACGTTGAAAAAAGCGCAGCCTAACGCCGCGATCGCGCAAGTGATTCCGCCAAAAGGTCCTGATGGAAAGCAAGGTACCACGACAAACTCGATGACTACGGCAAAAGTTGTAATCAACAATGCCATCGACAAAGACAAGCAGCAGCGCATCCTCAAGATGTTGGATTATATGGTATCCGACGAAGGTTACGACTTGATCAAGAACGGTATTGAGAATGTGCACTATAAGTCGGATAACGGAAAAATCGTCAAGCTGGACGCTTATGACAAGGAACGCCCGCAACTGCTGTCGATATGGTTCTTCCGACGTTTCGACCCGCTTATTCAAATGCACAAATGGGAGGATCCGAATCTTGTGAAGCAGCTGGAGGCCTGGAACGCGAATAATGCCAAGTATCCTTGGCAGAACCAAGGAGCCGAAGTACTTACGGAATCCCAGTCTAAACTCGGCCCGAATATCGATCAGAAGTGGATCGCGGCCATAACCAAGATCATTATGGGTCAAGCGCCAGTGGACAGCGTCGACCAAGCGGCAGCCGATTGGCTCAAGAATGGCGGCGAGCAAATTACGAAGGACGTTAATGAAGAGTACAAGAAGCTGAAAAATTAACGGTTGGAGTTGATTCGTTCTTATGCGTAACATTGGGAATCGCAGTATACCGCTCTACCTCATGATTCTGCCCGGACTGCTATTTTTCTTGTTGTTTCGCTATATTCCGATGGGGGGGCTAGTCCTTGCATTCAAGGACTACGACCCGCTTAGCGGATTTGCAAGCAGTCCGTGGGTTGGCTTTGATAATTTTCGCAAGCTGCTCGTCGATCCGGATTTCTGGATTATTCTGCGCAATACGTTTGTGTTAAGCGGCATTAATTTGATTTTCTTCTTCCCGGTTCCGATCATTATGGCGCTTATCTTGAACGAAGCTAGATTGCCGTGGGTGAAGAAAATCGTGCAGACGACGATTTACATCCCGCACTTTGTTTCTTGGGTCGTTGTCGCCGGCATTACCATCGTTTTATTTGCCACACAGGATGGCGGCATCAACAAGCTGTTGGTGCAGAACGGACTACCGCGATTTGAGCTTTTGACCGATCCGTCTTACTTCCGTGGCTTGTTCTTATTTCAAAATATTTGGAAGGAAATGGGCTGGAGCACCATCATATTTCTTGCCTCTTTAGCCTCTGTTGATCCAGGGCTATATGAAGCGGCTTATGTCGATGGTGCAGGTCGCTGGCGACAAATGTGGCATATCACGCTTCCGAGCTTACGTTCTATTGCCGTCATTTTGTTTATTCTTCGATTGGGACAAGTGATGGATGTTGGCTTTGAACAAATTTTGCTTTTGCAAAACTCTTTGAATCTGCAAGTGTCTGATGTTTTCGATACGTTTGTGTTCCGGAACGGGGTTCAACAAGGAGAGTTCAGTTTTACGACAGCAGTAGGCTTGTTTAAATCGGTTGTCGGCTTGATTCTTGTGCTGTCGTTCAATTGGATTGCCAGGAAGTTCGGGGAGGAGGGGGTTTACTAATATGAAAAAGGCAAACTTTTTGTTTGATGGTTTCATCTATCTGTTACTGATTGTCTGTTTTCTCTTTATCGCATTTCCATTTGCCTATGTATTATTCAGCTCCTTCTCCTCGAACAGCGAATATTTGACGCGCGGATTTTTTATCCTCCCGCATAAGTGGACGATTAATGCATACGGGTATTTGCTGATGAATAAAAATTTCCTTCAATCTTACCGAAATACGTTTGTGATCACGATTTGCGGAACGGCCATCAGCCTGCTGTTCACGGTATTAATGGCTTACGGCCTGTCTAAAAGCTGGCTCAAGGGACGCAAAGTGCTGAATATGATGGTGTTGTTCACGATGATCTTCAACGGCGGCATGATTCCGACTTACTTGATCGTGCGGCAATTGCACCTGCTCAATACGTACTGGGCCCTATTTTTGCCAGCAGCGATCTTTCCGTTTCTCTTGATTATTATGCGCAGCTTTTTTGCCAGCGTTCCCCTTGAGCTGGAAGAAGCGGCAAGAATGGACGGTTGCGGGGAGTGGCTGCTTCTATTCCGCATTATTTTGCCGCTGTCGCTGCCTTCGGTCGTGACAATCGGGCTTATGTACGGGGTCGCTCATTGGAACAATTATTTCCAAGCCATTTTGTATTTGAATGATTCCAACAAATGGCCGGTACAAGCATTCCTGCGTCAATTATTGCTCGACTCCGATACCGGGATGCTGACCGACATCGGCGGGTTCGAATATGGGCCGCCGGTCAAGATGGCCGCCGTTATTGCGACAGCTTTGCCGCTCATCCTGATCTATCCGTTCGTACAAAAGTATTTTAATAAGGGCATGATGGTAGGATCTGTGAAAGGGTAAGAAATTCAATAAGGAGCCCACTATGCGAAATATAATCATGATTGCAACAGATCAGCAGCAAATGCAGGCCATGAGCTGCGCCGACCCGAGCTATCGCACGCCCAACCTGGATCGTCTCGCTCGCATGGGCGTCATGTTTACGGGGGCAATCAGCACGTCAGCCCAATGCTCGCCTTCAAGAGCGACATGGATGACAGGTAAATATCCTCATCAGGTAGGCGTTAACAATATCGGCCATATGTTGGATCCGAACGAGTGGGGAATCGCCAAAGAATTCAACGCTCACGGATTTGAAACGAGCTATTTCGGCAAATGGCATCTTGGCCTGACGCCAGCCGATCACGATTTTCAGATTACCAATTACCKGGTTGACGGACTGGAGCTGGACGGCGCGAACGAAGATCCGCGGTTTCACAGCTACAAGGATTCCGTTACGACGATACAAGCGATCAATTATTTGGCGGACTACCAGAGCGAGAAGCCGTTCTTTATGACGGTATGCTGGTACATGCCTCATCCGAATGCTCCGGAGGATTACCCGTTCGAATACCTCCCGCAGGATGCTGCCGCATTCTCGAAAGAGCTGATGCCGGTGCCGGAAAGCTTTTACAAAGACGATTTATCTACGAAGCCGGCATTCCAAAGAGAGCGGGCTACAAAAAACGAGTCAGTGCTAACTGAGGAGATCGTAAAACGCGATGCGTGGCGCTATCGCGCCATGCTGAGTTTAATGGACCGTAATTTGGGTCGTTTACTGAACCAACTCGAAAGCAAAGGACTGCTGGACAATACAGTGATCTTATTTACCAGCGATCATGGAGATATGCAGGGTGCGCACAGGCTGCGCTTAAAAGGAGTCATTCCTTATAAAGAGCTGTACAATGTACCAATGATTCTTTATGTCCCGGGAATGAAGCCGCCTAGGAAAGTGGTTCCAGATCTCTTTTCCACAGCAGCGGTTCCAGGAACGCTGCTGGAAGCGGCAGGACTTCCGGTTTCCGAGCATTTTGAAGGCGGATCGTTTCTACATCTACTACAGAGGGTGGAACGTCCTTCGGAGGAAAAAGTATTTTTCGAGCACTACAAGGCATATTGGGGATACCATCCGTTCCGGGGCATACAGACGGCGAAGTGGAAGTATGTGTTTTATTACGAAGAAGGCTTTGAGGAAATGTATGACCTAGTAGAAGACCCGGACGAGAACGTCAATATAGCGGACAGACTTGATGTCGATGAGATTCGACGAGAGCTCAAGAACGCGGTAGACCGCTGGTGGGATGAGACAGGAGCACTGTCCCGGGAGCCGATTATCGACGAAAACAATCCGTGGGGTAAAGATATTTAAGGACGATGGGAGAGGTTGGGAAAATGAGAATCTTATTTTTGGATTTGGATTCACTGAGCCCGGATCATATGGGCTGTTACGGATACGAACGGAATACGACGCCGAATATTGACAAAATCGCAGCCGAAGGCGTGCGGTTTACGAACTATTACACGTCCGACGCCCCGTGCGCCCCTTCCCGGACCGCGCTTATGAGCGGCAAGTTCGGCATCATTAATGGTCTTGTTGGCCACGGCGGAACCGCGGGTGACATGAAGCTGGAAGGAACGGAACGCGAGCTAATGGGCAAGCTGTCGCGCGGAGGCGCGCTTCCGACTTACTTGGGAGTGGGGGCCGACCTGAACACAGTGCTCATTAGTCCATTTGCACAAAGACATTCGACTTTCCATTTTTACGCCGGTTTCAATGAAATTCTGAATACAGGCAGATACGGCAACGAATCGGCCGAGCATGTAACGCCGGTCGCTCTGGATTGGATTGACCGGAACGCCAAGAAGGACGACTGGTTCCTGTATATCAATTACTGGGATCCGCATACGCCATACCGCGCGCCTTCGGAGTTCGGCAATCCGTTCGAGAACGAGCCGCTTCCGGAATGGCTTACTGAGGAAGTGCTCGAGAGGCACAAGCAAATGGTCGGTTCCCATAGCGTGAATGAATTGAACATCGATTACCGCAACAAAACCTACGATAACCAAACGAGTCCGGTATTCCCAAGGCACCCAGGGGACATTCAAGACATGGACGGCATGAGAACGATGATCGACGGCTACGATTGCGGCATCCGTTATATGGATGAGCATCTGGGCCGGTTGTTCGCCTCTTTGGAAGAGCAGGGCGTCATGGACGATCTAATTATTATCATTTCCGCCGATCACGGCGAGAATATGGGGCAATTGGGCATTTACGGGGAGCATGCAACCGCTGATCAGGGTACCTGCCACATTCCAATGATTATTCGTTGGCCGGGCATGAAGCAGGGAATCGTGGATGACGGGCTGCATTACCATCTCGACCTGCTGCCGACGCTGGCGGACATGCTGGGGACTCCGGTCGTGCCCGACTGGTGTGGTGCCAGCTACGCTCCTGTCCTGAAAGAAGGAACGGACTGCGGACGCGAGTATTTGGTCGTCTCACAATGCGCGCATGTCGTTCAGCGAAGCGTTCGCTTCCGGAATTGGATATACATTCGATCCTATCATGACGGATTCCATCTGTTCGATGAAGAGATGCTGTTTAATCTGGACGAAGACCCGAAGGAACAGTTCAATGTTGCGTCCGAACATCGCAATGTTTGTATGGAAGCAGTCTATTATTTGAACCAATGGCATGACGAGGCGATGCGCCGGAATAGCGACGCCGTAGACCCACTGTGGACCGTGATGAAAGAAGGCGGGCCGTTCCATGCCAGGGGCTATCTGCCTGGGTATGCCAAGCGGTTAGAAGAGACAGGCCGAGGTCATCTTGTGCCTGAGCTCGTGCGCAGGCATCCCGGCGAGTTCCCGCAAGAGCCGAATACAGTCATGGCGCAGTTCCAAGCAAAAATTGGCGCCAAAATGGCGGGGAAATGAGGAGCAGACTGACAATGGACATTGATCATATCATCCGCAAGCTGACGGTTGAGGAGAAGATCAGCCTGCTCGCCGGAGCATCGTTTTGGACCACACAAGCAATCGAACGGTTGGGGATTCCTTCCGTCACTTTGACTGACGGCCCCCACGGGCTCAGACTTTCGACCGGTTCGGACGTAGGAGATATGTTATCCAATACGAAGCCAGCCACTGCCTTTCCAAACGAAGCAGCGATGGCGGCTACGTGGAACGAGCAGTTGGTCTGTGAGCTCGGCGCCGTGATCGCTGAGGAATGCCAACACTACGGCGTAGGCATTCTCCTCGGCCCCGGCATGAACGGCAAGCGTTCTCCGCTCGGCGGGCGCAACTTTGAGTATTTCTCCGAGGATCCGTACCTAACGGGGAAAATGGGAACTGCCTTCGTACAAGGCGTGCAAAGCGGCGGCGTTGGAACGTCCGTGAAGCACTTTGTCGCCAACGAACAGGAAATGAACCGGATGGTCGTCAGTTCGGAAGTGGACGAGCGCACCTTAAGGGAGATGTATTTGCTGCCTTTTGAAATGGCGGTAGAAGAGGCGAAGCCTTGGACGGTCATGTGTGCTTACAACAAAGTAAACGGCACCCACATGGCAAACAATGACAAGTATCTGAACGGTGTTCTGAAGCAGGAATGGGGCTTTGATGGGCTGGTGATGTCCGATTGGGGCGCTGTTGTGGACAAGGTACCGTCCGTACAGTACGGTCTGGATTTGGAAATGCCGGGACCCGGCCTTCGCAGTGAAGAAGTGATGGAGGCGTACCTCAGTGGAAAGGTGACGGACGCGCAGCTTGACGATCACGTCCGCCGGGTTCTTACGGTCGTGCAGAAGGTACTGGATAACAAGCGAAACGTCCCATCAATCGATGCGACACGCCATCATGCGGTTGCCCGCAAGGTGGCGGAAGAAGCGATCGTACTGCTGAAGAACCGAGACGCAATGCTACCTATTACCAAGCATGCCAAAGTGGCGGTACTGGGCAAGTTTGCAGAAGAGCCCCGTTTCCAAGGCGGCGGCAGCTCCCATATGAACCCGGCAAAGCTCGATATTCCGCTTCAAGAAATCTCCAAATATGCCCAGGTTACATATGGAGCGGGTTATGACGAAACGGATGACAACGAAGCGCTTATCAAAGAAGCTGGCAAGCTGGCAGCTGGGCAGGACGCCGCGATCGTTTTCGTCGGAACAACGGAGAAAATCGAAAGCGAAGGATATGACCGTACGGACTTGAACATTCCGCGCAGTCATACGCGGCTGATCGAAGAGGTTTCGAAGGTCAATCCTAACGTTATTGTCGTAGTCAATAGTGGCTCGGCAACCAATATTGGTGCGTATGATTCACAGGCAAAAGCAATCGTTCAGGCGTGGCTGCCAGGCCAGGCGGGAGGTTCGGCGATCGCAAACGTTTTGTTCGGCGAAGTAAACCCGTCAGGGAAGCTGACGGAAACGTTCCCGATCGCTGTGGAGCATAATCCGTCCTATCTTACTTTTCCAGGTAATATTAACCGGGTGAATTACTCGGAAGGCATCTTTGTCGGGTACCGTTACTACGATACGAAGAAGCTGGAGGTGAAATATCCATTCGGATACGGTCTTTCCTATACGGAGTTCGAGTATTCGAATTTGCGTCTGTCAAATGGCAGCTTGAAGAACGGCGATGTGTTGAAGGTAACAGTGGATGTGAAAAACGTAGGCGGGCGCGCCGGCAAAGAGGTCGTTCAGGTGTATGTGAACGACGTGAAGTCGTCCGTGAAGAAAGCTGATAAGGAGCTGAAGGGCTTTGCGAAGGTTGAGTTGGCCCCAGATGAAACCCAGTCCGTTCAGATTGAATTGAATGAGCGCGCTTTCTCCCATTGGGTGGAGCATTTCGGCAAATTTGCCGTCGAAACCGGCGAGTTTCACATTCTCGTAGGCTCCTCTTCTCGCGATATCCGCCTTGCTGAGACGATCGAGTTCACCGCTTCCGAAGATACGAGAGAGCCGCTAACTGTTCTGCACTCCCTTCATGAATGGATGATCGACGACCGTCATACGGATAAAGTCCAGTACGTGATGGATCAAATGAATCTGACGGAAGAGAGCCCTATGTTCCCTATCTTCCTTGGTATGCCGATCCGGACCCTGATCGCTTTTCTTCCACGGCGTTTCGCTGCGGAGCAGGATGCGGTCGATAGGATCTGCACAATGTTCGGAGTGAATCAGTAAAAGTAACAAATCGTTCGTCGCGCAACCCTTTGTCAAAAGGGTTGCGTTCCTATTCTCAGTAAAAGAGGGATGTTATGGACAGGCCCAATATTTTGTGGATCTCACTCGAAGACACTAGCCCGCGATTCGGCTGTTACGGCGATTCTTTAGCAAGAACTCCCAACATCGACAGCCTTGCACAGCATGGGACTCTGTACTCTCATGCGTATGCGGTTGCCGGTGTGTGCTCCCCTAGCCGGTCGGCTGTCATCACAAGCATGTATCCGACATCGATCGGAACGCATCATATGCGGACCGAGCATACGAATCCTTATATGCCGGAGCTTCCGACCCCGTATTTTGCGGTTCCTCCGGCCCATGTCAAGACGTTTACGGAGTATTTGCGCGCGGACGGCTATTTTTGTACGAATAATTTTAAGACGGATTATCAATTCGCTTCGCCTTTAACGGCATGGGACCAAGACGGGAAGGAAGGCCATTGGCGCCATCGGGAGCCGGGCCAGCCGTTCTTTGCCGTGTTCAACCATATGCTAACGCACGAAAGCAGTATGTGGGGAAATATGATGCGGAAATATGTTCACCCTGATCAGGATAGCGATGTGACGCTTGCTACCGACCCTGATCAAGTTCAGATTCCACCTTACTTGCCCGACACGCCGAAGTCGCGTGAGTCACTCGCCAAGTACTATGACCTCATTGCCGAGGCGGACGATTATGTCGGTGAGCTGTTACGGCAGTTGGAGGAAGACGGGCTCGCGGACAATACTGTCGTATTTTTGTGGAGCGACCACGGCGAAGGTCTGCCCCGCGCCAAACGCTGGCCTTACGATGCGGGAATCCGCGTTCCGCTTATTGTCCGCTGGCCGGGCGTGGTGGAAGCGGGGCGGGTCAGTGATCAATTGGTTAGTATGATCGATTTGGGAGCGACGGTGCTTTCGCTGGCGGGAGTAATCCTTCCCTGCCATTTGCAAGGGCAGCCTTTCTTAGGTCTCAAGCAGGACAAACCGCGAGATTATGTATTCGCCACCCGCGACCGGTATGACGAATCGTACGACATGGTGCGCGCCATTCGTGACAAGCGGTTCAAATACATCCGGAATTATTACCCGGAGAAGCCTTATCTGCAGTGGATCAAGTTCAGCCACCAGCATCCGATGTTCCAGGAGCTGTGGAGGTTGCATCTTTCTGGTAAGCTGGAAGGGGATACGAAGCTCTTCATGCAGAACAATCGGCCTGCCGAAGAGCTATACGATTGCATGGAAGATCCTTACGAAATCCGCAACCTGGCGGACGACCCGAAGTACAAGGATGACTTGGAACGGCTGCGGAGCGCGCTGGACGAATGGCGGAGCAAATACGACGTATGGGGCGACGTGCCGGAAGAGCGGATGGTGGCACAAATGTGGCCGGGCGGCGTGCAGCCGGTTACTGCGGTGCCGATCTTCATCCCGATTAACGGTCATATACCAGGGATAGTTCCTTGTTCTCAAGGAACCTTTGATGAACAAACGGCAGTTATGCTGCATAACGCAACCCAGGGCGCATCCATAACTTTTACGACGGAGGAAGGTCCGAATCCGCGCTGGAAGCTGTATACCGGCCCCATTATATTGAATCAAGGAGCTATCACCATTCGTGCGAAGGCGGTTCGAATCGGCTATAAAGATAGTGAAGAAGCGATCGCTTCTTATGAGATCGCGTACTGAAAGCAATGAATGTGCAATCGAAATCAAATGCGTGTATGTGATTTCGATTGCAATATGAGGAATATACATCCACCGCATTGAATTTGGGAAAGCATAATGATGATTCCACTCGATAGAAAGTGAGGCTTTAACTATGACAGATCCGACTAAGCCTTCCTGCTGCTCTGCTTCCAGAAGTCAGGCTTCCTTGAAGTTCATCCCTGATGTGAGGGGAAAAGAAATTGAAGCGAATCAGGCTTGCCCACCAACTCGACCTGCCAAAGAAGATATGATTTACTTACCGGGCGGGGAGTTTCTGATGGGGACAGACGATAGGGAGGGCTTTCCCTCGGATGGGGAAGGTCCTGTTCGAGCCGTCACCATTGATCCGTTCTATATCGATTCGTATACGGTAACGAATTCGGAATTCAAGAAGTTTGTAGAAGCTACAGGGTATGTAACAGAGGCGGAGAAATTCGGATGGTCGTACGTCTTTCATCTGTTTGTATCCGGAACTGGAGTCAACATTATCGGTTCGCCTAGACAAACGCCGTGGTGGCTGGGAGTCGAAAGTGCCAGCTGGCGTGCTCCGGAAGGGCCTGGCTCTGGCATCGAAGAAAGGCTCGACCACCCGGTGATTCATATTTCATGGAATGACGCGGAAGCTTACTGCAGATGGGCTGGCAAACGACTGCCGACAGAAGCAGAATGGGAATTCGCAGCCCGCGGAGGACTCGTTCAGAAACGATATCCTTGGGGAGATGAGATCAAACCTGGCGGCAAACATATGTGCAATATTTGGCAGGGGAAATTCCCAGAAAAAAATAACGCTAGTGATGGATTTGCCGGGACGGCGCCAGTAAAGTCCTTTGAGGCGAATGGATTCGGCCTATATCAAGTGGCCGGCAATGTGTGGGAATGGTGCGCGGATTGGTTCAGCACAAACTTTCATGTGAACGCTCCGCGGGTTAACCCTTCAGGTCCCCCGAAGGGGACGGGCCGTGTCATGCGCGGCGGTTCCTATTTATGCCATAGATCCTACTGCAACCGCTACCGCGTAGGGGCCCGCAGCAAAAATACACCGGATAGTTCGACAGGCAATATTGGCTTTCGCTGTGCTGTTGATGTTTAGGTTGTGATTAGATGGCGTAATCGAACTTGATTTATTTAAGTTGAAAAGCGGTGAAATACCTGGAGATACTCCTATCAATGATGTTGTTAAGTTAATCAACGGTTGCTTCGGCAGCCGTTTTTGTTTGCTCAGTTAATGGGTAGGTTAATGCAACTTAACAAATAATGGTGACGTATAAATGATAAACGATTACGGAGGTGTAGTATGTTTTTTATACTTGTTTGTTTAATATTCGTCGCTGTTTCAATTGCCGTTCTAAGTAAAACGGGCGTACCTTACCCTTTTTCTAAGGGAATCGCGATAGCTACTGGTTTATCCCTGTTAGCAGTTGTTTGTCTTGCCCAAAACTATACTCAAAGCTTAATTCCTGTGGCTAACGATGGGATCGCAATATCAAACCAGATAGCTTATTTGATAATAGGTGAAGACGGCTGGTCACTGGACTTGTTTAGGAGGACGTTTAAACAATCCATTTACTTTACTCTGATATTTTTTGTAACGTATCCGTTGATTCTTGTGGTTGAGTCAAAATCCATATCACGACGAGCTATGGGATTGTGATTACGCTCCCTCGAAACGGACAGGGAAGTAATAACGGTTGGATTATCTTAACGGCTGCTATTTCTGTCTCCATTTTCACCGGAAGCAGTAATTACTTTAAAATATTGTCTGCAGCTCCTAGATAATCACGGAGAAATGTAATAAGAGATTTGAACAAAATAGTTTTCCCCTCTGTTATAATAATCACACTAGATATACACTATGGTATATATATGATATGGATGGGTGGCGATGGTTAGGTATGAGTCTTTTTAATAACTGTGTAGGGAAGAGTCTAAATGCTTCTCTTACATGGATGAATGAACCACATGAATGGGAATTTTCTGAACAAAATTCACTTATGATTACCGCTCCACCTCGTGCAGACTTCTTCCATAACCCAACACAGGAAAGTAGAAAAAATTCTGCTCCATTCCTATATACGACAACAGATTCAAATTTCATTTTAACCACACGGGTTAGCGTAGACATACGTGACCGGAATGACTCGGGCTGCCTTATGGTAATGGCTGACGAGAATAATTGGGCCAAGTTATGTTATGAGGATTTTAGAGGTCGACCTTCCATTGTTAGTGTTGTAACTAAAGATATGTCGGATGATTGTATCGGCGACTATGTCGGGAATACAAACCCTTTCTTAAGAGTATCTCGATATGATAATTGTATAGCTTTTCATTACTCTCTTGATGGTATTGAATGGGCATTAGTGCGGTATTTTGGAATGAGTAATATCCATAGTTTAAAAGTCGGTGTAGTTGCCCAGAGTCCAGTTGGTGATGGATGTGTAGTACAGTTCGATTACCTACACCTTCTTCCTAATACGAATATGGATGTAAGAAATATAAAATAATCTAATACGATTAAAAAGTAATTCGTTATGTTAAGGCTCACCTTATCACTCTAATGGAGAAAAGAAATGGCACCCGAATGGGTGCCATTTCTTTTTATTCGTTATCAGCCCACGGTTGTCGAGTCGACACTACTGTCTCTCCGGTTCTAATCGCCTGCTCAATCAGCATGCCGATATAGTGGTCCTGAGAAGCTTCCGGAAGACCATAAAATCCGGGTCCGCCCTCGGCATAAACCGCCATCTTCTTTAAACAGGCTGCAATAGCAATTTCATCGTCATATAACCTTGCAGGCATGAAGGGATTTTCATATACCCATTGTTCTCCCGCCATAATTCCTTTAAGGAAATAGCCTTCCGCGTTCTCATACTCACCTTTATTGATGCGCTTTAATTCCATTTGAATCTGTGTACAGGAAGGATCTTGTATGCTAATCCGATTATCAAATATTTCGCCACGTTCCCCCCTAATACATAAGTGGTTTGAACGGGTCCATGAGCGATGTTGATCCTTAGTGAAATCGTAAATCCCCAGCTTTCCACCAAAATCCAACCAAGCTATATCTCTCTCTGACTTGATTAATTTATCTTCTGTTGGCGGACCACTTCGGTTCGGCCCAGCGACCCAATCGGATTCAAATCGCATTCCCTTAATACGGACATCTTCATAGCGCACACCTAACATTTTCCGTATTAAGCTTACTGCATGATAGAACTGAGATATGGACACTGTCACTTGATTAACATTGCCTAATTGTCCAGACTTAATAATCTTATGTCGGGCTTCTTGGATAGGATGGAATTGGTATTGTTCTGCAATTTGAATTCGCGCGCCTTGACGGGTAAGCTTGTTGTGCAGCTGCAGCAACCCATCCAGATCAGGTGCAGGAGGTGTTTCTGCAAGTACAGGAATTCCCCGTTCCGCCAACTGCAGCATGTAATCGATAGCGGCCGATACGTTGACAGATAGCACAACAAAGTCCGGTTGTTCATTTTCCAAGAGCTGATCCAGTGTCCGATAAGTAGTCACTTTCCATAAGTCTTCCATCCCTCTTCCCTTGGATTCGTCACGAATAACCATTCCGCTAATACAAAATTGTTCTGGAAGAGCCTGTGCAATTCTTAGAAAATACTGTGAGCGAAAGCCTGCACCGCCGATAATGCTGAATGTTATTGGTTTCCCCATCCATTACACCGCCTTCTTAAGTCGTAGCTTCGTTGTATCAAATATAAATTTCATAGTCAAGCTTTAGAATCTAGCAACGAGCGGCTTATCCGGCTGCACCCACATATCTCCGGCCCAAGTATGAAGATGGTACCACCGTTCGCTTTGCGTATCTGTCCATTGTTCGAATGCATCTACAGTTTGAGCCGATAGCACCCCGAAGGTTGGGAAAGGCATTGTTGGAAACAGATAGAGCCTTACGTCCTTCAATAGATGGAGCCGTTGATTGATTGGCTCAGCCCCTAGAGGCTGTGCAAAATCCGGCTGAATCCAGAAAGTGTTGCCATCTTGAGACCAAAAGTAAAAAAGTTCCATCAATTATCTTGATGATCTCGATACCCATTTTTATTATTATTCAATGTTACTTTTGGAATGTAAACTATAATGACTATGTAAAAAGTTATTTGTTCCCAAGTAAAATATTTGAATGTGAATATGAAGATGAACTTATAAACATGGCAATTCCTCTTCCTAAAAGAACTGTATTTAAAGGAAAACAAAATGTTTGTTCTCCGTTTTATTTGACCTATGTAGATGAACGTGATTTTAAATCCTTCTATCAGGAAGAGTTAAACAAGCTAAAAGAAAAAGGTACAATTCAAGACTATAGTGATATGGAAAACAACAAATTTGCAGTGAAATTGTTATCAGGTTCAAGTATAGAAATTATACACGAAACTGAAAATTCTAATCTCATTATCATAAAATATGAAAAACAGAGGTAATGCAACTGCTCAAATCAACGATATATAAATCTGGGAATTTAATTATTCGGAGGGAATTGGTAATATTGATAGAATAAATATGAAGATGATCAGGAAATAAATTTGTACACATAAGGAGATAAAACTATGGAAAAAAACAAATTACTAAGAATGGACAATGTTGGCATCGTTGTAGAATCCCTTGATGACGCAATCTCTTTCTTCGAAGAGATTGGCTTGAAGCTCGAAGGGCGAGCTACTATCGAAGGTGAATGGGCTGGTCGCGTAACCGGGCTGGGTTCACAGTATGTAGAGATTGCTATGATGGTTACCCCAGATGGCCACAGCCGAATTGAACTTTCGCGATTTCTCACCCCACCTACGATATCAGATCACCGAACTGCTCCTGTAAATGCCCTCGGTTATCTACGCGTCATGTTCGCTGTTGAAGACATTGACGAAATGGTATCCAGACTCGTCACTAAGCATGGTGCTCAGCTTGTTGGCGAAGTGGTTCAGTACGAGAACTCGTATCGGCTCTGCTATATTCGTGGAAATGAAGGAATTCTAATAGGTTTAGCGGAACAACTAAGTAATAAATAAGTGACGTTTAAAAGAAGACTTAACTGAAATGAATATATTAGATGTCGTCGTTATGCTAGTTGACAAAATACCTGTGGTAGGTTTAACTGAATAAAAATCAATACACGAATTGTGCCTATGATGAGAATCCAACTCGGAGGCGTTTCCGTCAAGAGCATCATGCAAATGATGTTCCTAAGTTAGCCGGTCACGACCGTTATCGCGGAACCAAGAGGATCGAACAGCTATGTTCGATCAAGTTGGGTGGCACCGCGAGCAAACGCTCCTCGTCCCAATAAGACGAGGGGCGTTTTTGCGTTTTCACAAATTAAAGGAGGTTCGTAACAATGTATCGTATTAACAACTTCAATCCGGCTCCGGCAGCTCTTCCTCTTGAGGTCCTGAACCAAGCACAATGCTGTTCCTTATCAAGCTTGTAAAGATCTCGCTGAGTTCATGATAGATTTTCAAAAGCGTAAAGGGTAAAGTGCAGTACTTTGTTTGGGGCTTGCTTCGCGGCAGGTCCTTTTTTGTTTATTAAAGTGCCGGAAGTTTAATGTTACCTTATCAAGTGATAGAATKAATGCAAAAGCATTGCAATTCCTTGTAATGTAACTGCTTAATCGGAGGACCCAGATGTTATCTCATTTCAATGACCATAGTCTTTTTTTTCGTGCATTTGAGAAATCTTCAATTGGAATGGCTTTGATATCTTGTGACGGAAGTTTTTTACAGACGAATCCATCTCTATGCAAAATGCTAGGATATAGCGAAAGTGAATTCATAAATCTCGTTGTTACGGCTGTCAGCCATCCTGAAGATGTAGAAGCTGATCTGGAAATATGGCGTAAATTGGTGCAGGGCGAAATAGATGGTTATCACATAGAAAAAAGGTATGTTCATAAATCGGGGAGTCTATTGTGGGGGCTTCTAAATGTTACTACAGAAAGGAATGAACAGGGAATTAAGGGTAATGACATATTCATTTGTCAAATTGTAGATATAACCGAACAAAAAGAGAAGGAAGAAGAGTTCAAGAAGATTGAAGAACTGCACAACCTTATTTCTGAACATTCACAGGACGTTATTTTGCGTTTAACTCCAGACGGAATGATCTCATATGCCTCGCCAGCTATCCGCCACCAGATCGGATATGCTCCAGATGAACTTATCGGAAAATATGCCTATGATTATTGGCATCCAGATGATATGAACGGTGGCTGGTTACGGCGAGGTAATTCCGATCATTCGGATAGCAGAATATTTATATATCGTCTTCGGCATAAAAATGGCCATTATATTTGGCAAGAATCACACTCCAAAAAAATTAGAAATGCTGCTGGAGATGTTCAACATGTTATCAGTATGGGGCGTGATATAACAGAACGGATACATTCCGAAGAATTAATCCGCAGATCAGAGAAACTTTCCTTAGTTGGCGAACTTGCAGCTGGGATTGCCCATGAAATTAGAAATCCTTTGACCAGTTTACGAGGTTTTATGCAAATGTATGTGAAAGAAGATATGGATGGTACAAAGAAATTACGTAATGAAGTCATGTTATCAGAAATTGATCGCATCAATGAAATTGTAAGTGAGCTTTTAGTGTTAGCGAAACCTTCAAATGAGGCATTTGAATTAAGGGACTTGGTTCATATATTAAATCACGTTACCAGATTATTTGAAGGACAAGCAAACCTACATAACGTTCAAATAAAGATAGAGTTAGATGACAATTTATCATTCATTCAGTGCCAACGCAGTATCAATCAAGTATTTATCAATGTTTTAAAGAATGCCGTTGAATCCATGCCTAAAGGTGGAGAAGTGTCCATACAGGCCAATCAAATGAACGATAAAATATATATTCGAATTAAAGATAAGGGTTATGGAATCCCGCAAGAAGAAATAACCAAGATTGGAAATCCATTTTTTACTACAAAAGAAACAGGAACAGGGTTAGGATTAATGGTTTCAATGAGAATCATCCAAAATCATAATGGGACTTTGCGAATCGAAAGTGAAGTTGGGAAAGGAACGATGGTAGAAGTTGTTTTGCCAATCGTTAGATAGCAATATGCTAGTGAGGGATTAGGCCTTGACGATGTTTGACGATGTTTCTATCATCTCTTTTCAACAAATCTCAACAGCGTATCCACTTGGGGAGTCACATATCCGTTGCCTAAAACCATCACACCGGAAAGGATTGTCAAGTAGCTTGCGATCAATTCCTCTAGATCCCCATCCACGACTTCCCCTTTTTGTTGCCCTTCCTCAAACAAGGGAAGCAAACGTTTGACGTAGACATCTACAGGGTATTTTTGAATTAGTTGGCTGACTTCTTCAGGAACCTCTTCAAAATTCCGTGCCCGATGGAGCAGCATAAAATACGGAGCGCCGCTCTCATCGAGCATGCCTTGTGTGAAGATTTTTATTTTTTCGATCGGAGATCCCGTCAATTGGCTCAAATTGTCCATTTCTTGCATCGATGTTTCAACTGCTTCGCGGACTAGAGAGGTGAATAGTTCTTCTTTCGTTTTAAAATAATGGTAGAACAGCCCGTGGCTCACGCCTGCTTCTGCGGTTATCATGCTAATTTTCGTACCAGGAAGGCCGCGCTGGGCAAAAACTTTGACTGCAGCCGACGTAATCTGCTGTTTGCGTTCTTCGTAAATTTTTTGAAGTTGATCTTCCTTTAAGCGCGGCATGTAGTTAAACTCCTTTGGGAATATGAAAAAAGTGGGTGAGCAGGTTCACGATTTGGTCAGGCCCGCCGTCATTCTCAGGACCGAAATGGTCCAGTTTGTTCACAGTTTCCAATGTCGATCGGGCAATTGTTCGGTTTAATTCATTCATCATTTCTTTCGTAGAATCTGAGCTCTTGCCCCCTTGAATCAACAATACATCCGCATGGATACTGTTGTAATTCGGATAAGAAGAAGAGAACCGCTGCACTTCACGATGCTCAAGTAAATTTTGCTGAAGTAATTGAGCGGTTTTACGCCAATGGTCTCCGCGTACCATGAGCCTCAAGATGAGTTTGGCATACCAATAGGGGAACCGCGTTAAAGGGGTATGGCCCATCTCTCTCACGAAATGTGCAAATGCGCCAAGTCGATCATTCTTGAGCATCGCCTGCTCATAACGCAGCATCCAAGCATCGTCCATCGGATTAATCAGCACGCCAGGTTCGTACAAAGCTACTTTGGTGAATGAAGCGTCCATTCTAGCCAGTTCCAGAGAGACAAGCCCACCATAACTATGTCCAATCAAATAGTCGGCGCCTGTCGCTTCGCGGATGGCTTGAACATCTTCACATTCTTTATTCATAGCATACTCTAAACCCTGAGGACCACTCAAGCCCCTGCCTCTTCGATCCATGAGGTGAACGGTAAAAGAGTGAGAGAGCGCAATCGCTAAGCGGGTATAGTCATTAGAATCCCTTAATGCAGCATGGACAAGTATGATCCCAGGACCCTTGCCGATCGATTTGTACCCAATCCGTGTTCGGTCACTCGATAGGATCTCGTATTGGAGAAACATGCCTTGCTTATTGGGAAAATTCTTTGAGGTGGACATATTATTTGACCTCCTTTTATTGAATGACTGTATCAGTCAATTAAATACCCCTCCTCTAAAAAGCCATTGTCTGTCAATGGCTTTTTAGAGGAGGAGTATGCGTCAGCTGTTATTATAAAAGTATACAATCTGATGTATGCGATATAAAATGGTATTAATCCCTAAATATGGGTGGGACAAAATAAAAGGTGATCATCATGTTAAAAGGAGCTTCTTATGGATCATAAAAAAAATTTGCTCTACGGAGTATTTGCGGGAGTTGTACTTCTTTTGTTAAATAATTCTATTGCCAAAAGTACAATACAAAATCTCTTTGATAGCATGCCAATCGCTTATATTACAGTTAGATGCATGCTCAATATTTTGTCTTTTATTGGTATTTTAACGGTGGCTTTTTGTTCAATAGAATTGATATTAGAAGTACATAAATTCAGAAAGCAACGATGACCTTAATCGACGTCGTCGTCAACAACGCAGGAATGGGTGTCTATGGCGCGCTGGAATTGGCTTTGGAAGAGACGATCTTTCATGGGATTCACAACGGCAGTTCCACTTGGCTCCTTGTATAACATGTCTAAATTTGCACTAGAAGGCTTGACGGAAGGGCTGTATTACGAGCTCAAACCGTTGAATATCGAGAGTATCACGGCTTATGACGACCTAATGAATAAAATTACCACGTTGATGAATAGTACGGATAGCAGCAATTTGGATGATCCGCAAATCATCGTCGATGCCATCGCGGCTCAAGCAATCGGAGAAAGCAAACAATTCCGGACGGTCATTGGTGAGGCAGGTAATAACTTGTTGGCGCTGCGGAAGTCGCTTCCCATTGAGGAATACCTGGAAACGATGTTGCAAAGCTATAAATAATATTTGATAAGTAGCGGCCGATCCTAGTGGATCGGTCGCTTTTTTAAGATTAAGCTGCCTCTTTAGGTTTTCTCCAGTACCAAAGGGTGCTAAAGATGAGATAGAGTGCCATGACTGCCGCAAGCAGTATTAAAGCGAATTCCGACATGTTCGCCATGGAATCAAGCCAACCGATTTTTTTCATGACGAACAGACTAATGTTAAACACGATCCCAATCAGCAGTATCGACCATATGGATGAAAGACGTACATAGATGGATCCATAAATGAATCCTAACGCTGCACCCAGAAGCTGCATCGCGATTCCACCCGGCTGCAACGCCGCAATAATCAAAGCGATGACTAGAATTGGCCAGAATACGGGAACCTGTTTCCGGGCTTCGTTGAACATGATACCGATGAACAGGATCAGCTCAAGTGCAGTGGTGAGAACAGAGGAAAGTATCATGTAAACGAAAGGAACAGAGGCGAAATATTCTTCTGTAAAATCATTGAACGTTGGAAGGTTGTAGGAAAGAAGTAGTTTCATGGAGGCAGCATTCAATATAGTGAACGCCAGCCCCATTGTTATCATGTGAATCGAAAAGCTCAGTTTGATTGGCGAAAAGCTGCTAAGACTCCAAAAGTTCACCGGTGTCTGTTTCAAAATCCGATATTTAATGGCATAAACAATTGCGGAAAGAACGATCGTAACTACAAGTACCATGAATACCTGGATGGGGATGTTTTTTCCTTGTCCGAACTGCCCCCATCCTAATACAGGATCAATGACGATATTGTAGAGGCAGATGACTAAAATGATGACCATCACATAGAGCAAGTAATTTCCCAGCATCGATACATATCTCTTCATGAGAATCGCCGTCCTTTCAAATATGGTAAATAACGCTATGCCATAACGCTAATCGAATATATTTCGAATATTTCCAAGGTATAGGATGATAGCATAACGTTATCTATAACTTGAAATGAGCATGGTGATGCGCTTCGGATTTCGAGCTCGCTGTATGTGCCATTATTCTAATTGTATTTACGACCCTTATTTTAATGAGAGTAATTCAAAAATTTCCGAGATAGCAGAGAAGTTGAAGTATAATACGCCTGCCAATTTCATTCGTTATTTCCGCAAGTTGGAGGGAACGACGCCAGGTCAGTATCGTGATCGCTTTTTACAGAAATAGAGGGATAGAGAAGGGCTTGCCTTGCGGCGGCTCTTTTTTTGTCCATTCAAGTAATTGGATAATTTAGTAATAATTATTTTCAATCATTTTTTATCAAGCAGTTCATTATTAATTTGCTATTATTTAATATGGGTATGAAATATACATGCTCCGGAATTATTTATTTGGAGGAGATTCATATAGAAAGTTCTATTAAAGATAAATTTACAAAAGAATTTTTTTAGAGGCAGCAGGTCGGTTTGGCATTAACTTTGCAGATACTATAGAACTTGACGGTTTTCAAAATTTTGTGTTTTTAGGGAAACGTAAATCTATAGAAGTAATATTAAGGATTGCTCATAGCTCACATAGGAGTAAGGATATGACTCTTGCTGAGATTGAGTTTATTTCATATCTAGCGGATTCCGGAATGACGGTATCGAAAGCTTTACTTTCTAATCAAGGTGAATATGTTGAAGTTATTGAAAATGTTGAAAACTCTTTTTTAGTGACTGCCTTTGAATTCGCTCCAGGCAGAAGGGCTGAAATCTGCGTCGAAAGTGATATATTTTATGAACGAATTGGGAGGTTTACCGGTAAGATGCATAAGCTATCTAAAAAGTTTTCTCCTATTCAAAAAAGGTATGATTGGAATGACAATCCAGCTATTACAGAATTTCAAAAATATGTACCTAATGAGATGCTTCAAAAGAAACTTGAGTTATATATAAGTCAAATTCAATCATTATCAAGAGACAGTGATTCGTAAAAACTAGAAAAGCAATATCAAAACGTTTTTATTCAAACTTTTTTCAAGGATACACCAAGGAAAATACATTTAGCCGTAGTTCACTAGAAACTATTCCGTTATTTATTAATTTAAGGCAAGCTATCATTATTGGTCTTAAATACCGTAGTCTTGATATGGGGAACTTTGTTAATTGGAATGATTATAATAAAGAAGCATTAACGTTTAATATCAATAATTTAATCAATGATATTCCGTTTATTGACTTGGATTTTACAAGTCTTTGATGATCACCTGCCAAACTTGTGATTCCCGTCACTCTTTTTCAATTGTATAAGTCTGTTCATTTCTAATTTTTCTGAACTCCTTAGGAGTTAGGTTATGATGCTTTTTAAAAGACTGAATAAAGTGATTGGCATTATTGAAACCAACTCGCAGTGCGATTTCAGTTATTGTATAGTCAGTTGATAGTAACAACTCGCAGCTTTTTTTTATACGATAGGTAACCAAGTAGAAATACGGAGTCATATGGATGCTTTTTTTAAAACCGCGCGTGCACTCCGATACACTTAAATGCGCTACATCAGCTATTTCCTTCAATGTCAAATGGTTAGAATAGTTTTGGTGAATAAAGCTAAGCATCAATTGCAGCCGCTCTTGTTGGAGTCTGTTGTATTTAGACGACTCCTCTGAGGATAGAGAAAAATTTGATATAAGAATTAACCATAACTGAACCGTTTTAATGGAAACCTCATACTCCCATCCCCAGCTTTTTTTCGATTCAAATTCCTTTTTCATATCCCAAAGAATTTGTAGAATTTGATTATGCCATTCCATATCCCCTTTGATTTCTAAACTTAACAAGAAAGATTTGGTATACGGAAGTACATATTTTTTTTCCATGGCACTATCTGAATAAAAGGCGAGCAACTTTTCTGGGAAGTTAAAACTAACATATTCACCATCTTGGTTAAGGTTTGTAACAATGTGAAGAACGCTCTTATTAATAAAGATGGCCTGACCCGTTTCTAAATCATAATTGATTCCGTTGACTTGTATCGTTAGTTTCCCCTTGGTCACTAAAGTAATTTGTAGTTCTTCATGCCAATGTAGATCGTTAACGCCTCTGCCTTTAGGAATCGATCCATGATTGGTATGCGTATACATGATGTATGGAAATGCATCGTCAGGATACTGAATGGTTTCGTGTAATTGTTTTTTCAAAGTGCACCTCCGTATTAGACGATATTTCGATATAAATCAAAGATTTAATTGCACAAAATAGATGTCGGTGATGATATTATTATATCCAGCTAAGGCTTATCATACAATTCTGTGCACAGGGATTGTCTCTACATGCTGGAGGAACTGTGGTTAATTCAAATAAATCACCTTTACTATTTCATCCGTTTATTTTGTTAATTATCAGTATATTGTCCGTTTCGATCTCTTCCATCCTGATAAAATTTTCAGATACACCTACTTCTGTGGCTGGGATGTACAGATTGTTTATTTCCGTCATCATCATGCTCTTTTTTGTACCTTGGAAGAGGGTTCGCTCTACTGAGATGAATAAAAAAGATTGGACCATCGTTATTTAAACTGTACCCCGTGTAAAGGACATTTTAAAAAAAGTCTAGGCAGATTGAAGAAGATGATCTCTGTATTGCACAGGGGTCATCCTTTTTAAATTCCATTGGTATCTGTAGTGATTATAGTATGT
>NZ_JBFRGR010000054.1:0-32310 GCF_052115445.1 Paenibacillus sp. 2RAB27
CAGGTAAKACTGCTATATCCTGAATGTAAAAATAGATTCTCCCGTCACCAATTACTCTGCCCATTCCCACTACTTCACCTTGGTATTGGACAATTACACCAAACAGCGATTGGTTTAAAGATTCTTCTGCAACTTCGAAATTCATATAATCTTCCCAACCAACCGCACAACAAACCTTTATATATTCTGATATCGTTGGAACTCTTTTTAGAATTAAAAGATTATTTTCCATAATAACCCTCCTTTCGATGGAAAAAGAACACATTTGAGTATTCGACGAATTCATTGAAGAAACCTGCCCTTTACTTCAACGAGGCTGCCGATTGATGCCGGCAGCCTCTTCCTGATTTCTTATTGAACAAATGTTATCCGTTGGTTGGGCGGTTTAACGGTTAAAGAAACTTTTAGCTAACTACATCGCAGGATACCGTAAATTTCATACCTATCGTCTGCATTACATTTCCTTCAATCTCAATAAAGCCTTCTTCGCCTCTATATTTGGGCAATACAAATAACTCCTGCACCGAATAGTCCACATCTTCTGCAACATAAGGAGGGGAAGTAACCAGGATAAACCCGACGATTTTTTCATTAATTAAATAAGCTTGTCTTATCTTATTTTGCTGAATTATATCATCACAGTTTTCAAATTTAGGATACTTAATTACGAACGACTACCTTCGTTTTAACTGGTATGTGATCATAAAGCCATTTAGCATCTGAGATTGTTAGACGGAAACAACCATGGGAAGCCTTTTGACCAAGTTTTTTTGCTTCTTCTTCAATTACATTCCCGTTCTTATCCATGGCGACTGTATGGAACAAAAACTCTCCGTGGTTCTTCCACGAGACATAGTATTTCGCGCCTTCATGTTCGGAATTGTTATAAAACCATTCGCCTCTTTCTGACTGGACATAGAACGTACCCTTAGGTGTTGAATTGTCTGGGGACGTATCTAGCCCTGAAGAAGTCACCATGGTGTATAATGTACGTTCACCATCTTTGATGTAAACTCGTTGCTTGTCAATAGAGACATCGATCCATATAGCTTCCTCCTTCGAGACCTTTGGGTATTCTCCTCCAGAAGGTTGTGTCCAATCTACTACTGGCTGAGAATCTCGGGAAGGTAAATCAGCTATGTTTTGAGACGACAACGGTTCCTCAGGAGCGGTTACCGCTGCATTTGGTATTGTATTCAATTGTGTCACTACTACCGCTTTAGCGGACTGGCAACCACTCAAAACTATACTAACAATAATCAGAATTCTAAAAAGCGAAAACAAACGAAACATAAGTATCCCTTCCTTTTATAGATGAATCACGCATATAATCTTGTAAGGAGTGAAATGAAATATCACTCTTTGTGCCCTATGAAGATCATGCGTGGAGATAGATTATCATCATTGACTTGGCCTTCATAACTACCATAAACTTTATCAACAACTAGATTAGCGCGATTCATCATTTCCAACATCATAAGTTTGTCGTAGAGTTTAATCTGCTCTATGTAGTTACGATCAGATGCTCCTGTCTGAGAAATCTTAATTCGCTTTCGAACGTAACCGCCTTCTATACTCCGTTCTTCCTTTATAACCAGTCCCTCTTCTTCTCGTTCCGAAGCAGCAACCAAATGTGTTGTCACGTAACCTGGGTTTAAATAATCTATAATGTATTGACCCCCTGGCTTTAGTAGTCTGTAGACTTCATGAAGAACTTTTTGATTTTCATTATCAGACTCAAAATATCCAAAAGATGTAAATAAATTCACAATAGCATCAAATGATTGTTCCCGCGGTACTGCTCGCATGTCACTAAGCAGCCACTCAACTTTACCGTCCCTGTCATTGTTCTTAGCTTCTGACAATAAAACTTGAGACAAGTCAACTCCCGTTACGAGGTAACCAAACTCGGTTAATGCCATCGAATGACGACCCATCCCACAGCATAAATCAAGAATGGTAGCTTCCTTTGGTAATTGTAGCCATTCAACCATTTCTTTTACCTCGTTGTAAGCTCCTTGATGATCCCTATGCTTATAAACCATTAAATAATCTTGACCAAAGCTATCTTTATACCAATCTTTCATAATGTCACCTCACTCATTTCCTTTAAGTGATTATATGTAATAATTACGATTAAAACGCAATAAAACTTAGGAATCGGATCCTTCAGTCCGACAAGGAAGCACAGTCGCTCTTATGATTTAAACTGCACGCTGTACAATAACCATACACATCAAGTTTGTAACTAATTGGTTTGAAGCTATCCGTCACCGTGGGGAGATCGAAGCGCTCCGTCTTCGCATCAATGGGAATCGTCCGTTCGCAGTCAACACAGATCAAATGATACTTGGGATGCTCTGGATCCATCATGCGATAGCGAACCTCCTCCCCGAGAACGAAGGGTTCAATGATCATCAACTCAGTAAAAAGCTTAATATTCTGATATACGGTGCCATAGCTCAGTCCGAGGAATGTTTTCTCTAGCTTTTGATAGATATCAATCGCAGTCAGAGGTCGCGTGGACTCTTGAATTAAATGGATCATAGCTTTACGTTGCTCGGTTAACTTGGAGCCTTTCTTTGCCAGCTTTCGAAACGGCTCAACCAAATCCTTCCCACAAGGCTCAACCATTCAAATGCTCCCCCCTCCACTGACCTCTTGAAAAAATTCAATTCGATCCAACTGCCTGTCTTTCACTTGGCAAGCTTCTCGGATGATAAGCCTCATAACCATGAAGGATTATTTCGTAACTCCATTCACTATCTTCGATAATCATTCTACGCTTCGCTTTCAGTATAATTTGCTCAATATCGGCAAAGCTGCAGCCCTGCAATAGTTCCTTCGATTGCTCAATGAGCGCACTATTACCTGCCGAACCCCCAATTAATTTCGTTAGAAATAGTCCCAACTCGTCTTTGTTAGGCAAAGCATAATTCATGCGTGTGTCAAACCGGCGCCAAACTGCATTATCCAATTCCTCTTCCAGATTCGTCGCAGCTATAAATATACTGTTGCCTTGAAATTCATCGAGACATTGAAGGAGGGTATTCACGACCCTGGCCATCTCTTTCACTTCATCGATCGAATCCCTCGCTCTTGCAACAGCGTCAAATTCATCCAGAAACAGTACACATTGCGCTAGTTTGGCGAATTCGAATATTTTTCGAACGTTCGAACCGGTTTCACCTAGATGACTATGAATGATCGCATCTAATCGAACAACAATGAGTGGCAATTCCAGACGATGAGCTAGATAAAAGGCTGTTAGCGTTTTTCCAGTCCCAGGAGGGCCAAACATCACGATTTTATTCGGAATTGGTACATCCGCTTCCTCGAATTTCGCTTTCATATTCTGTATGGTTATGAACTCTTCCACGATCTGCTGATTATTTGCTTGCAGGACAATATGCTTTATCTTTTTCAAACATTCATCAGGTGTATAGACAGTTGCCGTCTCTATCCCCTTGGATTTAGGGAGACGTATGTTTTTCTTAATGGTCACCAATGCTGCTCCTCACTTCGTTGTTTGTATTGAACCAGCAAGATCTATGAATTCGAATGTTTCCGCACATTCCTGAAGCAGTCGACAGAAAGAACGGTTGTGTCCTATGTAAAAGGATGAAAGATCGTATCGATTCCTTCCTGGTTCAAAGGATACCAATACACGATGTTTCATGCGCTTCATTGTCAAATGAACGAATTGCTCTGCTTGCTCTGAGGCTATTAAAGTTAGATACGCATACAGGGAATGGTCTTCAGGCTCATCGAGAGGGCTAACACCCGCGCAAGAAAATTCAGTCACGATGCCCTTCTGCTGAAGGGATGTCAAGGCTGGAAACAATTGCAGATCCACAAGGATACTTCCAAACAATGTGGTCAACTTCACCTGCTTGCGCTCCTTATCTCGAGCTGCCCATAGCAGTA
Source organism: Paenibacillus sp. 2RAB27 (assembly GCF_052115445.1). Classification (NCBI taxonomy): domain Bacteria; kingdom Bacillati; phylum Bacillota; class Bacilli; order Caryophanales; family Paenibacillaceae; genus Paenibacillus; species Paenibacillus sp. 2RAB27. Next base: position 3,928 of record NZ_JBFRGR010000054.1, read on the forward strand.
ATTCCTCTCCGCGGCGATGCCACTGCGCTTTGGAGTGTTGGCTCATTATGATTTCTTTGTCCTCTTTGGCATTCATCCTCACCAGACGGCCAGACCTCCTTCGGATATATCCTTTTTAAACAGGAAGMCCGGACAAGCAGCCCGGACTTCCTATGTTCTCCTTATCGCGTTTCACGATGAAGCGTCACACGATTCAACCTTGGACAAAACTTTTTTAACTCAAGACGAGCTGGGTTGTTTCTTTTATTCTTGGTCGTTGTGTAGTTTCTATCACCTGTTTCAGTACATGCCAAAGTAATTACGACTCTCATTCCGTTCACCTCCTATCGGTAACCTCTCAATTGATGCTATTGCGGCAATGGACAGGCTTCTTCTAATTCCATCATCGAATTCGGCAAGGGATCTTCAAATTGATTCCAATCGCCTTGCAGTTCAGCATCCGTTAATAAGCAGGCATCTAGCGAGGCCACAATTTCAGCACGATCCATCTCTATCCCAATGAAGACAACTTTATTAATCCGATCTCCATAGGTGTCATCCCAGTGCTTAATTTGATCTGCATCTTCTTCAAGAACTGCCTCTCTTTCGCCATCTGGAAGCGCAGACACCCAATATCCTGCTGGGCCGAACTGAATGGAAGGACCTGCCTGGCTTAAATTCTGAGCATGGTCATTACGAGTCGCCAACCACATGATGCCTTTCGCCCGAACAATCTCAGCTGGCCAATCTTCCATCCAGCTCATCAAGCGTGAAGGCTCGAAAGGCCTTACTCGTTCATAGACAAAGGAGGAAATACCGTATTCTTCCGTTTCAGGGGTATGGTTTTCCTTCTCCATTTCTCTCATCCAACCTGCAGATGTACTAGCCTCATCGAAATTGAAGAGATGCGTATTCAGAATTTCTGCGGGAGCGACCATTCCCTGCACGGAACGAATGAATTTCGCTCTTGGCTGTAACGCGCGAAGTACACCCTCGAGCTCCTGCAGCTCCTCTTCTTCCAGCATATCGCATTTGTTCAAGATTAGGACATCACAGAACTCAATCTGATCGATGAGCAGATCTACAACTTCTCGCGTGTCATCTTCCCCAACGGCCTGACTGCGTTCAAGCAATGTTTCTCCTGATGAATAATCGGTCCAGAAGCGATAAGCATCGACTACGGTCACCATCGTGTCCAGTCGGCAGAATTGGGTCAAATCTATMCCTTTTTCTTCATCCAAGTAACTAAAGGTCTGCGCAACGGGTAAAGGCTCACCAACGCCAGTTGATTCAATGAGAATATAGTCAAATTTCTCCTCTTTGGCTAGCCGTTCCACTTCATTCAGTAAATCCTCACGAAGGGTACAGCAGATACAGCCATTGGACATCTCCACTAGGCTTTCACTCGTCCGAGACAGTCCGTTGCCTTCTCTTATCAGATTGGCATCGATATTGACCTCACTTAAATCATTGACAATGACGGCTACCTTCAAGCCATCCCTATTATGCAGCACATGATTTAACAGTGTTGTTTTACCGGCTCCCAAGTAGCCGCTTAATACTGTGACAGGTATTCTACGATCTAACATCCGCATACTCCTTTTATTCGTAAATTTTACGTATATTATGCAAGCGATAAGCAACCACATGGTTTTCTTGGTTGCTTTTTATTCATTTAACGCTTTCTTCAATGCTTCCAGATTATTGCTCATAACTCCAATGTAGTCTAGATTTTTCTTCTTATCTTCATCCGTTAAACCCTCGATTGGATTAAGGACATCCGTTTTGGCGTTGATTTCTTTGGCTATTGTTTGAGCCACTTTCGGATCCACCAACGTCTCAAAAAAGATCGTCTTTACCTGATTATCCTTGGCAAATTTGATGATGTCCGCCATCTTACCCGGAGCTGGTTCTTCTTCAGGCGAGAGTCCTGCGATTGGCACTTGTGTGAGGCCATACTCTTTAGCTAAATAACCGAAAGCGGCATGCTGCGTTACGAAATCTTTCTGTTTGACACCTTTGAGAGCGGTTCGGTACGATTCATCCAAGGATTTAAGCTTTCCGATAAACACATCAGCATTTTTACGATAGTCATCTTTATGTGCAGGATCTGCTTGTGCTAAACCATTAAAGATAGTTTCAACCTCTTTCTGCGCTAGAACCGGATCGAGCCAAACATGAGGGTCCAAGATTTTACCGCCATCAGCCTCTTTATGACCTTCTTCCTCTTCCTCCGGCAGGCCTTCCATTAAATCAATGCCTTTACTTGCTTCAACGACGACTCGCTTCGTATTCGCGGCACTCTTCAATGCTTGTTCTGCCCAGCCTTCAACAATACCGTTGTAAACAAAAACACCGGCTTCCTTCACTTTTTTCATATCTTTCGCACTTGGCTCCCAATCATGCGGCTCAGCGCCTGCAGGGATTAAAGCAATGACATTCGCATGGTCACCAGCTACCTGCTTAGTGAATTCGTACATTGGGTAAAAGGTTGTTACAACATTTAGCTTTCCATCACTAGAAACCGTCTTAGAAGCACATCCTGTTAAAAGTACAGTTGATAATGCAGTGAATGCGAGTGATTTGGCTACCCATGTTTTTTTCATTTTCATGATTCCCCCAATTTAATTTAAAATGATAAGTTAGTTAGATCGATTCGTTAGTCATTTGATGTATGCTGCGAAATGCGCTTTCTTCTGTTTGAAGCTTCTTTTTGTTACTTGCTTTACTGAGCTTCACTAAAACTTTTTTGACACTTAATCCAGCAATTAGAACGATTAGCAACAGAATGGCAATTGTTCCTCCTGGAGGAGTACTGAATTCATAAGATGCGGTTAGCCCGGAGAAAACCCCCAGTAAACCAATACCCATTGCAATAAAAAGTGACGAGGTGAAGCTAGGTGCTATGCGTATGGCCAGTGCCGCAGGAAGCACAATAAGTGCCGAAACAAGAAGCACACCAACGATAGGCATAGCGGCGGATACAATCATGCCGGTTAAGACACTAAAACCAAGCGAAATCCATTTCACAGGGAGTCCATTTGTCTTTGCTGTATCTTCATCAAATGTAATCTGATAAAGTGGACGACGAAACAGAATAAAAAAAACGCCTCCAATCAAAGCAACGGCAAGCATAAGCAGGAGCTCAGTTTCATTCACGGCAACGACAGAACCGAATAAATAAGCAGAAAATCCTTTATTAATACTTTGATTAAGACTCATAATAATTACAGCAGAAGACAAACCTCCAACCATAATAATGGCTACCGAGATTTCGCTATAAGACTTATAGGACCGCCTTACATATTCAACAGCAATAGCACCCAAAGTGGCTACAATAAACCCGGCTAATGTTGGATTTATGTGCAAGTAGGCGCCACCTGCTACGCCTGCCAAGGAGACATGAGAAAGCATATCTGCCATAAGCGCTTGCCTTCGAAGCATGAGATACACACCGAGAACAGAGGCAATAACAGCAATTAACCCACCGGCACAAAATGCCCGCTGCATGAAGTCGTAGTGCAACATTTCCATCCTCCATCCTCCATCCTCTCCAACTCAATAATCCGATCGAGATAAGGTGCAGCTTCAGCAAGTCCGTGTGTCACCAAGACGACTGTTCTCCCATGAGCCTTCACTTGATGGTGCATGAGCTGGTAGAAACCGAAGCGACTTTCCTGATCCATTCCTGACGTTGGTTCATCGAGCACAAGCATATCGGGCTCCTGTGCAAGAGCTCTGGCAATGCATATCCGCTGCTTCTGCCCCCCAGAGAGCTCCCCAATTTTACGTTTGCGTAAATCCCACATACCCACCTGCCTCAACGCATTCTCCGTCAGTACATCATCTTCCTTGCGAAGCTTTCGAAACCAAGATCCGTTGGCATATCTGCCAGAACGTACAAACTCCAATATGGTACTCGGGAATCCACTGTTGAAAGCTGAAATTTGCTGCGAAACATAACCTACTTGCAACCTCTTGCCCTCTTCATTCGAAGGAGAAAGGAAGACATTCCCTTTCCATGGTTGAAGTAAACCCAACATGAGTTTAAGCAGCGTAGATTTGGCTGCACCGTTTGGACCGGTCACAGCAACGAACTCTCCTAACTTGATCTCTATATTCGCATCTTGGATACATGGCATATCGTTATAGCCAAACTCGACTCCCGTTAAAGAAGACACTAGCATACATGCAATCCCTCCCTGATTATATATGTAAATATTACGAATAATCATCAAAAAAAATTACAAACTTTGTTTGAAAGACTTTCGTTATATGTAATAATTACGATAATTACTTGTTTATTCGTAATAATTACTTATTACAACAAGAAATATATCTTTTTTAAGAAGCTGTGTCAATAACCAATTTGTAGAGCAGCCTGCTCCATTCGTTAAATGAATGAAACAGGCTGCTCTCGACTACCCCATTTTATATTTATATGTTCAAACTTTGACAATCATCACAAATACCATAGATCTCAAATCGGTGGCTCGTAATTTTAAACTTACCAGGCAGTGGCATTGCTGCTTCCATGGGACAGTAATCAAACGTCAGCGTTTTCTCACAATGCGTACAAATTAAATGGTGATGATGGTGATGCAAGCAAGTGCTGCGAAATTTTAATCCCCCATCCATAAAATAGAACTGCTCTAGTGCCCCCATATCGCTTAACAAACGCAGGTTTCTATAAACCGTATCGAAGCTGACACTCGGATAGGAAATTGCCATTTGATCATAGACATACTTTGGAGTTAAATATCCATCGTACTTCGCAAAGATTTCTGCAAGCGTGCGTCTTTGCTCGGTTATTCGCCAACCATTTCTCATCATAATCCCGATCATTTCTTCCACTGTTGTTTTGTCAGCCATGTTCTTTTTCCMTTCTAAGTTGAGCATATATTTCTAATATTGATACTTAGGATTGAGTTAGTCAAGAAGTATAAACGTACGTTATAGAAGTAATTTTACTGATTTGACTTTTTGGATGTGTTTCAATTACTATGTAATAGTAATGTTTACGAATAAGGAATGGGGCCTTTCAAACTAACTAATCGAGGTGACTTTTCATGAAAAAAGGGATACATCCCGCTTATTATGATGTTATTTTTTTCGATGCAAGCTGTGGGTACAAATTTTTGGGAGGTTCGACACGCACGTCCAAAGAAACGATGCAGTGGGAAGATGGACAGACGTATCCTGTTATCCGCGTAGATGCAAGCTCAGCGTCACATCCTTTTTACACGGGCAAACAGAAAATTATGGATACCGGTGGTCGTGTTGATAAATTCAACAAAAAGCTTCAATTCAAACAATAATTTAATAACTAAGGAGTGATTCCATGTCCAAAGTATCTTTAGAAACAGATAACCGCGTTCCGGTTACTGTCTTAACCGGTTTTCTTGGCTCAGGCAAGACTACATTGCTAAATCATGTCATGACGGCAGAGCATGGCGAGAAAATTGCTGTTATTATCAATGAGTTTGGTGAAATAGGCATTGATAATCAACTGGTCGTGGGTGCAGACGAAGAAATATTTGAAATGAATAATGGGTGCATTTGCTGTACGGTTCGTGGTGATCTCATTCGCATATTGGACGAACTTATGGAAGCGAAGAATGGTTTGAACGGACGCAAGCAAGTTCATTTCGATCGTGTACTGATTGAAACTACTGGTTTGGCGGATCCTGCTCCTGTTGCACAAACCTTCTTTGTTGATGATCAAATTGCGAATAATTACAGACTGGATGCGATTGTTACCGTTGTGGATTCGAAACATGCGGAGCAGCAGCTTGACCGAGGACATGAAGCGCAAGAGCAAGTTGCTTTCTCTGATGTTCTTCTAGTGAACAAAATCGACCTCGTTACCGAAGAGGAACTTCTTAAGCTGGAGCAACGCTTACGGGCTATGAATCCTGCTGCCAAGCAGTATCGTACACAACAATCGAGTATTGATATCCGTCATATTCTCGGGCTTAACGCTTTTGAATTGGATAAGAAACTGGAACTCGACCCGGAATTCCTAGAAAGCCACGACCACGATGATGAAGTGAAATCACTCTTTTTCCGTGAAGAACGACCATTAGATCTAGATAAACTAGAGCAATTCCTCAAGGTTTGGTTACAAGAACACGGTACAGATACGCTCAGGTATAAAGGCGTTCTTCAAATTAAGGGTGTTGAAAAGCGCATTATTTTCCAAGGTGTACATATGCTATTCGCTTCTGCGCCCGATCGCAATTGGAAATCAAATGAAGTTCCGATGAGTGAGTTTGTTATTATCGGACGCAATCTGGACGAGAAATGGTTCAAGTCTGCATTTGCAGATTGCGTAGCTTAAAGAAACAGTTATATGGAAATAAAGGAGCCGATTGGCTCCTTTATTCATTCCTATAGCAAGAGGTCAGAATCTATGTTAACTTCATAGCTATCTCTGTAAATCTCCTCTTAAAGCATTAGTTAAGGCTTTGACCCATTTTATCCAGGGATGCTTGTATCTCAGCTTTAGAGAAATTCTCACCAATAAACACAGCTACGTTCTGAACAGTAGCCTTGGGATTTATTTTAATAAACTCGACTTCACGATACGCATATTGGAATAAATAGAGGTTCATTCCCATCACATCCTGGAAGTGCACGATGCCTTTCGCCCTATAAACCTGCTTGGGAAGCTTGCTTATCACTTCTTCAAATGCATCCATTTCGATGGGATGGTCGAAATAGTGTGTGTAGACCATGACATGATCATGGGTATGGTGATGGCCACTCTCGTTCTCCTCGTGGTCGTGTTGCTCACAAGCATGTTCAAGTTCAAGTTCATGTTTATGTTCGTGCTCACAGGAATGCCCCTCCTGATGGTTTCCCTCATTAATAAGGGCATGCTTGTCCACTGTGCGGTTTAAGCCATCAAGCACATGCATATCAATGTTACAGTACACCGTGCCATGGATTGGCGCATAGGGGTTCCAGCCGCGAATAATCCCTTCCAACCCGTTGAGCTCTCCAGACGTTATCTTGTCCGTTTTATTGATAATAAGCAGCGAGGCACAGCGGATTTGATCCTGCATAAGACGGTAGGTTTTGCCATTGTTGCCACGGCTTAAGGAGAGAAGGTGCGGCGCATCAACCACAGTAATGATGGACTTTAAATCTACTTGCAGAATCAGCGAAGCATCTGTTACGCCTTCAATAATCTCAATAGGATTAGCTACGCCGGTTGATTCTATAAAAATCACATCCGGTTGATGCTCCAAATAAAGACTTTGGAGCGTCATTCCCAAATCACCACGAATGGTGCAGCAAATGCAGCCACTGAGCATCTCTGCCATAGGTACTTCATCACCTACAATCAGTCCATCCAAATTGACGTCACCGATTTCATTCATGATTACAACAGGCTTTTTGCCTGATTCGGTGTAATAGTCTAATGCCTTCTTTAGTAATGTGGTTTTCCCACTGCCTAAGAAACCTGAAAAGATGTGAATTGGTACTGTAATATTCATATAGTTCGTTCCCCGCCGACATTTTCTTTAATAGTAATTTTTACGATATTTAATGATAGGTGGCGCAGCTATTCATTCTAATTCAAGCTATGCCTTCGAAGTGCCTTCGGCTGAGTTGCCAGAGGACATAAAGGTATCTTTGAACAAATAAACAACCTGCTCCTCCAGCAGATCGCCAGAAGCATGCTTACGTACGAGTTCTTTCGCTGTTTGAGGTGTGATATTTTTGTACCAAACACCTTCAGGATACGCAATCACTACACAAGCATCTACACATCTGCCATTACAGCGCGTACGTGTCGTATGAATCCAGTTGTCAGCTCCAAGCTTCGATATTTCTTCACGAATCGCTTGCGTTACTTCTTCCCCCTGGCTGTTCATACAGCTCCCTCCATTACATATAAGCAAATGACACCTAGTGTCCTGCAAATTCCATGTTGTCATAGGAAATCTGCTTCCTCCTTTCTTTTTTGACAGAACGCCTAGCACTACATATACTATTCGTAATATTTACGATTATAGCAATTGGCTATCACATTTACAAGGAGAATAACCATGCTATTTCTTTTGGCTCTCTTCCTCCKGTGACAGGTAATAAGCCATTTGCAGTGAGTAACTATTAGAAGCACGCATTCTATTCGGCTCGATATACGACATAGCTCGTCGGTGTTTCACGTAGGATCACTTGTAAACAACGTGGCTGATTCCACATAGGATCAAGAAATTGCTGAACGAGATGACAAATTGTTTCAGCCACAATTTCAGTTGTAGGAAATCTATGCTCAAAGTCAGCGTGTTCATTCAATAGTGTATGATCGTAGCGTTGGTGGATGACTTTCTTTAACAATTTGAAATCAACCAAAAACCCACTATCATCAAGGGTATCTCCTACAATTGTAAGATGAACCGTATACGTATCTTATTAGTAACAATTACTATTATATTAGTAATACCTTATCAAGCCTTACTACGACACGTCAAATATAAATCACATCGCTTTTTCAAATCTTGCAGCAAACTGTTTTTTATAATACAATTTAATTCGTAATCATTACATTTTAATTCCGAGTAAAGGAGTCCTMCTTTTGAGCAAAGTTCCCGTGATTGTTATGAGTGGTTTTTTAGGCAGTGGCAAAACAACACTGCTTATCCGTATGCTACGAGAAGCTGCCATCTTCAATCTTTTACCTGCTGTTCTTATGAATGAGCTTGGCAAACAAGATGTAGACGGACATCTTCTTCAAGAAGCTTCACCCGATGTGAACTTGGCCAAACTGCTCGATGGATGTATTTGCTGCTCCAAGAAGAGTGACATAAGCGGTTCTATTAAACAATTGTTAGTTCGCAAGCCTGATGTCATTCTCATTGAATTGACTGGTGTTGCCAACCCAGAAGAAATCGTCGATGCTCTCACCGAACCCGCATTACTTCCTTATGTGAAACTGCATAAAGTCATCACGGTACTTGACGCTGAGAATGTACTTGACTATAACAGTATCTTCGCCTCGGACCGCGAGCTGGTTCACACGCTTCGCAGACAGATGGAAGTTGCGGATCTACTTATTCTAAATAAAATCGACCTTGTCACAGATAAACAGATAAAAACAATTGAAAAAACAATTCGCAAATACAATAAACACTCTTTGCTACTTCCAACGTCTAATAGTAAATTTGATTTAAGTCTTATTTTCGGTGAGATTCCTCCAATGCAATATCAGTCTGCGAATACACTGAGTTTCAACAGAAGCATGCAAGTGCAAACCATGAAGACCCCACCGTCATTGAAGCAGTCTGACAAACCTAAAGCATCTTTTTCACGTATTCAGAGTATTTCTATTCCTATTGCGAGTGACCTTCAGTTAAATCAACGATTTATTGAACGTTATCTAGCCGACTGGGGGGCTAAGCTCCTTCGTGCTAAAGGTTATTTACTGATTGGCGCTAAACTTGAATCGTTGCTCATGCAATTTGCAGGCAATCGTATAAACTGGCAGCCAACATCCTATCAGGGAACTCCTTATCTTGTTCTCATAGGCTTGGATTTAGACGTAAAATCCCTGGAAGAAGATTGGGAGAGACGTTTAATTGACTTTAACGCATAAAGAAATAAAGCAGCCTGAAGTGCTTAATTTAGCAGGCTGCTGTTTTTATTAAGAATGTCCTATTTCTCTATTACACTTCATACGTTATAGTAGTAATTTTTTTGATTAAGGAGTTTACAATGCCGAATACGATATACAGGACTACGATGCAAATAATGGCAGCTATTTGTTTCATCCTCATTTTACTTCTTCTAAAAGATTTTGATTTCTTACCTAGTTTATTTACAGTTGAACACATTCAATCCTTTAAAACCATTTTCATCAGCATTCTCTTAGAAGCAATGCCGTTCATTTTACTTGGCGTATTATTGTCTTCATTACTCCAAACATTCGTGTCTGAGAAAGCGATCCAACGATTTATTCCCAAAAACCCTTTCCTCGGAATTTTGTTTGCATGCTTGCTAGGTATTCTTTTTCCAATGTGTGAATGCGGAATGATTCCCGTTGTTCGAAGGCTCATACTGAAAGGAATGCCCGTCTACATCGCAGTGGTATTTATTATAACCGGACCGATTATTAACCCTATTGTGTTCGCGGCTACGTTCATGGCTTTCCGAAACCAACCATCTATTGCCTATTCTCGAATGGGACTAGCTTTCCTCGTGGCCATTGTTATTGGGTTAATCCTTTATCGTTGTATCAAAAGCAATCCGCTACGAATCAGTCGTTCAAGTTTCGCAAGCCAGTCCGAGTTGGAAAGTCATCAGCATTCAGGCGGTATTTCAAGTAAATTAAACACATTTTTCGTCCATGCTTCCAATGAGTTTTTTGATATGGGTAAATATTTAGTCTTCGGTTCTCTGTTGACAGCCATCATTCAGGTATTTATGCATCGCGAAAGTCTTCTTGCCATTGGTCAAGGCCCAATTAGCTCTCACGTGTTTATGATGGGTTTTGCGTATATCCTTTCCTTATGCTCGACCTCAGACGCTTTCGTGGCCTCTTCTTTTCAAACGTCATTTACACCTGGTTCATTGCTTACTTTCCTTGTATTCGGACCTATGCTTGATTTCAAGAGCACGCTAATGCTGCTTTCCGTGTTTAAATCCAGATTCGTCTTGTTTCTAATACTCTTAATTTCCATTACCGTACTAGCTTGTTCACTGTTTTGGGAACATTTTTTTTCTTAAAAATAGCTTTTAGGAGGTATAACTTTGAATCAAATTCGTATAACCAGCTTACATTATTTTTTTCGTACGATCATTTTGCTTGGCTTCTCCGGTTATATTGTGTTCCTTGTCAAATCAGACGCTCTTCAATATTACATCGCTCCGCGAATGATGATCTACGTGAAAACAGCTTCAGTCGTCTTATATATTATTGCTAACTTTCAAGGCTATCTGGCACTTCGTGCCTACTGGGGTAGGCCAGTTGCTTGTGAATGTGAACAGCCCGTTACGCGATCACGTATTCGTAATTCAGTAGCTTACGGCCTTCTGGTATTGCCGCTGATGATAGGCTTCTTACTTCCGGACACAGCCTTAAACAGCGCGATGGTTGCTGCCAAGGGAATTAATCTTTCGGCAGGCACATCCAATTTCGCCAAACCCAAAGTAACTTCAGCTGCCGAAATATCGAGCACTCCGATTCCAAATGTAAATAGTTTAGGAGTGACAGCAACACCGAGCCCATCAATGGTTACACGAGATGACACGAACAAGGTTACGGTTATTCCTAAACCTGCTACTAGCGATAAAACGCCGCCATTCGCTCAACCAACAACTCAACCTGATGCTCCACCTGTCGCTTCACAAGATGCTGAGATCGAGAAGTTATTCAAAACTACCGATGAATGGAACGAAGACTTTGCGAAGATGGGCGTCATTCTCTATAAAAAAGATCATATCGTTGTACAGCCAGAAATTTTCATGGAAATCCTTTCAACCATTGACCTCTTCAAGGATAACTTTATAGGCAAAAAAATAGAGCTTACCGGCTTCGTGTATCGTGAGGAGAAGATGTTAACGAGCCAATTTGTCGTTGGCCGATTTGCAGTAAGCTGCTGCTCAGCAGATGCTTCTCCCTATGGCGTGCTGATTGACTTCCCAACAGCTCAAAACTACCCAAAAGACATGTGGGTTAAAGTTACCGGCACAATTCAAAATGGTAACTATAATGGCAATGATATTTTCAAAATCGCAGCCACCCAAATCGAGAAAATCGCTGCTCCTAGTTCGCCTTATGTTTATCCGAATTTTGAACCGCTTAAAGTGCTTAAGTAGTTGAGGAAAAGTGAATGCTGACGTGCGAGGATCCCACCGCTAGCTACTAGCTATTTCACTTTTTATTCATCTACGTCTCATCAGAAAAACTTCTAAGCAAGCTAAATGATGAGACATCTGTAGCTGGAAAAATATAAATTACACGATAGAGTCATCTCTTATCGCGTTGTATGTAAATATTGTGAACGATTGCATTATTTGTTCGTTGCAAGCCATGTCGTAAAACTTTGAATATCTTCGTCACTATTTTATCTGTGATCTGCTCCTGGGTTAGTTTGCCCACAATTTCGCGAGGCTCGACTCTCTCTTGTCCCTTTCAGGGCTACTTTGTCACAAGGCTTCAACCTTAGGATCTCTCCACCAGTTGCCTGTTAGCTATGAGGCGACTTGGCTCTTATTTCGATTGAACTTCCATCAATTAGTTGTGCCTAGCTTTGCTAGGCGCGCCAATAACTAAAAAAGCCCGCGATTTACGCGGACTTTATTCGGACCATATTCTTGTCAACTGACACTAATAAGATGTGTTTGTTTAAAGCTTGCTTCATTCTTATAAGCTTACTCCAGGATCAGCAGGAGCAGGTCTATTTCAATTCGATGGAATTAGTCGCTATCATTATCATTACTGAAAATATCATCCAGCTCTGAAGTATGTTCGTTTGCTGCAGCCTGGATCTCTTGATCTACTTGATTACTCCCTTGAATTTGTTCCGCAGCTTCGGCTTGATTGTTCAGTTGCGGGGCAATTTGACCAATGCCATGTGCGCCTTGATGTCCTCGACTCGATGTCATCGTAGTTGTACCCTCCCTTTTCGGTAAATGGACTTCTAGCTATATTATGGCGCTATTTTCCATCCTTATTCACGAATATTAAACCTGAATGATAATCGGCAATATCATCGGCCTTCTTTTGGTCTGGGTGTATAAATATTTACCAACCGCTTCTTTAAGCGCTTGTTTATAGAGCCCMCATTGGTTCGTTTTGGTCTCTTGCAGCTGTGTGATGGTCGTTAATGCAATCCGATGTACTTCCTCCATTAATTCCTCAGATTCTTTCACGTAGACGAACCCGCGGGATATGATATCAGGCCCTGATACAACGGTGCCATCCGATTTACTGAGTGAAAGCACAAAAATCAATATGCCATCTTCAGATAACACTTTCCGATCTCGTAAAACAATATGACCAACATCTCCAATACCAAGTCCATCTACTAGCGTATTTCCATTCGGAATATGCCGCTCTTGACGAGCGATAGAGCCTGTAAAGTCAACTACCTCGCCGTTATTGATAATAAAAATGTTATCTGAATTTACACCAACAGCTTCAGCTAATAAACGATGCTGATACAGCATGCGATACTCCCCATGAATTGGGATAAAGTATGTAGGCTTCATTAATGTGAGCATGAGCTTTAATTCTTCCTGACTGGCATGACCGGATACATGCATGCCAGTTACCGATCCGGAGCCGTAGATCACTTTAACTCCTTTCGCGAATAAGTTATCTACGATACGAGCTACGTTCCGTTCGTTACCAGGAATAGGTGTCGCTGCTAGAATCACTGTATCACCAGGAGAAACTCCGACTTGGCGATGTGTGCCACTCGATAAGCGGGCTAATGCAGCCATAGGTTCCCCTTGACTTCCCGTACAGAGGACAACAAGCTCATGCGGAGAGTAACGATTCACATCTTGAGCTTCAATTAACATGTCAGGAGGCATTCTCAAATAGCCCAGCGATAAAGCTATTTCCACGACATTGACCATGCTTCTCCCTAAAAGGGCGATTTTACGGTTTGTTTTTTCCGCTGCCACAATGACTTGCTGTAACCTGTTGACGTTAGAGGCGAAGGTCGATAAAAATATTTTTCCTGTAGCCTTGGCAAATGCTTCCTCGATATGATCCCCTACGAAGCGTTCAGATGGTGTGAAGCCTGGCCTCTCCGCATTCGTACTCTCAGAGAGTAGAGCAAGTACCCCCTTTTGACCGATCGCTGCCATTTTATGAATATCTGCATATTGCTCGTTTACTGGAGTTAAATCAAACTTAAAATCGCCTGTATGTACAACTACGCCTTGCGGTGTATCGAAGACGATACCTAAGCAATCAGGAATGCTGTGGTTCGTTCTAAAGAAGCTTAGCGGAATGGCTCCTAATATAAGGTTAGTATTTGCATCAATCTCGTGTAGCGTAGTCGTGCCCAGAAGTCCGTGTTCTTTCAATTTCCCCTTAATAAGACCAAGGGTAAGTCGCGTAGCATAAATGGGCATGTTCAACTGTTTGATAATATAGGGTATACCGCCAATATGATCCTCGTGTCCATGAGTGATAACCAAACCTCTCACTTTATCAATGTTTTCAAGTAAGTAAGAGATATCTGGAATTATCAGATCTATGCCCAACAGGCTTTCATCTGGAAATTTGGAACCACAGTCGATAATGACAATATCATCGTTATATTGAATAACGTACATATTTTTGCCAATTTCATTTACTCCACCAAGGGCAATAATTGATAGCTTATCCTGGTTTGACTCCAATAAAAAAACCTCCATAGCTTGTACGATTAAGTTTTAGGTAATTTTCGACGCGTGACAATGGTACAAATAAAACATTTCGCTTTTTTTCCTTTTAACATTTGCTCGTTTTCGCAAAGTAAACAACGCATATGATCACCTCTGTTTTATTGTGTCCAAAAGAAATAATCAAAAATTCACTTTTTCAGTAACTTTATTCTATTTCTATTTAGAACTATCTAGATAAATTGGACATTATATCGAGTATTTAAAATGACTTTAAAATAAAGGGAAACTCATGGAACAATTATTTAAACAAATGGGCACTTTAAGAACTTAAATCTGGGCATCCTAACATTGAATTCAAATCATGTTAAAAAGGAGACAATTAATGAGAAAGATTATTATGGTTACAATTTCTATTGTTTTAATATTAACATTCAGTTTTTATGCGGTTAATAGCTTAACTATATCAGTTAATAATGGACCGAGAGTTGTTGCATCTGGAACCGGTAGTAGAAGTAATACGCTTGATACAAGTTATTCGCCTTTGCCAGGTAACAGTGTAAAAGAAAATAAACACGTGACTAGTTACAAAAATAAAGGCACAGTATTGATGTACTAGGTTYTGTAAAGTTCTGTAAGAATATCTTATCTCACATTTAAGAAGCGAGCCCTAAATATAGCACTTAATATTCAGGAGGTTTTCCAATTATGAAAAATAAATCATTCATCTCTGCGCGTTTAATTGCTAGTTCATTAAGCATTGCAACAGCTGTATCTTTTCCGATTTATTTTGCTATGAAGGGAAAATAAATGTGATTGAAACAAAAAATAACCCAAAGGATTAATCCMTTGGGTTATTTCATATTTACTGTATTCTCGGTTTAGTCGGATCGCAATCKGGAGCTGTGATGTCACCGGTTTGAGCAAGTTTCAATAAATAATAGCATTCTTTGTTTATCAAAGAAAGGAACCCCTTTCCGGACTAGTACCGTTAAATAACCAATTATTTGCAGGATAAAAACAGGAGGAATCCTAATAATAATGTAGGCTTCTAAGGGATTTCCTTTGCCAAGATAGATATTCTAGGAGGGAAAGTAAACATGAATCAATTCGGACAGCAAAGCCTAAACAATTCATCTCAATCGTCCAATACAAACGGATACGCAAATTCTTATTCTTCGCAGGCCCCGGTCGGTTCTCATTACGGTGGCTATCAGAATCAAAATACACAGGACAACGCATTTACGCAGAATACTTCCCAGCCAGTCATTTCCCATTACGGAGGTTACCAGGCTCAAAATCGGGAACAGAGCGGACAGCCCTACAATCTTTCCCAAATGAACGCTTACTCTCAAAGCGCTTCACAGCCGGTCATCTCTCACTTTGGCGGTTACCAGGCACAAAATTCCCAGCAATACACGCAGCCCAACCATACAGCCCAAATGAATACTTACTCTCAAAGCACTTCACAGCCGGTTATTTCTCATTACGGTGGCTACCAGGCACAGAATTCCCAACAATACACGCAGCCCAACCATGCAGCCCAAATGAATGCTTACTCTCAAAACGCCTCACAGCCGGTTATTTCTCATTACGGTGGCTACCAGGCACAGAATTCCCAGCACAATATACAGCCTAACCATGCATCTCAAATGAATGCTTACTCTCAAAACGCCACACAGCCGGTTATTTCTCATTACGGTGGCTACCAGGCACAGAATTCCCAGCACAATATACAGCCTAACCATGCATCTCAAATGAATGCGTACTCCCAAAACGCCTCACAGCCAGTCATTTCTCATTACGGCGGCTATCAGGCGCAGAATTCCCAGCATAGTGGATATCAACAACAAGGATCACTACAATCATCACAACCTGTGATCGCGCACTACGGGTATACAAGTAACTAATTTAGTCGAATAAGTAAATTGAGGACTTTCACCTCTAGTGTTTAGGGAGGTGAAAGTCCTCTTTTATAATGCTCCAAATCGTAAAGAATGAACAATTTCTCTTTCACGCAAGAATTTTAAGCTATCCTGTAAATCCATATCGACTGACCTCCTCTTCAAACTTGCAAAGGCCAAGGTGTCTCCACCCATTGCCAAGGCTGCCTCGTGAAGCTATGACCAAAGGGCAATGTAGCGCTGGCATAATGTCCCTATTCGTAAAGCTTCATACGGACTAAATTGTGAGTAGACCAGGCGGTTGAACATGCATATACAATTGTGGCGGCGTATTGAGTTTATGATTAATTCCACTAACTCCCCCATTAAAAAACGCCTTTGTTGAACATCCTAACTAGTGATACCAAATAAAGAGTTGAGAGGAGATAGGTCAATATGAAAAAGGTTCAAACTCTTACGTTAGCTATTTTATTAACATCAGCATTAAGTGTTGGAACAGTTAGAGCACATGAAAATACAGGTGTTGGAATGAATTCTTCAACAAGTACAAATAGTAATGTGAATAATTACGGTGCATACGGCACAAATACAGGAACGATTAGCTCACCTTCTGCTTCTCCCAGTACTAAGCTTAACCAAGCAAATTACGGCAATGGGGTAAATTCTTACTCTAATAATTCAAATTCCATCCGTGCTTATGATACCGTAAATTCGAGATCGAATGCTTCGAACTGGGGTTGGCTTGGATTGATTGGTCTGTTTGGCCTAGCTGGAATGAGATCAAGAAATAAAGTTGGGGAAAAATAAGCTAATTTATGCTTAGTTCAAATTAATCATTCATGAATTATATAATGGCATTCAGACATAATAGTAAAGTCAAAAATTAATAATTGAGGAGATATAAAAAAATGGGAATTTTAAGTGGAAATCCAAAAGATGAACCTCTACACTACGGAGAAATTTTTAGTGTATGGCAAGCTTCCACAGTAGCAAAAGGGGCTGTATCTTGCTATCAAGCTTATTTAAATCACTCAGGTGACAAAGAACTAAAAAAAGTTCTAGACGATCTGATTGATCAAGCAAAATTGGAAATTAAAGAACTGGATAAGATTCTTGTAGACAATGGAATTCCATCTATTCCTATGCTTCCTGAAAGACCATCAGTTAAACTTGAAGACATCCCAGTTGGTGCAAGATTTACAGATCCTGAAATTTCAGCCAAAATAGCAGCTGATGCTTCACTAGGACTAGTTGCTTGTAGTCAAGCTATGGGACAAGCTATTAGAGAAGATATTGGCGCTCTATTCGCGAAGTACCATATAACTAAAACAGCCTTAGGATTAAAAATACTTGAGATGAGTAAAGAAAAAGGTTGGCTGATTCCTCCACCGCTACAAATTAAAAGACCTGAGACTGTTAATGCTTAAGGATTAGGTAAAAAAGTGAGTTGGAACCCCTTGAAATCAGGGGATCTTGCTCACTTTTTTAAACTTAACAACCAAAATTAAAATCATCCAGTTACAGGATCTGTAGATCCCAGTTTTTGAGGGGATGCATACGGACCGATGACAGCTCCCAATCAAGTAACTGATCCCTTAATTAATAAAAGCCGCGATTTGCGCGGCTTTTAATGAGATAAGTTATTGAATTTTAATGTCGGTTGACAAGAACTTGGTGTGTTTCCTTTGATGGGGCGCTTAGTATGGTTGACTTACATTGTCAGTCCTGGTGATGAGTTGTTTTATTTGTTTTAATAATCACTTCAATTCCTGGTTTCGGATAATTTTCCTGTTCGAAATTCTCCGGATCCTTTATTGACCACGTAACGAAAGTTAAATATTCGTCACTCGGCGCTCGAACTTCCTCAAATTCCGTTACAAGCTCTTCCCCAGAATCAATAATTCTATATATGAGAGAAAAATTTGCTATATTTGCAGCTACTTTTCTGTCAACAATATTAACAGTACTGATATTACCTGGCTGAAGTTCTATACCTAAAGCAACGTTACCTGTATTAAGATTCATCCCAGATTCGGCAATATTAGTGTTAGCTCCTTGCGCCAATCCGATCTTGCAAACGTAAATTGTTGATTTATTGTTTAGCCTGAACTCATGAGTACACTGGGCTTCCATATATGCCTTGTACTCCTTTTCAAAATCTTCTCTCTTAAGTTCCTCCGTTTTTAATAGCGCTAATTCTGTCACTAACTTTAATCGCTCCTTATATGATCATTTATAAACCGTATGTGCTAAGGTTTCAAGACAATCTTTATTATTTGTAGAAGCTTGTCTTGTTTTTTAAAATTGAAAACTTCTACAGGATTTGTTTTCCGAGCATGCTCCAAACGATAATCAACATGGTCGATGGCTATAATGAAAGCATGTAATGGTAATTTGTGCGGATTACTTCATTTCTATCCCAAGCCGCGAATCCAAGAATAATGAAAATGTCAGCAAATTCCGTACGCTTTGATCATAAGCTGTAGAGTAGTAATTATGATATCAACTAAGGCATGCCGCATCAGCAGCATGCCTCTTGAGCGTTCACGGATTCTTAGCAGGGACTGCCTTCCGATAGGTTAACAACTCGGAGACAGTAACAAACCGATACCCCCTCTTTTCCAATTCCGGCAAAATCTTTTTTAGAGCCTCGATGGTCTGAGTAGGACCTTCCACGTAATCGTGGAACAGTACGATATCCCCGCTGCTTGAATTGTTTAAAACTTTATTTACAATGTTATTGACTCCTGGCTTTCTCCAATCCTTCGTATCCAAATGCCATGACCACATTATCATTTTATATCCTTCTTGTTTGACAATACTGACTAACCTCTCATTATAAAAGCCCCCAGGCGGGCGAAATAATTGACATCGAATCCCGGCTACGGAGAAAATGGTATCCTCTGCTTTATTAATTTCATTTTTCATGTTAGTCCGTTTAGAAAGAAAAGCATGGCTATATGTATGATTGGCTATCTCATGTCCTTCGTTTATTTCTCGTTTGAGCACGTCAGGATAAAGTTTTATTTTATTCCCAATCACAAAAAAAGTGGCTTTAGCATGATACTGCTTGAGCAAGTCCAGGATTTGCGGTGTATGACTCGGATGAGGACCGTCATCGAATGTTAAGGCGATCACTTTCTCATCGGTAGATACTTCCCAGACGACTTCACCGCGCTTTTCATAATAAGACCGGTCTTTTTGAGGAACGGCGTAACCAACAGACTGAAATAATAAAAAGAATATACAAAAAGTTAGGATCGTTCTCATTGTTGCCTCCTGATTTTAGTTCTTTTTTCAAAATTAGGATGCACCAATCTTTTAAATTAACTCGGTGAAAAAAATGGTTATAAAATTTCGAATAGAAAGTTCAATTTAATAGAAATCTTAAAGTAAGAAAGGAATGTGATAAGATGAGGATTCAAACTTCAAATGCGATTACAAATATCGGTCAAACAGGCATTACGCCCCAGCTTGTAAAGCAAATCGCTGACCAAGTTCGTGAGACTGACCCAAACATCCAAACGGTATACGTGTCTACAAATCCTGAATTTGATCAGCCCGTTAATATGGAACAAGAACTAATCACTTTGCGACGGATGATTAGTGATTTTTTTGCAGCAGGCATGCCTTATCGCCGTTATAATACCCATTCTTACACGCTTCATATTCGTTTCTCCTATTTGGAAATATTCTTCCAGTAGAAATATTATTTCTTAATCATGTTCAATTCTTTATTAATGACAGACAGTAATTCCTTGGGGATCTTAAAGACAGACAGTTTAGAAATTTTTTCAATGGACATGATCCCCTTCATGACAGTAAACCTTGGGCTCTCTGCCATGTCTCCGAAGAATTTTTTGAATATTGCCTTAGCTTCCTCATTGCTGTAAAGGTCTTCTATCGTATCAAAAGTAGAATACTAGCCCTCTTTAAGAATAATTTCCTGAACATTTGATAAATCAAATTTCTCGAACCAATTAATGACATGTCTTTTTTCTTCTTTTGCAACGTAGATATAATTTTTATCTATTTCGGCTGTATGATTAAGAACCATTTCCTCCTTATAGATAACGCCATGCTCGTCCGTTCCCGCTACTGTTATGCGATTCTCCCCTAAAGACAGGGGGACTGCCTTCAATATTTGGACTGTGTTACCTGATTACGAACCACCTGAATTGAATAATAGCTATTATAAATCAAGAATGAAAGCACAGGCAGCATGACCACAATTAATCCACTAATCAATTTGAAACGAATCGTGTTAAAAAAAGTATTAGAATTCGGCAGTCTCATTGCTTTCCTCCAATTTGCCAATCACTTTTCCTAAACAATTTGTATACCAATAATATATCCACCGTAATCGTTATGTAGGGTTCTGTTCCCATCAGGCCGCACTGTACAAGTTTGCTGGCTTTTATTCACAGATTTAATTTATTCTCATAAGTTAGTCCGTGGCCAAGTTTATAGAAGTTACCATCACTATCCTTATAAGCATATGATAATCCTTCAGGCATATAATTGTCCTTATCATAACCCGAAACGTCATTTCTCGACACACAATTCCCATTTGTATCAACCGCAATGACGGCTTCACTCGCTGGCAATGTTAACGGTAGCACACCTACTGGTCGGCTATTGCCTGACATAACTTCAAATTGCGCCTTATAGAACGTGTCGTATCCAGCAATCAATGCATCTGCCAAAGGTTCAACATTGCCAAGTATCCATGGCAATGTAACATTAACACTTATAATGACTTTTCCTCCGCGACTGCGAATATTTTCTGTAACTTCTCTTAGATGATTCATACCGGTCAAGGTCGTTTCTTGGTAAGACGAACCATCTAAAGCCGTCTCTGTCTTATTCTCACAAATTTCAAGCTCTAACAATCCTGGCGTTGCAGAAAAATAAGCGCCCGATTTAGGATGTAAGAACAAAATCGCTGCTTCAGCTTCTTCATAGTTATCGGTCAGTGTAAATTGTCCAAGCTCTTGACATTCTTTCTTTGCTTTTGCCGTATATGCAACTGCTCGTTCTGTATCCTTATGAAAAACTTCCACATAAACCAACTTACTCTCTAGTTTTTCAACGGTTAAGGGTAATGTCTGATTTTGGTTTTTTAGCACTGTTACTGACTTTTTATGTGCTTGATAGGCCGCATCCCAATGAGCAGATTGACTAACGGTTGCTTTAGCTAAATCTGCAGAAACATAAGTACGATCATCGAACAGACCTAAAGCAAACATTTCTGTAAGTAGACGTACATTGGCTTGATCGATACGCTGTTCACTTATCCAACCATTATTGATAGCTGCTTTCAAATTTTCAATATCATTGGTATCCGCAACCATATCTGTACCCGCATTGATAGCTTTTGCAAAACGTTCAGCTTCGCTCAACGCTTCAACGCCCCAGCTCATTTTACTCGTGATGCCGCTGTCGCTGTTGATGTAGCCTTTGAACCCTAATTTTTCTCTAAGAATATGATTTAAGAAATAATGATTAAATGTAAAACCAACCTCTTCGTACGGTATGTCTTCACCCTCGAATTCTTGAACGACACTCTTTTTAATACTTGGCATCGAATAATAAGGCATAATCGATGAAGTTCCATGATCTACCGCTGCCTGAAATGGAGGCAAGTGATATTTCTCCAAGCTCCCTGGAGTTGGATATAAATTCCACTTACCTTCCTCATAATGAGGATCAAATCCATTTTCCCTTGCTCCTCCACCTGGGAAATGCTTCGTTGTCATCGCAATACTATGTGATCCTAAGCTCTCCCCTTGAAAACCGTCAATAATCCGACCGATGGCGTCAGCAATAAATATCGGATCTTCACCAAACGTACCATATGTCCGTTGCCATCTCGGATCTGTAACTGTATCAGCCATATACATATAGCCTTTTCTTAGTCCCGTAGCATCCCACTCATCATGGGCGATTTGAGCAAATTGGCTAATTAGTGAGGCATCGCCGCCATTTTTTATATCTCCCTTAGCTGCTGCTGCCAGGCCTAGAGTTCCTGGCCAAGTCGAGAAAATTCCTGCTGCGTCATTCATACCGAAGATGAATTCTGTATTTTCGTTTCTCGAGTTAGATGCTATCAAACAAGGGATACCAAGACGAGTTCCTTCACAAACTTCATTCATTGTATTTACCCATTCGGCCATTTGAGCTGGACTCCAGTTGTCTCGCAAGATGAAGTGGCGTAAATGCATATTTTCGATCGTATACGTTGTTCCCATTACTTTGGTTATTGCGAAAATACTTTCTCCTTTTTCAACAATACCTTCATCTAATACACCATCGTGACTTGTCTTACTCTTATCTTTTTGAGATAGCCCCATCTGACGTGTATTAATCAGCATCATACCGACCTTTTCATCTACATTCATCAAGGAAACAAGATTCTCCGCACGTTCCTTCGGACTCAACCGCCAATCTTTATAGGGATCCAGTTTCCCATTGCCATTCAAATCTTTAAATTTTAATCCATCCACTTCAATAATGGTCTTGGATCTAACTTCTAAAAGGGGTTGTTTCATTCTCATTTCCATGATTTATTCCTCCTAAATAATTTGTTACCGCTTTCTCAAACTGTTATACTTCTATAGTAACAACAATAATTTCAAAATAATCGATATATATTGCTAAATATATTGTAATTATTGCTATTCGAAAGGACACCACTGCCATGAAGCTATCTGATCTTATTCCAGTTAAAAGTAATGGTTTTGAAATTAATTATTTGATTAAAAAAAACCAATCCCATGATTGGCTTGTAAAAAATAACAAATCATCCATTGATTTTTCTCAAATCCAGAATTTATTTCGATTACATAGGCACGATGCGACAGAAATCCTTGTCTTTTTAGAAGGGGAGGTTGAATTCTTTTGTGAAKGACAAACGTATTCCCTCAAGAGAGGAGATGTTGTTGTCATCCCTCCTTATGCAGTTCATCAAGCTATTGTTAAGAATTTCGATGCATATAAACGAATTATTGTTAGTGTCAGTGAACATTTAATGGATGATTTTATGTCTAGTTCACCATCTATGAAAGAGAATGTTGTGAATCAAAAGATGCAAGGCTCGTATTTGCTCCATTTGCATGCCAAAAACTTTCAACATATCACTTCTTCACTTCAAGAAATTCATCAAAAAATAATAAATGGGGAAAAAAATAATTCTTTTTCAATCAATTATCTCTTTTTCCAAGTACTTCAGGACATCTTTGATCCTGCAGGTAGTATCCCAAACCTTAGTAACAAAAATGAACTGGAGCCAAGATTCGTATCTATACTAGAATATATTGAATCACATTTAACAGAACCAGATTTATCCTTAGATAAGGTATCCGATTATTTCCATTTAAATAAGTACTACTTTTCTCACTACTTCACTAAAAATATGAACATCCCCTTTTATCGCTATGTATCATTAAAGCGTCTATCTTACGCTGTAACTATGATTAAACAAAATCAGATATCCATAGAGAGAATCTCCTTGAAATGCGGTTTTCCTGATTACTCCAGCTTTTATAGATTGTTCAAAAAGGAATACAACCTTTCTCCCAAAAAGCTGCAAAAAGAATTTAAACATGTATATTAACCTGCATACGCTGATTAGGCGTAAAAGCTGGCAGATATTTAGTGCAACGAGCATTATGATATTCATAATTAATGATGCTGTCGAGCCAATTGCATTTCCAAGACGCGGCTTCTGGTGTCGGTGGGTTTGTACTGTTTTAAGAACCCGTGGTCAAATGTAAAAAAGGCGTAACCTTCTTTGTTGCCAATTTCAATGAAATGCTTCCCCTCCTCCACAAAAAGGGATGAGTAAAAAACTTCTTCTTTAGCCTCATCAGGGAAGAGACTACTATCCCATTGAATTACTGTCGATTCGAAACGATCATATTCTGCGACCCAACGATGGATCTCAACAGCAGGCGGCACCCAATCCGTCTGGTTTCCGACCCATTCAGGGACACCGTCATTGTCGAGATCCATCGGAATGGCGGTATGTCCTTGAAAATCGATTACCTTCCATGAATCGGTCTTGTGATGATAAATCACCAACCCATTCTTTGCACCTATTTTACCAAAAGGGATTTCAATAGACGCGCCAGACACATCCCCGGTTAAGAAATTCATCGGATTAATCCAAACTTGATTTTCATTAAAATTAGTCAAGTTACCCAACTTCCACTCCGAGTTCTTACCCTTGAGATACACCGTATATATTGGTGAAGCATCACCACCACTTTTATAAATATGAACTTCCGCATCAGAGCGAGATAGAGCAAAGCTTTTGATAAGCTTCGCCTCAGAAGGAGGAGCGCCTGACTCTAGTGGTTGTCCCAGACCTTCACCGAAGGGAAACGCTATATTCTCAAGAAACAAGTTAGGTCTATAGACCGATTGCTGGTCACTATGTCGAGAGTTTGCTGTTGGCATACTGGTATGATGAACCTGATCATCACTACAAGCGAGAATACTAAGCAATATCGGTGTCATTATGCCGGTAAACCGGACTATATTCATCAATATATAAATCCCTCACTCTCCTATTTGTCTTTATCATTAAATACTAATAATTGAAAAATGACAATTGGTGAACTATGTGCAGATCCAAAACAAACAGCAACTCCCATTTGTCATGTTACTTGCAAAACCGATCCGGCAGCCTGAGCTAATGTTTCCAGTTATGTCATAATATTACTCAGCAACCTTAAGCTCGATCCAGACTGGCCCTAACCAGGAATCTATTCGGCACCAGTCTCGCCAGACTTCATTCACCATCACCCTTTGGGGGCTCAAATTGGCTCCCGTTTCCATACCATCTGGAGAACGAAAAAGCTACGTCGTACTTTTTAGCTGGACTTCCTGCCGGACCTCGCTCACCTCGAACAAAGCCGTGTAACGCGGTGAGATCCATCTTTCTCCGTTCAATGTCTCAATCAAGTAGCGGCTATCCCACTTTGCTTTCACTTTTACAGTTTGCGGCGCCAATTTCATCCCTGTAGGCTTGGTAAGTCCGGGATCGCTATAGAGCGACTCCACACCGAAAATCTCCAGTCTCGTATCAACTGACTTTTGATTTCCCAGAAGCGCGTTATTTGGCATTATCCATGCATTTCCAAGCCAGGTAGAAATCAAGTAAATCGGAACCAAATAACCTTCCCCATGTCCAACTCTCCGTTGACTGTTGTCCAATATAGTAACCGTTTGGGGAGCTATGATTCCGATTGTCTGCCCGTTTTCACCTAATAAAGTAGTGTCCTCAAATAAGGTAATTGTCTTCGCTGGAGATGAATCCTCGACAGCTATAGTTGTTGTTGCGAATACTTCCTTTACCGCCAAACAGGCGATTAATGCTATAACTACTACAAATAGCTCTCTTTTTTTCATATCGAAACTCCTTGTTACTGAATTTTGACCAAAAGAAAATCGCCACCAAAACGCCGGCTATTATAACAACCAACACAAATCTTTAATATGTAAATAATTTATTCATGAAACATCTTCCTGTAATTACTACTAAACATTTAGACGTTCAATATTCACGAAAGTTCCATCATTTTACAGAAATTTAATTCTAATTTGAATCCGCTCTACTGTCCGTTAACGCTTAAAAATTTCACTACAGTGGGCTCTCTAAGAAGTCCTTTTACGGATGCTTGATCTTGCACTATTTTCAACTGATATTGAATTTTCCATATTTTTTTGTAGTTTCATCCACGTCCGTCGGTTCATTTATTATCGAAATTACTTTGCTTGATTCTAAACTATTTATATATCTTACACCTAAACCAAGACTAAAAGCCTTATCTAATAATGGTTTCCAGAATCATTAGAGCAGTTTCATTCACCTCTTCCAGCAATTCACTTTTGGTTGACGTATTAGCAATTCTAATTAACTCCGGCTGAAATTCCGTGATTAAATGTATTGGTAGTTCCTTTACAAAATGTTTTAAGCTCCATTCTTTCMAAATATCATCATTTGATTTTAATACATCTTTTATATGTGGTATTGTCTCTTCTGGATATCTAAGTAACAAAGTTGTTAGTTCTGTAGAGGATTATTATATCGATTTCTTACATTCGCTAATATCGCAAATAGTAGATAATTTCCCCTATGTATACAACTTAATTATTGAATTTAAAAACTTTGGAGAACCCGACATCATTCAGTTCTTTATCTTCTTCGGTAAATTGATTATTTGTATACCCAGATAATGTTTTTCTCCAGAAACTTATAGTATCCAAATTCTTGTCCGTTGGTGTAGTAAAGAGCATCCATTTTCCTCGATGTAAATTGAAGACTTCTCTTACAGAGTTTTCGCCTATTCCTTTACCTCTATAGGGTCTTAGAATAAATATTTCGTTTATCATAAAGTCACAATTATCAAACAAATAGGGTGGCGTTGTAACCAAGATAAATCCTGCTGGTAAGTTTGAATTATGCTGCCCGTTAATACCAAAAGAGGACTTGCCACGTGGCAAGCCCCATAACTATCTTTACCCTTTAATTTAATGGAGTGTTTGAATAATCAGCCTTTATAAATGGGAAAATACAACAAATACTAAAAGGGGATTTCCAATGAAAACTATAATTATTTTAGTAGCCTTTATTACACTATTCACAAATGCAACACCTATTCAAGCAAACCCAATTAATCTGAACAACGAAGAAATACCATGTGATGTATTGAAAGATGCATTTGTTGGGACTTTGCTTGGATCTATAGGCAAAGTTCTTTCGCAGTATAAAGATGAAAGGCAATTCATGGTTGATAAAATGCTGAAGATCAATAGATCGTCGTGGGGTCAATACTATTGGGAGACAACATTGAAAGTAACGACATTTTCTGGAGCTCATAATCCGCCGTATAATCATTATACGATTACCTTTACAAATCAAAACCCCGAGAAACAAATAAGAGCTATTAAGGTCATACAAGAATAGATAATCTGATTAACCCATTGCGGAGCGAGGCTGGTCGAAGTAGCCCTTCGATATTAATCTAACGGTTCTGCGTTAGCTAAAACCATAATAGCTCCTATAAAACTCCAAAACTTTTTCTCTGTGAATTAAACTTGGTTCTAAACCATGCTTTTCAAGTAGTAATTCAGTTGTGTCCATGTAACCACCACCCGTTTCAAGTTATCAGCTACTGTTCTTTATCCATAACCAGCTACTGCCATGCACGTTAAGTTATACTACCTTAAGGAAGTTCTTTATTTCATTCCATGCATCCCCGCTGGAGAATATGAAAGAGTGATCACCAAGATGAATTGTCTTCATTGTCTTCTCTCCTCCCCATTTAGCTACAAGGTTTTTAGAAGATTCTATAGGAATATTTTTATCTAAGTCCCCTGCTAAGCATAGTAACGGAGTTTTAATTGAAGATGCCTTTTTTATTGAATTATAAGATTCTCCAATAAAATAAGATAGCGGAAACATATTATGTAGCTGTAAAGCGTTTGAGATTGATTTGCCCTTAAACTTAGAATAATTATCAAACGGAGAAACTAGAATTGTGCCAACTGTTGAGCGTTCACTTGATAAGTTCACAGCAATTCCCGTTCCTAGGCTATATCCCATCGAGACTATTTTCTTATTATCAATATCACTTCTTTTTGAAAAATAATCATAAATTAAATTTGCGTCATTGTTTAAACTATTCTTACTTGGTTCTCCTTCACTCAGTCCATACGATCTATAATTAATTAATGCTACAGACCATCCATCTAAACCCTCAGCAATCGATAACATATCAGATACTTCTTCCCCAGAACCTCCAAAGTAAATAAGTAGCGGGGCTTCTTTAACACTCGAATTTTTCATAAGCCATCCGTACAAGTTTATATTGTCAGATGTATTGATTTTAATTTCTTCAGCATCACTATAAAGCAACCTAATCTTTTCAGCAGTAGATTGATCAATCTTTTTAGGTTGGTAAACAAGATGATTAATTTTAATAAGTTCGTCCAGATTTTGATAAAAAAAGAGACAAATGATTAAATATGTGCCAATTAAGATAGATAAAGTTAATGATAGTACTGCTATTAATTTTCTTGTATTTCTTCTAACTAATCTCAATAAAATAAGAGTTGTAAGTATAAATAGAATAAGGGAACATAC
>NZ_JBFRGR010000055.1:0-30574 GCF_052115445.1 Paenibacillus sp. 2RAB27
TAACTTAGTTCCGCTAAGAGCCTCTTGGGCTACTTTGATGCGTTGCTCATCATAAAGGATATTGCTTTTCATACATTTCATTCCCCCTCACCGATATTGTACCTTATTGCATATTGATGACTCCAATCCAATTAGGGGGCTTCAGAGAAACGCTTCAAATTCGAGCAAATTAACTGTAGTTTATACATCTAACCATTTCAAAGGGGAACGTAGATGAGCTATTTGGCCGATATCGGTTGGCAATTAACGCTAAGCGGAACGTGGATACACTATTCTCTTGATTTTCGCGTTTTTTGGCATATTTGAGCTAAATAAGGCACTCTCATTCCCCTTAGATACCTATTCGGTTCATTTTTCCGCAATAGCGTATCCCCATTCCCTTTCCTCAGGGTTATCTTTTGGGACAGCCCTGAGGATCAATCCATATACAACGGATTACTTACAGCCGCGAGAAGCGTCTCTTGAACCTCGGTGAAATAGCGCCATACCTCTGCGCGATAAAAGGTTCTTCCTTCCATTTCACCCAACAGCTCCAGCGATTGCTCATGATATGCAACACACGAGACCTCAACCMCTCGGTCGGAGATCAGTTTCACGTTATCGCCTACCTGCAGCTCATTGACTACAAGCGTAACCTTTCCCTGACGCTCTGGTGCATATGCAGGCACAACATCGCCCATGTGATATGGCCCCGCGTTAAGCTCTAGCGCAGGACCTTCCGGCGAGAAGCTTAGAAACACCCGGCCTGTATCAATCCCATCCAGTACCCCATTGACGGTCCGACTAGCTGCATACACCCAGGTCGTCGGCATACTGTGCCTGACGTAGCCTCCTTGACTATGGAAATCACTTCCGCCTACAGCAACCATGCGTTTGCCGCTGCAAAGCTGCTCATGCCACCAAGTTAACGTCTGTTGATTAGCCTCCCGCCAAGGCCCATTCCAAATTTCTACCCAATCGTAATCGACAGTCCAAGCCCATTCCCACCCACAATTGGGGCAATGGGGATGATTGAGTACAATGCGTGCGCCGTTATTCCTTGCTTCTTGAATTCGTTCCTGTACCTGTTCCGAGCTGACAGAGCGGAAATCTTCGATAGGGCGAACTGCTCCCAGAAAATTGGCATGTCCATGATTCGTGGTTAGCTCCATGCCAGGGATCATGACGACACCCGTCTCCCTCGGATAAGCAAGATTCTGACTGTAGGTGTTATGGTCGGTCATCGCAAGAAAATCACAGCCTAGCTCTGCCATTATTTTCGCATTCTCGGCTACGGTCAATACTCCATCACTATGAACTGTGTGCATATGGAGATCGCCTTTGAGCCAACGACCTTGGTTCATTGTACATGTCACCTCTACACGCACCGTACAACCCGCAGGCGGAATCCGATACGTCCCCAGTAACACAGACCACTCACCCGCCACCAACTCACCAGGGATATAACCAGGGGTTGCTTGTTCTAACTCTATGAAAAATTCAGTGCGTGCGCCCCCGCTCCAGCCTCTTACACGCTCGGCATCCTTAACGCCTAAATCAATGACACAATCCCCGGGTCCATTCGCTTCCACCTCGATACGAACGTGTATGCGTTCCATGCCGCTAGTAACCTGAAAGGGGACCTCCAAATAACGATCCATTTCCTCATTGGTAATCAGACGAGTTATGATCATGCGCTTCACTCCCTTATTCCTTCGTTGCTCCAACCATCAGGCCGGTAACGAAATACTTTTGAACAAACGGATAAATCACGACTAACGGTATAAGGGCCAGCATAACACCAGCCATCCTTACATTAGGTGTCATAAATAAATTACTGCTCGTAGCATCCGATTGAATAACCAGCGCGCGCAGCGCTACTTGCAACGTATATAGTTTCTGATTGGTAATATACAATAGCCCCGGCGTAAGCTGGTTCCATCTGGATACGAATTCGAATAAGGTAATCGTTGCTAGTCCTGGTTTAGCTAGTGGCACATACATGGTGGAGAAAATTCGAAACTCTCCTGCGCCATCGATCTTGGCAGACTCCGCCATTTCATAGGATACAGCGCCAAAGAAATTCCGCATTAATAGAATACTGAAACCAGAGATCAAGCCATACAAAATTAATGCTGATACCGTATTTAATAGACCAAGCTCTTTATTTACCACGTAAAGTGGGATCATAACCGCTTCATTCGGTACCATCATCGTGAGCAGAATAAAGCTCGTCAGCAGCTTCCGTCCAGGTAAGCCCTTATGCAGCAGTACATAGCCTGCCATTGCGCAGAGCAGCACATGCGCGAATGAACCGAGTAACGTGACGAGTACATTCATGCCGAATGGTCTCCACAACTCAACGCGCTGCCACACCGTACGGTATCCTTCCATACTTAGCTCCGATGGCCATAGCTGGAGCCCCGCATGCATAGACGAGATATTAGAAGAGATCGAAATCATAAAGGTATTCCAAATCGGTAGAATCATGGTCGCTACTAGCAGTAGTAAGAAAAGACCATTGGCCAATTGGAAAGGTAAATCCCGTCTAATTAACAATTTATTGCCCATTCGAGCTCACTCCTCGTCGTAACGGATTAGTTTGCGAGTCGCAAACACCAGGATTAGCGTTGTCAACACAACGAGAAAGCCTGCTGCTGAAGCGACGCCCATGTTAAACTCAAGGATTCCCTTTTGGTACGTGTATGTCATCAAAACATCAACCTTCCGAGCAATAACTGGATTACTCAGAATCATTATTTGATCAAACATGCGAAGCATACCAATCATATTCAGAAGGGTAACGACCTTCATGGTCGGAATAAGCTGTGGTAAAGTCACATAACGAATTTGCTGCCAGCGTCCGGCACCGTCCATCCGAGCAGCTTCGTAGAGGGAAGGGGAAATCGAGACGATTGCTGCTAAATAGAGAATGCAAGTAAAGCCCATTTCTTTCCACGTATTCGTCAGTACCATTAAATAACGCGCAAAATCGACCTCTGCAAAAAAGTGAATCGGCTTCGCTGCTCCTAGCAGCTTCAACAGCTCATTGACAAATCCACCGTCTGGCGACAGCATCATGATCCAAATCCCGCCTACAACAACCCAAGAAAATAAGTGAGGTAAGTAAATGATCATTTGCGTCAGCTTTTTGAACCATGTTTGTAGTACTTCATTCAAGGATAAAGCCGTAATAATAGGGGCAAAGAAGCCTAATACGAGCATACCCGCTCCAATCACGAGTGTGTTTTCCAGTACGCGCCAGAAGACCGGATCATGCCAAACCGCTTGGTAATTCTGTAGTCCAACGAAAGGACGATCCCCGATCATACGGAATTTCTGCATCGATATTTGTAGTCCCTTAAACAACGGGAAATATGAGAAAATTGCAAAATAGATCACAATTGGTAGCATCATGACATACAACACACGATAGCGAGCCCACGCCGTCACTAAAAATTCCCCCTTGTCTGTGCATGTAAAGCGGAGGCTGGGGAGTAGCCCCCGCCCCTGCTTCTGCTTCTGCAACTGCTCATTTAGTCAATTAAGTTAACAGCTTTCAGCTCATCATGCATCTTCTTCACAGCATCTGCCGCTGGCATTTTGCCCATCATCGCTTGGAACGCATAGTTCGTCACGATTTTCTCAGCATTAGGCCAATCTTTCGTAGAGTTCTCAATCGTAGCGTTGTTATCAAAAATGACTTGGCGTCCTTCGATCGCACCCGGCAGTGTGCCAATCGGATTCTTAAAGTTTGTGTTGTTCGGGAATGGTGCCCCATGGTCCATCCCATGGCTAACACCATCAGGAGTTAACGTATACTTGCCGTCTTTCACTGTGTAATCTGTGCCTTCAATCCCTAACGTGCTTAGAATATTCCCTTTTTCCGACTGCCAAAACTCCAGGAATTTCATAGCGGTGTCTACATGCTCCGCATTCACTGGAATTCCCCATACGCTCGGGTCTCCACGGCGAAGCATAATTTTCCCGTCTGGACCAACAGCGCCTGGAATTGCTTTTGCGACAAATTTAGGATCATCCGTTTTCTTCATATTGTTAAAGAGTCCTACCCATGCATCCCAGTATGTGACCATACCCACACGGTTGGTTAGGAATAGCTCTCTCATTTTGCCTGAATCATTGGTCGCAAAGTTAGGATCTAGAATGCCTTCCTTGTACAGCTTCGCGAACCATTCAAAGATGGGTACCGCGGCTTCTGTCGCATAAGGAATCGTACGCTTACCATTCGCATCGATCACATATTTATATTTCACAGCTGCTGCGCTCATAAAGCCTTGAATATCATATAAGCCTGCGGTAGACAACCCGTACGTATCATCCTTGCCATTACCATCTGGATCCTTCTCTTTGAAGGCTTTCAATACCTGATAGA
Source organism: Paenibacillus sp. 2RAB27 (assembly GCF_052115445.1). Classification (NCBI taxonomy): domain Bacteria; kingdom Bacillati; phylum Bacillota; class Bacilli; order Caryophanales; family Paenibacillaceae; genus Paenibacillus; species Paenibacillus sp. 2RAB27. The sequence goes on from NZ_JBFRGR010000055.1 coordinate 4,373, forward strand.
AATCATCCAGTGTCTTCGGCTGCTGCAGCTTCAGCTTGTCCATCCAATCTTGACGAACTGTCGGCAGTGTTCCGCCTTCTGATTTATTAAATACACTGTAGATTTTTCCGCCATCGTAAGTAATCATGTCCCATTCTTTGGTAGGAATCACCTTCGGGTCCGATAATACTTTGGAAGCTTTAATTTTATCGTTCAACTGTGTTAGCGCACCTTGGCCAACTAAGACGTCCATATTGCCCTTCCCCATGTAAATGAGGTCATACTTTTCTCCTGCTGCTATGGCTGCGTAAAGCTTCTTATCGTAGTCAGCCGCTGGTTTCTCAATCGTCACCTTAATCCCTGTCAGGCGTTCAACTTCCTTCTCGAATAACGTATTCTCTTCAGGCGTCTTCCCTCCGACAACACCACTGAGGATACGCAGCGTTTCTTGCTTGGCTGGCTTAGATGTCTCACTAAGTGAGCTTGCCTGTGATTCTGTTCCTGTTTTCGTGCTGCACGCGGTCACAAGTAAGCTTGTCGACAACGCAACGGCTGCGATCATTCCTGCTTTTCTATTTAACATGTGTATGGCCTCCTAGTAGTTCTTCTCTATTTGGGTTATTAACTGTTTCTCACTTTGGCGCATGACTCTCTAAAAACGAGGCTCGCTGGAATTAATATGCGTTTGACAATGGGATTCGGTTCTCGCAGCTGTTCAATCAACAACTTGGCTGCTTCACTCCCTAACACTTCTCCATTCAGCCTGACGCCAGTCAGCGGCGGCTTAAATTCAGGAGCGTAAATTGAATCATCGCTAAACGCGAACACAGATAAGTCTTCTGGTATTTGCAGTTTAAGTTCCTCAGCAGCTTGGTAAACACCTAAGGCAACTTTATCTGTATCGGTAATAATTGCAGTAATCTGCGGGTAAGAAGTCAGTAATCGTTTGGTCATCTGAAAGCCATAAGCCGTCGAAGTTAATTTCCCATCCTTGTAGACGATGAACTTAGGTTCAATCGTCACCTCTGCTTTTTGAAAGGCTCTAATGAAACCTAATTCGCGATCTTGAGCCACAGTTCGTTCCTTCTGTGTGTTCAGAAACGCGATGTGCGTATGGCCTAGTTGCAGCAGATGCTCCGCAACAAGTTGTCCCATACCAATGTTGTCGTTATCTACATAGGACACGCTGGACTCGAACTCTTGATGTGGTCTTCCAATAACGACTAGCGGCAAATTCCGCATGATCCGTTCCGAGATTCGTTCATCATTCTCAGCGGGATCGAGTAGAATATCACCATCAACAGGATCAGTCGCTACATACTCAACTTGCTTGGAGAATTCGGTTGACAGTGAGTTTACAAGCAATCGATAGCCTTGGCTGTAGCACTCTCTTAACACGCCATTAAAAAGGCCAAGATGAAACTGACTAAATTTCACCTGTTCGCCCGGCATATTAAGTCCAATAATATTCGTCCGTTTGTTCGCTAGACTTCGAGCCCAATAATTCGGTCTATAGTTCAAATCCAGAGCAGCATCCAGAACGCGCTTTGACACCTCCTTGCTAATAGGTCTCTTTTTACTAAACACGTTTGAAACGGTGCTTTTGGATACTCTTGCTACTTTCGCAACATCATCTATGTTTGCCATATGGGCTCGCCTCACTTCTCTTTAATAGTAAACCGGTTTTATCAAGGCAGTTTCATGGCTGGTTAAATGAATTGTAAATAAAACAGGCTGTTTAAATAAGATAATCCCAGTAATATCAAGGGTTTTCTAGCATTCACAGTATGCCGAATGAAATAATTCATGAAACCGGTTCGACGATTTCCGTTTTTTCATTTAACAAAAAGAAAAAGAACCAGCGGCTTGTTTCAGCCACTGGTTCTTCTTCCTATGTCGAATTACGAGTATTCCTACAAACAGCGTACCTACCGCCCCTGTTCAGATAATCATATCACTCAAGCATGTTGCCTCTCGGAGTAGTTACTCCGTTACCCATTGCGTTTTTAAGGCAAAAGGGACACGTGCTGCCTTCGTTGGAATGACTTCCGGATAACCAATATAGATAAAGCCGACCATCTCTTCTTTGCCTGAGAGGCCGAAGTTCTCTTGCATTTTCGGATGATACGTGGGATCGCCAGTCCGCCAGATCGTGCCTAATCCCAGGGCATGTGCAGCTAGCATCATATTCTGTACGGCGCAATGAACGGCCGCATATTCCTCTATCACGGGAACGACTGGCTTCTCCGCTGGCGAAACGGCTACTGCAATCACGAGCGGAGCCCGCATGGCTTTTTTCTCATTGTTGCTGCGCAGCTGCTCTTCTTCTTCCTCAGACAGTTCAGCATCTGCGCCTGATCTCGCTTCCGCAATGGCGACTTCGGCATAGCCGCGCCCCAGCAGCTTTCTGCCCTCGCCCGACATCACCCAGAACCGCCAAGGTTCCGTATTCGCGTGATTCGGTGCCCAGACAGCAGCTTCCAATATCTCTTCAATCAGTGCGTGCTCGATGGGATCCTGCTTGAGTTTCCCAATACTGCGCCGCTGGCGAATCGCTTCTTTCACATCCATGCGTTCCACTCCCCATTCCATTCCTATCTAAATCTAATGTACATGTTCCCATGGATATTTTCAATTTTTGATAAGCCTCTGTTTAAATAGTCGACATGATGCGTCAATAACCTAGCTAGCTTGTGCGAGTGATAGTTGCAAGGGAGGATGGTGTCCAAGTAGCTAGTGTTTGAACTCCCTCGAGGATAGATGGAAAACGTACAGTTAAATCAGAACGATTTCCCCGATTTAGCGAAATAGCTGGATAACATGTAGGTAATTCCGCCCGTTTCCAGCGAAAATGGCGGATATGCCGTAATTAACTACCCTTTTTCCATCTAATCATGATTTTTACCCGTGGAGTGTGAAATTAGCTGATCTTTTTCCAGTTAAACGAAGAGATCACTCGCTCGCCAAGTCCCTTCAGCGGCTACAACTCGCATACGGTGCAGCACCCGCGGGAAGATTGCTCTCCCAAACTTTTCTCCCCCAAAAAAACGCAAAAAAAAGACCCCAACGAGTCTAACCTCGTCGGAGTCTTTATGCAAATCTTCTATGTGTGCCAAACCTTATTTGTCTTTTTTAGCGTGTGAACCGTCGCAATTGCCCTCGCTGTTCTGTGTGTTTCCGCATGCACATTTACCCATAATCGCTGCCTCCTCCAAATGTAATCTTGTTGGGTTTATTATATCCAACTCACTTACATTTGTAAAGTAGTTAATTAAAAGTTAGTAAATGAGGATAATTATCATTCTCAATGGAGCCCTGCTGCTTCGCGACTAGCTCGTCATATTTAGTTTTTTATCCGTAGGTAGGAAGGCTGCAAACAGTCCTAGCAACGGCAAGTACGCGCAAAGCCGAATCACGAAACCGATACTTGTCGCATCGGCCAACGTCCCCAGCACCGCCGAACCAATGCCACCTAATCCGAACGCCAGTCCGAAGAATAATCCAGATACCGTACCAACCTTGCCAGGCAACAACTCCTGCGCATAGACCACGATTACAGAGAAGCCGGACAACAGAATGAACCCGATGCATGCACATAGAACTGCTGACCAGAACAGGTTTACAAATGGAAGCAGCAAAGAGAACGGCGCGGTTCCCAAGATGGAGAACCAGATCATATTTCGTCTGCCGAATCGGTCCGCCAAAGGGCCGCCCATAAATGTCCCCACAGCCCCAGCTGCCAATAGGGTGAAAATAATGAGCTGCGCTTTCCCTGTCGTGACTCCGAAATGGTCCATTAAATAGAACGCATAGAACCCTGTCATACTCKCCACATAAACGAATTTGGAAAAGAGCAGCATGATCAGAATACCTAGCGCGTAGGCGACTGTTTTCTTTGGCAAAGGCTTCTTCACGGAAGCCGTTTTACGAACAGCGGAACGTGCGACTAGCGCACCTTGGTACCATTTTGCCACAAATATCTGAACTACGATCCCCGCTGCCGCTGCAAAAGTAAACCAAATGATCCCGAACTGACCTAACGGTACGAAAATAAGTGCTGTAAAAATAGGTGCCAACGCCTGGCCAATGTTCCCGCCTGTTTGGAAAATCGACTGCGCCAGCCCTCTACGAGGACCCGCAGCTAAGAAGGCCACCCGCGAAGACTCTGGATGCAGCACGGATGAGCCTAGGCCAACCAGAATTACGGCCATGATCACATGCGAGAATGTTCCCGCATAGGCCAGTACGACAATACCAAATAGCGAGAAAACAACGCCAATTGGCAGTAAATAGGGCTTCGGCTTCGCGTCGGTATACAACCCGATTAAGGGCTGGAACAAGGAAGCTGTCACGTTGAGTGTGAAGGCGATCCAACCAATTTGCGTAAAGCTTAACTGCAAGGAGTCATGCAGAATTGGGAAGATCGCGGGAATAACCGATTGAATCGCATCATTTAATAAATGTACTAAGCTGATCGAAAATAAAATGGCATAGACCGTACGTGCCTGTGTCTGTGCTGAATGTGTAGCAGAAACTGTACCTGTTGCTGTTTGCATGAAAACCACTCCTAATCATCATATCATCTGATGTTTAAAATCATGGGAAAGGCAAGGATGACTCCCGCTCCCATCTTCTTCATAATCATAATCTTACTCTTTACTTTTACTCTAATTGTCCTGCTGAAGAAACTTTTTGACCTGCTGAACGGTCCTCTCCAGATTCTGAAGTGTCCAATGCTCCGCAGCGGCAACATCCTTATCTCGGATCGCTTGATACAAATTCACATGAAAAAGATGATGGTGATCGTGAACCTGCTCATCCATTACTAAATTCCTCAGAGCTTCCAACATCACTGCTGAAAATGAGCGATACAAATCGACAACAATGCTATTTTTGCTCGCGACCGCGATTGCCTGATGAAAAACCATGTCAGAAGCTAAATAGGCGTTCGTATCCCCTCTATCCAGCGCCTGCAACCGTTGATCCAATGCTTCACTCATCTGCGCCAAATCGGCTTCGTCGCGACGTTCTGCAGCGAGTCTGGATATTTCGAGCTCGAGCATTTTTCTGACTTCGTAGACTTCCAAAATTTCCGCTCGACGCAGTCGGTGAACTAGCGGTTCTTGCATCGCTGCATCGGAATGCCCCGTTAGAAAGGTGCCAAAGCCTTGCTTCTTCTCCAGCAATCCCGCATGCACAAGAACCCTAACAGCCTCACGAATGGTGGAGCGGCCGACGCCGAACTGTTCCATTAATTCCGGCTCCGTCGGAATCTTGTCGCCCATTTTCAGCTCGCCATCTGAAATTTTCTTCTGCAACTGGGTCACAACATCATCCACAAGCTTGGGACGGCGGAGTGTTTGGAAAGAAACCTTCGCATTCATCTGATCATCTCCTGTATGGCGAGTATATCACAGACTCGAATTGTTTTTCTATTCTTTACTTAAAATCAACATAAATTTAGCACTCTCCTATAGAGACTGCCAGAAATTTGACAATGACGTAGATGATCAGGCAAGCTATAGTTATAGCAACAAGACAAGCACGTGAAATACTAGTCCACTAGATTGCTAGAACACAAAATTCTAATCATGCCAAGGGGGCCATTCCTATATGAAATCAAACAAAAAACTTACACTCATCTCCACGACTGCCATGGCATTTTCATTATTCGCTTCTTTGACACTTGTTCAACCTGCCTCCGCTGCAGTTAAAACAAGCGCTGATTTTACAGATTTGGCTGGAAGCAACGCAGCTTTGAAAACGAAAATCGATCGTATGATCGCTGATGGCATTTTTGAAGGCGTTTCGGGTACAACTTTCGGAATCTCACAAAATATGACGCGTGCGCAATTCGCTAAAGTAGCTACGAAAATCTACAATATTCCGGTTGATCTTACGATTAACGTGTCCAGCTTCACGGATGTTCATGCAGACGACACCGCTAACGGTTGGGCGATCCCTTATATTGAAGCGGCTAAAAAAGCCGGTCTGATCGACGGCGTGACAGATACAACATTCCAGCCTGGCGAATCGGTTACCGCTGCCCAGTTGGATACCGTGCTTCTTAAAGGATTAGGAAAAACAGTTTCGATGGCAAGCTCGCCTTGGTACACGGATGCGGTTAAGCAGGCCACTGCGCTTGGTATTCATCCAACTAGCAAAGCTGGCGATCAAGCCGCTACACGCGAGGATCTCGTAGTTAGCTCGTACGGGGCTCAAGATGCTTTCAACGCTCAGAAGCCGCCAGTCGTAACACCTTCTAACCCAAGTAATGTTTCGGTTGTAGGTGATTACCATTTGGGCAGCGTCATTGATAGTGGATTGACTAGCTCCGCTACAGGTACTATCACCAAAACGATTGCTGAAGATCCTACGCTAAGTAAATTTGCCAAAGAGATCAAAATCAAATTAACAACATCCGCTGGTGAAGATATTGCGACTCCTGGCATTGTACAATCGGTTGTCTCCTTAGACCCTAGCATTGCTAAAGTAGGCCTTACCTCCGATCATCGTGCTTACGTGCTGGGTAACAAACCCGGTACTACGGACGTGAGTCTTATTGTGCAAGTTGGGAATGGAGAAGCTAAACAACTGCATGTCAGCGTAACTGTCGAAAGTACCGCTGTGACTGTGAAGACATTGACGGCGGGGGAAACTTCCATTACTGAACCTATGACAATGAGTGTTGGTGACAATGTGTACAAAGCTAATTTCGACGCATACACAGCCATGGATCTTAAGGCTACAGACAATTATGGAAACACATATGAGAACCTCGATATCCGAAACTATAACTTTGCTCTAGGCACTTTATTTATTACGAATGATGTGCGCGGGGAAACTGGCTCTGCGGTTGGCTCTGTATCGGTTGATGCCGATGGTACCGTGCATGTAACGGGTAATGTAACCAATTTTGAACTTACTGCCGTTTCAGCTTCGGGCGTCAAAGTAACAAGCTACGTCACACTAACAAGATAAGTTGAACGAATACATCCAGCTCCCCTCCGGGGAGCTTTTTTGTATGGGGACGCACACTAGCCCATCTCTCACATATATTGCTAGTGCTCATCATTTTACAGAAAGGGGTCGGTCTCGATGTACAACGACCCAACCTTGTACGCCTATCCCCCAGTTCAGTATCATCTGTATCCCGCTCATCCCTACCACTACGCACCTTACTGGGCGTGGGACCGCAACTTTCCTCCAGTTAATACCAAAATGCTTTCTAACTCCGTCGTTGCCTCGGAGCACTTGTTAAAAGATGCTTCTATCGTTGTCAAAAAGCTCACAGACCCAGAAATCGCTCGTCAATTAATGATGAATGCTCAGAACGGCAACCAAAAAGAAGTCGATCGTATTGTTAAGACCTTCGGTAGTGATTCCACCATCGAAACGAGCTACTCCCCCAGTGCCATACAATTCGTGGTTGGTCCCCGTGTGACCGCAAATCAATGCTGCCGAGTCACGCTCATGCTCAAATGGGGCGAATAAAAAAAGCAACCCACCTCGTTACCGCGAGTAGGGTTGCTCTTCTTTCAACGCACATCTACACTGTTTAGCAGCGGCCACGTAACCGCGAGCCAATAGGATGCTGCAATGAGCATGACCCAGTAGAGGCTGTAATATATATCTAACATCGAGTAGGAAGATACATAATAATACGTGCGTTTACGACTCATCGAAAAACGCTTCGCTTCCATTGCCACCGCCGTCCGGTGGGCACGGCGAATGCTTTGAGCCAGCAGCGGAATGGCGATCATCCGCATCGTGGTGTACCACAATGTCAGCGGATTCTGCTGCTGACGCTTGCCCCTAACCTTGAGCGCATAGCGAAGCGTCTGCAGCTCCTCGAGGATGACGGGCAGCATGCGCAGCGCTGCCAGGAAGCTGTACGCGTACTTCGGCGCGACCTTCCACTGCTGCATCATCGCATAGAACAACGCGACAGGCCGCGTGGTCAAGCTGAACAGCAAGCCGACGGAAGCAACCTGGATGCCGCGCAAACCAAGATGGATCCCGCGGTAGAAGCTTTCCTCGGTAATTCGAATGATCCCAAGATGAAACCATTCGGTCTCCCCGATACCGAACATCATCATGCCCGCTGTGGAGGACACGAAAATCAGCAGAAATGGTGACGCATAGAGCAGCAGTCTCTTCGTAGGATGTCCGGATAATAGCGCCAGCGGAAGCAACGCGCCTAACGTCAGGAACAGCATCATATTGAGATTATGAGTGAAGACGACAACGATGAATAGCAGAATCGATAAGACAAGCTTCACACCCGGATTTACCCGATGCAGCCATGTTTCGCGAAAGGGGAACGTTATTTGCATAGCAGCGGCTCTCCTCCCGGGACAGCATAAATAATGGATGCGTGCTCGACTTCCGTCACGCGCCCGGCCTCGACCTGCCAGACGCGCGTTGCCCAGCGCTTGACGATCTCGTGATCGTGTGTCACCATCACGATCACGGTCCCGCTGGCGCGCAGCCGCTCCAGCCCCTCGAGCATGCGCAGCGTGCCGCGCGCATCGAGCCCGAAGGTGGGCTCATCTAGCAGCAGGATGCGTGGCCCGCGAACCATCGCGGACGCCACGCTAAGCCTGCGCTTCTGGCCCAGCGAGAGCTGGAACGGGTGCCGCTCGCGCAGCGCGAGCAGGTCGTATTCCCGGAGCAGCAGCTCAGCCGCTGCCCATTGCTCGTTCCTCGGCTGACCCTCTGGCAAGCCATAGGTCAGCTCTTCCTCCACGGAGTTCGTGACGAACTGGAACTCCGGGTTCTGGAACACAAAGCCGACTTGCTCCGCAAGGTGCTCGACTTTGTTGCCCTTCACGCCCGCGATCACACAGCTTCCGCGGGTTGGGACGAGCCGCATGATCGCGAGGAGGAGCGAGCTTTTGCCTGCACCGTTGGCACCGATAACGGTGATCCATTCCCCTGGATAAACGCTAAAGTTATCCACAGAGGTCCTGATCTGTCCTCCGCGAACACCGACGAAATCCTGGAAGACCATAACGGGTGCTAACGGCACCACACTAGTGGGATGCCCATTCCATAGGTCGTCTCCCCTCACCGCTGCCTGCGGATTCTCCTTGGCATAGTCCTCCCACACCTCAGGATACCAAATGCCATATTCCCTCATTTGCTCTTTGTAAGCTTCAAACATGGCAAGCGGCGGTCCATCGGCCAATACCTTGCCTTCTGGAGTTAAGATGATCAACCGATCGAGCAAATCCAGCATGCCGCTAATTTTGTGCTCGACAATAAGGAGAGTTTTGTCCCCGCTAATGGCTCGAATCGTGTCCCATACCTGCTTCGTACCCTCATCATCCAACAGCGCCGTCGGCTCATCGAGAAAGAGCACCTCTGGCTCAAGCGCCAGTACACTTGCGATCGCTAACCGCTGCTTCATCCCTTGGGACAGCGTACTAATCAACGTATGCGCATCAGGCACATGCACCCCGACCAAATCCAAGTAATACCGGATGCGCGCAGGCATATCTTCCCGCGGCACTTCCTGATTTTCCAACACGAACGCGATTTCTTCATCAATATAAGGCATACAGAACTGTGTATCTGGATCTTGAAACACATACCCCCACCGGCTAGGCCTGCGAATCTCATCCGCTTTGAGCGGCAGCTCAATCATGTCTGGCACAATTCCGCTCAACACCTGAAGCAGGGTCGATTTGCCACAGCCGCTAGGTCCCAGCAGCAGTACCTTCTCACCCCGCTCGATGGAAAAGGAAACCCCCTGAAAGATCAGGGGGGCGTCATCGCCGGGATATTTTAACCGTAGATTCGTAACGCTCATTCCTTCGCTCATCTCGTTACCCCAGTACGTCGTAATCTTTTTTGGAAACTGGACGAATCAGATTCAATACACCTGTGCGGGATAAAGCACCTGTCAAATAGTAGGCGAATACACCCGCGATCAAAGCGCTACCCAGTAACCGTAAACCAATGAATAATAGATAATTCCAGAATGCCAGCTGATCAATATAGCCATAATACGTATCCACAAAGATGGACATGATGGCGGAAGCGAAAGCGGCAAGTATGGTTACTCCCACATTGGTGCGACGATAGCGGAAAGCCGCGAACACTAGCTCAGCACCAAGCCCTTGCAGCAATCCAAAGACGAGCGTCGACACGCCCCAATGGCCGCCATACAAGGCCTCGATCGTTGCGGCTGCAACTTCAGCCAACAGGGCAACGCCTGGTTTGCGAATCACGAGGAACGCGAACGTTGCCGCCATGAACCACATGCCATAGCTCAACTGCTCTGCATGTAAGCCTAGCGGCTTCATAAGATCATAGATCGGTCCCCAAATCCGATAAATCACACCAAACACGGCTGAAATGACAATCGTGATCAAAATATCTGTCAGCTTCAACCCTTTTTTACTTGCTTCCTTTTGCTCCATCTTCTTCTCGACTCCTTTTTCCCCATTCATATTTGTCAATGAGATAAGCGAACACGCCAATCTTGGATACATGGTCTTTTTTGCCTTTTAAGGACAAAAAAAGCCCACCGGAATACCGGCAGGCTTGAACATTTGTGCATAAAAAAAGCACATCAGGTCTCTACGCTGGCATTATCCAGATCAGATTAACGGTCAGTGGCATAGGGCCACTATCTCAGCCTGACTTCATCAAGCACCCGTGTTGCTATTCATTTGGCTTAACTGTAGCGGATTATCTGCTCTTTGGCAATCCTTTTTTTCCCAAAGAAACGGAGAAACTTCCCCATGCTCGTCTGCACTGGTAACATGCCAAAATCAGGATAACATTAGAAGTTGACTTCCACCCCTTAGAAAAACTACAATTTGTAGTGTCCTCTTATTTTTCAACAAAGAAACTTATTCAGGGTGGATGATTCCACGATGCAGAAAGGGATTGAAATTGATGACCATATTGTTCTATATCGGACTAGCTCTATTCATTGCAGCTATCATTGGTTATGTACTCGCAGCAAGAATAAACAAAGACAACACCTCGCGGTTGAAAAAGGCTGAAAAGCAAGCCCTAAAAAAGAAACATAAAACATGGCTCCTTCTCTCACATGCCCTGCTCATCATCGCTCTCGGCAGCGTCGGTACTTCACTCATTCAAAGCTCCGCAGGCAAGTACAGCTTAGATAAGCTTAATTTCCATGCCAACATTCAGGTCACAACAGATAAGGATTACGGACGCGATCATAAAGATGGCACCTTGATGTACGAGATGAAAATCCCTACTTCAGGTACGCATAGCCCACATGATTTGAAATTCGGATTCTATAAGGAAAGACCTGGTTACGAGATGCTTGTCCACAACTTGGAGCATGGCGATATCATCATCCATTACCATCCCGATGCACCGAAGGAGCTGCTCGATCGACTTGACTACTTGACCCACTTCAAGACGGCTGGTGCTGGTGTGCTAGCAGTTCCCAATGTCGATGTGCCAGCCGATCAAGAGGTCGTGGTTACGGCTTGGACGAAAACAATGTCACTCGCCAAATTCGATGAAGCTAGTGTTGGAACGTTCATTCACGACTATATCAACAAAGGTCCTGAGCAAATTCCTGCTAACGTGCGGCTCGGCGGCGGAACGATGTAATTACTTGCGAATTACTTGCGAATTATTTCCGAATCGTTTCACGATCTGAAACTAGTTCGGTTGGTACTAAACCTGTCATTCTTCGGAATACACGATAGAAATAAGACGGATCGTTATAGCCAATAAACTCGGCAATTTCGGTGACGGTCAGGGCGGAATGACGCAGCATGTAGACGGCTGTTTTGATTCGCGTGACGTGAACGAATTCACTGATCGTTTGACCCGTGACTTGGCGAAAAAGCGAAGCTGCATAATTCGGCGAGCGGCTGATACAGCTGCCTAACTCGTCCTTGGTGACATGCTCGCGGTAATGATTCTGGATATAGCCCTTCATTTGCTCCACGAGAAGTGCGGTTGTCGAGGTTGTGGCAGCCTGATCCGACTCCCGTTGGAGAAACACAAACAGCTCTTGCAGATGCGCTTCACATAGCGCCATGTAATAGGGCTGTTTGTCTTGCCAGCCGCGATGGATCAAACGCAGCCGATCTGCGATGATGTCGAATTTGCCGGTCTGGCGACAGGTGTAGGACGATTGTTGCAGTAGCGGAAAGATGTCTTGTGCTGCCTGCGCGTCAAATTGCAGCACAAATTTCTCATGTATTTTCGTTGGCACACTCCGGCCATAGAAGGGAGTTTCTCTCGGGACGAGGAGCCATTGCCCTTTCTCTAGCACTTGTTTCTTCTCATTGACCCAGTACACACAGCGGCCATAGATCACGAAAACAAGTGTCCAGTCCGGGCGCATTATGGGCTGTTCCTCGTTCCATGTACTGCTTTTATCATAGTGAATGCCAGTTAGCTGCATAAAATCCTCGCCCCCTTGTATCATACTATATTACATATATCATACTATAGTTCATAGAAAATCACATGGATAAGGCATATAATGAAGCCAACTAATCTCTTACATTCGAAAGGAAGTCCTTCACGATGCGTAAAACAAAAATCATTTGTACAATGGGTCCTGCGTGCGACTCCGTCCCAACCCTGAAAGAATTAATTGGCGCCGGCATGAGCGTCGCGCGTTTAAATATGGCACATGGCGATTTGGATGAGCACCGCGGTCGTATTCAGCGTGTTCGCCAAGCTGCGCAAGAAATGGGCGTTATTATCCCGATTCTTATGGATATCAAAGGTCCAGAAATCCGCATCGGTCAATTGAAAGATGCTTCCTATGACTTGCAAACGGGCGATCGCATCGTCTTGACAACTGAACAAATTATCGGCGATTCCAGCCGTGTATCGGTGAACTACCCAGGTTTGCCGCAGGATGTTAAGCCAGGCAATCTCGTATTGATCGACGATGGCTCCATCGAGCTGCGTGTTGAAATGATCGATGGCGCAGAAGTGACTTGCAGCGTCTTGAACCCCGCTCAGTTGAAGCAACGCAAAGGTGTTAACTTACCAGGCGTACGCACATCCTTGCCGGGTGTGACGGAGCGCGATGTCATGCACATCAAATTCGGCGTTGAGGAAAATATTTCAATCGTCGCGATGTCCTTCGTTCGTAACGGAAATGATGTTCGTGAGGTTCGTGCCCTTCTAGAGCAGTATGGCGCAGGATTGACACCGATCATCTCGAAAATCGAGAACGAAGAAGGCATGACGAACTTCGCTGGTATCCTGGAAGCTTCCGACGGCATCATGGTGGCCCGTGGTGACCTTGGGGTTGAAATTCCGACCGAGGAAGTTCCAATTGCACAAAAAGATATGATACGCGCTTGTAACTTAGCTGGTAAACCGGTTATTACAGCTACGCAAATGCTGGATTCCATGCAGCGCAACCCGCGTCCGACTCGCGCTGAAGTGAGTGACGTGGCGAATGCCGTGCTTGACGGCAGTGACGTTGTGATGCTTTCCGGCGAGACAGCGGCTGGCAAGTATCCAGTCGAGTCCGTGACGATGATGGCAACTATCGCTGAGCGCGTCGAGCAAACCATGGTGCGCAGCTCCTTGGTTGATGCACAGCTGCAATCCAACAACGAGATCACCGAAGTGTTGTGCCAAGCGGTTGTATCCTCCGCGAACAAGCTGCATGCTGCGGCGATTCTAACACCGACAGAGACGGGCTTCACGGCACGAATGATCGCCAAATATCGCCCAGAAGCACCGATCATCGCGGTAACGAACAGCCAGCACGCGATCAGCCAATTGAGCATGGTGCAGGGTGTCATCCCTGTTCTTGGTGAATTCTGCGAATCAACGGATGCGATGATTCGCTCCGCGATCAACCAAGCAGAGACGCTTGGTTATGTGAAGAAAGGCGACCTCACCGTCGTCTCCGCAGGTATTCCGGTTGGGAAGTCCGGTACGACTAACCTATTGAAGGTTGAGCGGGTTTAGCGAAGATAGAGAACCTCCATCTATTTCCGGCAGTTATGGGCTGGCGAAGAGAAATAACGGGAAACCGTGCCTCTCCCCGCCCCACTGAACGATTAGATGGAAAACCTCCATCTAATTCAGGCGATAACGACTCGTGTAGGGAAATAACTGGAAAAACTCACGCTATTTTCGAGTAATAACGAGATAATCGGCGAAATGGTGAGAAATAGATGGATGTTTTCCATCTATTTGCGATTTTCGGCTAATTCCCGGCGAATTAGATGTACTTTTTACAGGTATACTGCCGCGTAGCGCAGACCACTAACCTCCCTTCCACCTTTGTCCAGTGGATTGGGAGGTTTTTTGATGGCATCGCACCAACATCGTTGCAATCAGCAGATACCTTGCCGTAGCCCCCGCTTCCCTGTAGCCTCCTGAATGATTAGATGGAAAACCTCCATCTAATTCAGGCGATAACGACTCGTGTAGCGAAATAACTGGAAAAACTCACGTTATTTTCGAGTAATAACGAGATAATCGGCGAAATGGCAAGAAATAGATGGATGTTTTCCATCTATTTGCGATTTTCGGCTAATTCCCGGCGAATTAGATGTACTTTTTACAGTTATACTGCCTGCGTAGCGCAGACCACTAGCCTCCCCTCCACCTTTGTCCAGTGGATTGGGAGGTTTTTTGATTGTACCTGTGTTGTGGAGTGGGAGGTTAGATGTGTACCTATCCTGTTGAGTGGTGGAGGTTAGATGTGTACCTGTCCTGTTGAATGATGAGGGGAGATGTTTACTTGGCCTGTTGGAGTAGAGTGGGAGTTTTTAGAGGTATACCTGTCTAGTGGAGTCGGAGATTTTGGGGTGTCCTAATGGCCACGATGAAAATTTGTTAGAAAGCTAGCTAGAAAAAGGGGTACACTAGAGTAACTATTAACTTTCGAGCAACGGAGGACTAATGTGATTATTCGACTTGGATTCGTATCAACTGCAATGGCTATTTATAATAACACGCCTAGCTCGACGTTCACGTACAAGCTATTCTCCGAGCGGCCATGCGAAGAGGCCATGCAGCGTGCTATCGAAATTGGCCGCAAAAACCTCCAAGCGACGCAGCGAATTCTCTATTATAATGCCGCTCATGGCATTCGTTTGTTTCGACTTTCGTCCGCACTAATCCCTCTGGCCACTCATCCGGATGTGCAGATTGATGTTGCCGGGGAGTATGCTGACGAGCTTCGGAAGCTCGGTGACTTCGCGAAGGCACACGATATGCGGCTCAGCATGCACCCCAATCAATTCACCTTGCTCAACGGAAGCGATAAGGTCGTTGCTGCGGCGATTGAGGATTTGAATTATCATGCGGCCATTCTGGATGGCATGGGGCTGGACGAAGCCGCCATCATTAACATCCATGTTGGCGGTGTGTATGGTGATAAGGAGGCTGCGACGCAGAAGCTTTTCGACAACGCGCCGAAGGTGCCCGAGTCTGCGATGCGGCGGCTGACTTTTGAGAACGATGACAAAACGTACACGCTCGAAGAAACTCTCACCGTAAGTCAGAGGCTGCAGCGCCCGTGCATGCTGGATTTGCATCACGACTGGTGCAATCCGTCCGCCCTTTCTCCCATCGATCTGCTTCCTCAGATTGCCCAAACATGGGGAGAACTGCCTATGAAGATCCACGTCTCCTCGCCCAAGAGCGAGAAGGAATTTCGCTCCCACGCGGACTACATAGAGCCCGAGATGCTTACAGCTTTTCTCAAAAGCTGCAAAGAGATTGGTCTCACCCGCATCGACGTCATGATTGAAGCGAAGGTGAAGGATTTGGCTTTGTTTCGTCTTGCAGAGCAACTTGGCAAAATCCGCGGTGTAAAGCGGTTGGAGGGTGGGGTTTTGAGCTGGTGAGATTATAAACTACAAAAAGAACCGGATCTGATAATCTCAGATTCGGTTCTTTTCCGTCTTATCCAGGGCTGCATTGGCCTGGTGTATATTTTTCACATAACGCAAGGCGTTAATTTCGCCGCCGATAATGATAATGAGCGCTGAGATGTAGAACCAGGTCATCAGAACGATGATCCCGCCAATACTGCCGTACGTCGCGCTGTAGTTGGTGAAGCTGTTGACATAGAAGGAAAACGCTAGCGACGTTCCTTGCCAACCAATGGAGGCGAATAAGGCGCCTGGCAGCACGCTTTTACACGTTAAGCACGTGTTGGGTGCAATATAGTAAATGCCGATGAATACGACAAAAATGATGACAAAGTTAATAATCCAGCGAAGATTGTTCCACAACTCAATATGGGCACTCGCCACATGTACGTGCTCCGCTAACCAATCCCCAATCCAGTGACCGAATACGCTGAGCAGCAGCGCTGAGATGATCACGACTAACATACCTAACGTAAGCATGATAGCTAAAAAGCGAGAGTGAATGAAGCTTTTACGCTCGGGCAAGCCGTATGCTTTGTTGACAGCCCGAACAATAGCGTTCATTGCCGCGCTGGCGCTCACTAGGGCCAAGATGATCCCGAAGGAGAGTGTTCCGCCTCTTTTGACATTGAGCAGATTACTGAGCGTTTCCTCGAGCCACCCTGCCACAGCACCCGGAATGTACTCCCGAATCAAGCCGACGACATCGTCGGAGGAGAACGGCAAGTAGCCGAGTAAGCTCATTACGAACAGCAATAATGGAAAAAGGGAGAGCAGAAAATAGTATGCGCACTGCGCAGCCAGCCCGGTGGCATCGTGTTCATTGAACTGCCCCCACAATAATTTAACGTAAGATTTAACCATACGGCTATTTTTCCTTTCATACGGCTATAATTGTGGTAAAATAGGTGGTTCAGTCTTGCACGAAACAATGTTATGAAACAGGTGGTCGACACATGAATACCATGCCTATGTATACAACGCCTTTAGGCTTTAAACCAACTACTGAACGCCCGGTCCCTCATGCCCAAATGGCGCTTCTTACCAATAGCACAAAGCTTGTACCCGATGGTGATTCCGATAGTTATTTCTTCCGCGACTTAGAGGAACACGGTATCCTTCTCAATGAAGCTCAGATCAAGGCTGTCAGGCACTTCAAAGGCCCTCTTCTCACGCTAGCTGGCGCAGGTTCAGGGAAAACGACGGTACTTGTGTGCCGCGTCGCCTACTTGCTCCGTGTCCATCAGGTACAGCCTGCGAATCTACTTCTTATTACGTTTTCCAAAAAGGCTGCTGAAGAAATGCGGGAACGTCTCACGACGATGCCTGGTCTTCATGCGAGTATGGCGAACGTGATGCAGGTGCGGACGTTTCATGCTTTTTGCCTGCGATTACTGCGGATGAACGGGCTGCAGCAGGAAATTCTGAGCGATGGCCGCTTTCAGCAAATTGTTTTCAAGCGGATCATGCTTAGTATGGGCTTGCAGGATACGTATCAGCCTGAAGTGCTCATTTCCCTGCTCTCCTCTTACAAAATGCAGCTCATCGAGGTCGAAGATCTCCCGGAAGGCACAGAAGAGGAACGGGAAGCAAAGAAAATTTTCTTGCAGTATGAACAGTGGAAAATGGAGCAACAGAAGATCGATTTCGATGATATTTTGATCAAGGCATACCAACTGCTCCTCCACAATCCCGACATTCTCCGCTCCATGCAACGCAAATTTACATACATCAGTGTCGATGAGTTCCAAGATACGAATACCGTTCAGTATGAAATTATTAAAATGATTGCGGCAGTTCATCAGAATCTGATGGTTGTTGGTGACGATGACCAGACGATTTACTCGTTCAATGGGGCGAGAAATGAGTTTATTTTGCAATTCCATGAGCAGTACCCCACGGCAACAACCGTGACGCTAGATATCAACTATCGCTCGACGTCGAGTATTGTTGGCTTAGGCAATGCGATCATTAAGCATAATGTGCAGCGAAAATCCAAGACACTTCTGGCCACCAAGGAAAGCACACTTAAGCCGCACTATGTGAAGCCTGCGAACAGTGATGACGAGGCGGACTGGTTAATCGACGATCTTCGGCTTAAGGTAGCTGAGGGCGGCAAGCAGTATGGGGATTTCGCGATTTTGTATCGGACGGCGAGTAACAGTCGGGCTATTATTGAGGCGTTAATCCTGCATAACCTCCCTTTTGTCGATTATGGTACGAATGATTCCTTCTATGAACAGTGGATGGTGAAGCCGATTATTGACCATTTGCGAATTGCGCATGAGCGTCGGAATTTCGAAGCGATCGAAGGGGTCCTCCCCTCATTATATATTGGACGAGACCAAGGCATGCGTATTATTCAAGATCAAGAAGCGATTCAGGCGAAAAAGTGGCCTTTAATCCATCTGCTGGGTCTCCCACAGTTAAAGGAATTTCAGAAAGAAAAGCTGAAAGCCCGCATTCGTCTGATCAAATCCCTCGTGGAGATGACACCGCTCGCAGCCATTCAAGCGATTCGCAAAGATTTCTACGATGCGTTTCTCGAGACGAATAAGCGCAGTAAGCTTACGCAGCATCGTGAGATGCTGAAGGAAACGCTGGATGAGCTGGAATCCTCTGCGAAGAGGTTCAACACGGTCGAGCAGTTCCTTTATTTTATCCATGAAGTAGCGGAAAAACGCACGGAAATGCGGATGCAAAGCAAAGAACAATTTGCGGATAAAATCTCGCTGATGACGATTCATAAATCGAAGGGACTCGAGTTCCCGATCGTGTACCTGCTCTGTGCGATTGAAGGCAATATGCCGCATTCCTCGGCACTCGATGCAAGCCATTTGGACGATGTCAAAATGGCGGGCGTTGCGGGGCGCGACAAAGGAGCTGCCGCGCTTGAGGAAGAACGGCGACTGGCTTATGTCGCCGTGACAAGGGCGAAGGGCGAGCTGCTGATCAGCTCGCCGGCGTTCTACCGCGGGAAGAAGGCGGAGCCTTCCCGCTTCTTGCTGTCCGCGTTCCCTGGCGCGGACGCAGGCATTGTCACCAGCCGCAGCAAGCCGGCTGGCGGATTCTCGGCCGCTGGCGGAGCTGCGGCCGGGCGTTCAGTCGCTGGCGCAGCCGCGACTGGAAGTGATGCGACCGCGACCGAGCGGGTCGCGGCGTGGTTGTGCAGCGCGACCGGCTGCAAAGCCTGGTCGCGGATCTCTTCGCCGCAGGAGGCACGACTCGCGGCGAAGGCGTGCCCGCTATGCGGTGCGGGCATGGTCAAGGGCAGCCGCGAGATCGCGCTTGCGCGGCGGTAGCGGCTATTTTGATCTTCTCCTTTAGCTTGTGTCGTTCCCGCGAAAACAAATGTTGTACAGCATACAACATTACCCTACTACATGCGCCGTCAAACATTAGAATGTTATACTTTTGTGCGTTAGCGTGCCGCCGCTGACGGGGCTGATGCCCTTGCGCACAGTTTTTGTGCGCTAGCGTGCCGCCACTGGCCGGCCTGATACCCTTGCGCACARTTTTTGTGCGCTAGCGTGCCGCCGCTGGCCGGGCTAGTGCCCTTGCGCACAATTTTTGTGCGCTAGCGTGCCGCCGCTGGCCGGCCTGATACCCTTGCGCACAGTTTTTGTGTGCTAGCGTGCCGCGGCTGGCCGGGCTAGTGCCCTTGCGCACAATTTTTGTGCGCTAGCGTGCCGCCGCTGGCCGGGCTAGTGCCCTTGCGCACAATTTTTGTGCGCTAGCGTGCCGCCGCTGGCCGGGGTAGTGCCCTTGCGCACAGTTTTTGTGCGCTAGCGTGCACCGCTGGCCGGCCTGATGCCCTTGCGCACAAAGTTATCTCCAACGCTAAAGAGCAGCCATCCCACAAGGGATGACTGCTCTTTTCTTTCATCTCGACATTTCACATAGACATTTTACACTAACGCTCTCAACGCCTTCAAGGCTGCCTCATAATCCGGATGGTGACTCATTTCAGTCAAATACTCCACATAGCGAACCGTATCATTCGCATCCACGATGAAGATCGCACGCGATCCAACTGGATCTCTTTGATAAGCACGCCATATGCTTGACCGAACGAGCGATTTTTGTAATCGGAAAGGGTGACGACTTTATCAATCCCCGCAGCGCCACAGAAACGACTTTGTGCAAATGGCAGATCCACCGATATCGTCAAAATAACGACGTCATCACCAAGTTTGTCAGCTTCCACATTGAACCGGCGCGTCTGAGCGTCACATGTCCCTGTACCGACGGATGGCACAACGGAAATGAGCTTTACTTTGCCCGCATAATCCGCCAGGCTGACTTCGGTCATCAAATCCTTATTTACTTTAAAATCGGGGGCTTGATCCCCTACTTTGATTTCTGGCCCCAGTAAAGTGATGGGGTTACCGCCAAGGGTGGCGATGCCTGTGCGTTCTTGTAGGTGTGGCTGTGTCATATCATAGTCCTCCTAAGGTATATGTGAATGGTTTGTTTTTCCTAGTATTTCGACCTAGCTTAAACCGCTGCAATAACAGCCTTTAACTTCTCTTTGCTTTGCAACCCAACCAACTGATCGACGACTTGCCCATCTTTAAAAACAAGTAAGGTCGGGATGCTCATCACGTTGTATTTCGCAGCGGACTCGGGATTATCATCTACGTTGATTTTAACGATTTTCGCGGAGTCACCGACTTCAGCTGATAGTTCGTCTAGGATCGGAGCGATCATTTTACAAGGGCCGCACCATGGCGCCCAGAAGTCGACGAGGACGGTACCGGTCCCCGTTTCATTTTGAAAAGTAGCATCTGAAATATGATTAACGGACATAGCTCATTCCTCCTTGTAGTTCGTGCTCTTCATTCACTTGTTGCTCCGAAATAAAGCGTTCGGCATCGAGCGCGGCCATACAGCCGCTTCCTGCTGAAGTAATCGCTTGACGATAGATCCGATCTTGTACATCACCACAAGCGAATACTCCTGGGATCGTGATTTGGGACGTACCTGGGATTACCTGCAAGTAACCAAGCTCATCGGTTGGCAGCTGCCCGCCTAAGAAACCCGTATTCGGGGTATGCCCGATCGCTAGGAAAATCCCGTCCGCCTCAAGCAACTCTTCTTCACCTGTAGCGTTATTGTGGACTTTCAGTCCTGTCACACCCATCGGCCCTTCCACCACTTCAAGTGGTGTACGGTTCAAGCTCCAAGCTACTTTGCTATTGCCGCGAGCGTGATCCTGCATGATTTTTGAAGCTTTGAGATCGTCTCTACGATGGACTATACGCACTTCGGAAGCGAATCGAGTTAAAAACTGTGCCTCCTCCATTGCCGTATCACCACCGCCAATAACGATGATCTTTTTGTTCCGGAAGAAAAATCCGTCACACGTTGCACATGTACTTACCCCTTTGCCGATATTGTCGGCTTCACCAGGTATCCCTAATTTCTTAGCTGTTGCACCTGTTGAAATAATCAGCGAGTCCGCGGTCAATTGCCCGCCATCCTCGAGAAATAAGGTAAATGGACGCCTAGAGAAGTCCACTTCCGTAACGCGCCCCGACTGAATCGTTGCCCCGAAGCGAAGCGCTTGTTTCCGCATATTGTCCATTAGCTCAGGCCCCGTAATCCCATCAGGGAAACCTGGGAAGTTATCGACTTCTGTTGTTGTGGTCAGTTGACCACCTGGCTGTATGCCCTCTATAACTAGCGGTGAGATGTTCGCTCTTGCTAAGTAGATGGCTGCGGTTAGTCCCGCAGGTCCTGTTCCGATAATGATCGCTTTGTGATGCATAGGAATTCCTCCTTTTAACTACCGAAATACTGATGTTCCCGAATTAATGTTGTGTACAATTCAATTTGTAGCAAACCTTATGAATGAATCATACCAATCCTATTTTATTTTGTCAACAATTAAATTGTGTACAATTAAATAATGTGTACCTATTATGTATTAAGCTCACGTTCAGCTTCCACTCATACTTCCTTCAGCTTGGTCAGGCATAATGGGATTCAGAACGAGAACGACACCAACAGTCACATCACGAGAGGACGTATATACATGAAATCAAAAAATAATCGCACATGGGTGTGGACATCATCCGCCCTACTGGTCATCTTGATCGCTTATGCTTCGGTTTTCCCACCCGTTTCTAAAAATAACGATGAGAAAGCTGTTGCCAAGGTCAATGGAGTTGAAATAAGCACGACGAAGCTGTATAACGCGTTGGTAGCAAGTGGCGGAGCACAAACGTTAGACTCGATGATCACAGAAGAGCTTATCAGCCAAGAGAGTAAAAAAGCGGGAATTCAGATCACAGATGCCGATGTGACGAACGAGATTCAAACGATTAAAGCAACATATGGCTCTGAGGATGAATTTAACCAAGCACTTGCCAACTACGGTATGACACTGGACGATTTGAAGAAAAACATGCAATCACAAGTGACGTTGAAAAAGATTTTGGAGCCACAAGTCACGGTCACAGACGATGAAATCAAAAAATATTATGATGAAAATTTAGAATCATTAAAAGTACCTGCGCAAGTGAAAGCTTCTCATATCTCTGTAGCGACGGAAGCTGAGGCTAATGCAATAATAGCGAAGTTGAAAAGCGGCGGAGATTTCGCAACACTTGCAAAGGAAAGTTCCACGGATGCAGCAACCAAGGATAAAGGCGGAGATCTGGGCTATATCTCGGCAGGACAAGGAGATCCCGTGTTTGAAGCCGCGGCATTTGCTTTGGAAACAGGCGGTCTAAGCTCCGCGGTACAAACAGCAACAGGTTACGATGTAATTAAAGTAACGGATCATAAAGCTGCTTCAACACCAACGCTCGCAGACAAAACAGCTACGATTAAACAATCGTTAGTCGATCAAAAGATTTCAACGCTTTCCCAGACTTGGTTGGAGCAAAAGAAATCCGAAGCTAAGATTGAAAACAATCTTGCCGATTTGACTAAGACAACCTAGTTCAAGCTTAAGTGAGACGTATGTGAATTCGGGCGAGCATCCGGCGGGACTGATGCTGTCGGGTGAATAGAGCGAGAAAAGCCACCTGCGCCCTGTGCGGCGGATGCCCTCGGACTGAAATAACTGTAAAATACGTAGTTCGATTTAGATGGAAAACCTCCAGTTATTTCTATCGGATCTCAGCTATCCTTGAAATATGACGCTATTTAGCTACATGAAATCCATCTATTTGGAAAATTCGAGCTAAATTCACGAAAATAGCTGCATAAAATCCAGTTAATCGGTAGGCGGGACAACTGGTGGGATGGGCGAGCACGTTAGGACGGGTAGGGCGTCTGCAGCATGGACAAACGCATTGAGACGGACGGGGCCGGCGTCTAATGGCATGATCGAGCTTATTGCGACTGGCGAGGCTTCAGCGAAGCGGCCCCCTGGGACCCTCACTACCTACATAACACCCAAAACCCCCCTTAGCTACAGCAGCTAAGGGGGGTTTTCCTATCCTTTTACGGTGTGCGAAGCTTCATCTCGTCCAGACTCTTGAACTGGTAACCCTGTGCCCGCGCAGCGTCAATGATTCTCCCCAGCGCTTCGGTATTGTCGCTGGACACGGAGTGCAACAGAATGACGGCACCTGGATGCAGCTGGGCCATCACATTTTTATACGCATACTCCCAGCCCTTCTGCTTCTTAGGTTCCCAGTCGCGATACGCAACGGACCAGAACACATTCGTGTAGTTAAGCCCATGGCTGACAGCCAGCGAACGGTCATTGAATATGCCCCGCGGAGCGCGCAGATAGTGCATGTCCTTTTGCCCCGTCACCGCGGCGACCTCGTCTTTCACTTGATTGAGCTCTTTCTGAATCCGCTCCGCAGGAATCTGACTCATATCGGGGTGGCTCCATGAATGGTTGCCAATCAGATGCCCCTCAGTGGCCATGCGCTTGAGCAGCTCTGGTTCTGTCCGAATATAGTGGCCTGTCACGAAAAATATAGCCGGCACCTGCTTCTCTTTTAGCACATCCAGAATTCGACCTGTGTAGCCTTGTTCATACCCGTTATCGAAGGTTAAGTACAATTCCTTTTGTTTCTGATCGCCTGTAAAAACAGCGCCATGCTGCTTCAAGAGGCCCTTGAATCCCTCCTCATCGATCGATGGCGGCTGGCCGTTGACACTCTTTTTGAAACCAAAATGATAGGTTCCATCCGCTGAGACCGTAGTCATTTGCCCCGCCATAAGAGCTAGGGAAAATAGGAGAATGCGCAAGATTTTCATATGGATGTCATGCACTCCTTGCCTTGTGTGATGAGTTGCGGCGAGTTACAGCCAATTGTGACTGTTACTAATATGCCACACCACGGCAGGAGATTATGTGTAAGCCACCTGATTGAATCCCAATATTATATTTCGCATCCTCCGAATTCTGTGATATCCCCCCATTCCACTTGGCTTTCATCTGAATAGAATAGAGTACATGATCTGTAGGGGTGGAGATTCATATTCGTAGACGAGATCCTAAACCAATCAAAGAAGATTTACTTCATGTCCTAAAGCTATCGTCAGAGGAAGACATTTATACAGCACAGGTTAACGGATTTTCTTTAGCCGATATCGCGAGAGCTAACCAGGTTGATGTACAGAAGGTCATTGAACTCCAGTTAGCGGAGCTAACGGAGCAGCTGCAATTGCGACTTTTTAATGGCAGCATCACACCTGAGCAATATCTAGCCCAGCGTGCGGAGTTGCCGGAAATCATTAGTAAAAGTGTGTATGCGATGTAATCGCCCGCGGCACCCCAGTTGGGGTGCTTTTTTTGTTAGCGAAAGCTGGTTGCTTCCCTGCTTTTATGTCACTATGAGACTACGACCTACGCTGCTTAGAAAGGAGTTCATGTGCAGTGAATTTCGATCAAATGATCCCGCTTATTCCGCTAATTRATCATATTCAGGTGGCTTGTTCCGCCTTAGCTGTTACAAGTTCACCTAGAAAATATCAATTCGTTATCATTCGCCAAGGTCATCTCACGCTACACTTCGCCGGCCATGAACCACGGGAACAACGCTGATGAGCTACTTGTATGCCTTGCGTATTGAGAAAGCCAAGATCATGTTTCTGCAGACAGATCTGTTGGCCAAAGAGATTGCAAGCCGCGTTGGAAAAACTGGAAAACATACAGCTAATTCGTTCCTATTTTGGGGAACCGGGCTAAATCCCGAAAATTAGCTGCAGGAAATACATCTAAACCTTCAAAATCTGTGAAACAGAGCTCAATTAGATGGAGAAAATCCAGTTGTTCTTCTCTTAAGTAACTCCCAGTGCTGCCTATTGTCCGTTTGCGCTTCTTAAGCCCCTATTGTGTCAAACTAGCTAATCTTGAAGAGGCAATCACTTGGGTTGCCTCTTCGGTTGAGGTGGACTCGACTCGGGCGACAGAGTACCTGTGGATAAGTACCCTTTCCCAGCTTTACCTGTATAAACTACAGTTAATTTTCGTGAATTTGCTTGTTTCTGACAAATAACTGGAAAACATACAGCTAATTCATTCCGATTTTGGGGAACCGGGCTAAAGCCCGAAAATTAACTGTAGGAAATACATTTAAACCTTCAAATGTGTGAAACAGAGCTCAATTAGATGGAGAAAATCCAGTTGTTCTTCTCTTAAGTAACTCCCAGTGCTGCCTTTTGTCTGATTGCGCATCAGAAGCTCCTATGGTTTCAAACTAGCTAGTCTTGAAGAGGCAATCACTTGGGTTGCCTCTTCGATTGAGGTGGACTCGACTCGGGCGACAGAGTACCTGTGGATAAGTACCCTTTCCCAGCTTTACCTGTAGAAACTACAGTTATTTCTCCCAAATTCGTCTATTTATTACAAATAACTGGAAAACGTACAGCTAATTCATCCCGATTGGGAAGAATCGGGCCAAAACCAGGAAATTAACTGTAGGAAATACATTTAATCCCTCGAATACGTGAAACAGAGCTAATTTAGATGGAGAAAATCCAGTTATTCGTGTCTGAAGCGCTGATTGGATGAGGGAGTGGGATTGGAGGAATCGAGTTTGTGTCTGTTAAGCTGATTGGATGGGGAAAGTAGGGACTGGACGGGGATCGGGTGAGTCAAATGTGCTGATTAAAGGGAGAAGTGGAGAGTGGATGGGGTTCGGAGGCGTGTCTGATGCGGATGAACCGGATGAATGGGGAAGTGTGCTTGGACGAGGGATCGAGTTCGATTCTGGCGCGCTGATTGTTTGAAGGATTATTTATGTAAAGTTGCCGAGGTTTCCAAGAGTGGATACTACAGGTACTGGACTTTCGAGGCACAGCAAAAGAGAAGCCAGCGGGAGCAACAAGATGAACAGGTAAAAGAGATCATCTTAAAGGCTTATCATTTCAAACGCCGCAAAAA
>NZ_JBFRGR010000056.1:0-27861 GCF_052115445.1 Paenibacillus sp. 2RAB27
GACGGAGATTATTTCAAAGTCGACGGAGATTATTTCAAAGTCTTACCTATTCCAATCTTATGATTTAGTAAATTCAGTTAGAGGGAACGCGGAGTACTGGGAAACTCGTACGCTCCGTGTGGGACAGGGGAAAAGCTGGAGATAACATCAAATGCTTACCTATTGTTACCCTATATTCAATTAACTACAAGATGAGGCTACCGCGAAGGTAGCCTCATTAAGCTATTGTACAGGATACTTCCCAAAGTTGTTGAATTAATATTGGGGRCATTGGAAATGACTTCTTGGGGGAGATGGTTTAATTGAAAGAATTTATTATAACAAAAGTGAATCATCTAGATACCCAAAAGCTTAATCTGTTGGTTGATGAAAGTACGAGCGAAGGATTTCGCCACCTCAAACGATTGGTAACCGATTATGAAGATGGAACCAATAAATTCGATTTGGACGGGGAAGCACTCTTTCTAGCCATAAAAAACGGTGATATTGTAGGAGTTTGCGGACTGAATCAAGCCCCAAATTCAGAAAACATAGAAATTGGTCGTGTTCGTCGAATGTATGTCTCACCAAGTGTACGCCGATTTGGGATAGGGCGGATGCTAATGGATTCAGTTATTACAGAAGCTAGAAATAATTATCAAATGCTTGTATTAAAGACTGATAATCCTGTTGCTGATTTGTTTTATCGCTCTATTGGGTTTTCAGTAAAAGATGATTCTGAAAATGACACTCATTTACTTCAGTTGGAGTGAAGCTAACGGGACATTTCTCAATATATACTTACAAAAGGCTGCCGATTTATTCGGTAGCCTTTGCTCAATTAACGGGCTGAATAGTTCAATTAATTCTACAGAATGTCGCGGGGATTGAGATTTTTAAAATCACAAATCAGACGTTATCTGTGGCAACATAAGAATACCTATTGAGCAGGTTAGTGGAGATCCAGTGAGTGCGTGGCGATGACAATCAGAAGCAAGACAAACGAAGGAACGCTTGTTCAAGTGTGTTTGTGACGAAGGCGCAATAAGCGCGGAGCCGCCATATTCTATTGTTGGATTCTTGACACAGGGAACATTTTATATTCTCTAAAGTCTCCGGCTAAAATTAAAAACGCGCCTGAACCATGGTGGTTTCGCTCGTTTTGTTGGGACGAATACGGTGTCAGGACGGAATGTTCATAGCGGTCTGAATGTTTTTCAGATCGAGCTGTATTTGCTCTGGAATATGGTAGGGATGGTATAGGCCCCGCTGCATCATGTAGATTGATATCTTTTCATGGGAGTCTATGGCTTCGTCAAGCTGTTTCATCAAAATTTGCTTGATTTCGGGGGTGGCACATTCKGTCACGGCCATGGCGTAGTTTCTGACTCCGCTCTTGGCGTTCATCAAAAAATCCATAGCGATCACGTCATCGGTCAGCGTATGAAGCCCTGTCATGTGTTCTAATATTGTGTTCATGTTTTATCTCCTATAGGGTCATTTTAGACAGCACTCCACCGAGCTCCTGAAGCTGCTGCTGGGATACTTGCACGTCTTGCTGCAAAATTTGCATGGTTTTGGATTTGGTCAGGCAAATCGTCTTGAACGTAGCCATTTCATGAACCTCCAGCATCTCATGCAAAGCGTAATTGGAATTCATTCGGATTGTCCTCCCATGTATCTATCCATATTCAAGGCTTTAAGACGACTTTGATGCAATCGTCGGTTTTCGTATCGAACACTTCATAGCCGCGCTTAGCCTCGCTGAGTGGAATGACATGCGTAACAATGTCACCAGGGTCCACTTTGCCCGATGTAACCAACTCGTACATATACGGCATGTAGTGAATGACTGGAGCCTGTGTCACTGTCAGAAGGCTTCGGCTTGTGCCGAAGCTTTTTGTTGTGCGACGGGCAGTCGAAATTTGAGTAGGGCACGTTCGGTTCGATAAGAGGGAACCATGAGAGTGGTTCCACCACTTTATTTTTGAGATGTCTCGGACATTTTCAAAAAACTTAATCGAATTCGGATATTATTAAGCAGTGGAGCCCAATGCGTCATGATGCCAGCCAGTTGGAAGCTGGCGACGACTTCAACATCCGCTTTTAGAAAAAGAATCATTAAGAGCCAGGCATTAGAAATAGTTTTAAACATATATAGGTAATATCGTTTCAAATATGTTGGGGAGGATATCATACAACCTATGTTACCTATGGAAGAATATTTCGGTCAGTTAGAACTCGTTTATTCATTTTATGGGGCTATGCCTACAGGCGTTAGTGTGTCAGAAACCGGGCGTATCTTCATTGCTTTCCGAAATGGGGAGATGACGTTAGATTTACGGTAGCGGAAATTGTTGAGGGTCATTTGCAGCCTTATCCAAATTTAGAAACGAATACGATAAACCCTTCGAATATCACCATGTCCTTCATCAGTGTCCAAAGTGTAATTGCAGATGGAAGGGGAACCCTGTGGGTACTGGATACGGCAGCACCAAATTTTTCTGAGCCTATTAAAGGAGGGGCAAAATTAGTCGCTGTAGATTTAAATACAAATACAATAAGAAAAGTATATACGTTTGCAGAAGATGTAGTCTTGCCGACAACATATCTGAATGATGTTCGATTTGATTTTCGCATTGGTAAATCAGGTTATGCCTATATAACGGATTCTTCTTCCAAAGGTCCAGGCGCTATTATAGTCGTAAATTTAGAAAATGGAAATGCGTTTAGACGGTTAAATGGAGCAAGTTCAACTTCACCCGATCCGTATTTTTTACCGAAAGTGGAAGGGGAAATTTTGATGAATCGAAACACAGAACGCTGGAGACTATGAAAACGATAGTATTCGAAAGATATTGCCCGAATGGAATTATGGAAACCATCGCACATCATCCGAGAATTTTATGGCCAGATACTTTTTCTATAGGTCCAGATCAATACTTATATGTTATTGTGAATCAACTACATCGGCAGGCAAGATTTCATTATGGAAAAGACCTACGACAAAAACCTTATAGTTTACTTCGTATAAAAATTAATGAATTACCTGCTCCTACCAGCTAGTTTTATGTTTATTGATGGATATTCTGGAATTGGCAAGTCACTCTTTGCAAAGCAGATCTGTGAAGATATCAATAGAATAACTAGTGTTTGTTAGCAGTACTAACTAACTTGTCTAGTAGTGGCAGCGAAAAAGAGTGAAAGATGGATCTTAATCCACTACGAAAAACTACATTTGAATTGGAAACTCAGCTATTATTAACAATATCTTGATACTTGATTCTAGTAATCGATGACTCGCAAAATCTATTAATATCAAATAGAATGATGCTGAAGCATCTTTCACTATTGTCTCGGGTTGTGGATCAGACCAAAATAAAAGTTATGTACATGGGGACTTTATCTTTACAATATAGAATCTCTAAATATAGCAAACATTAGTAGAAGCGTCATTCATTATAGTCTAGTTGCTTAAATAATTATATAATCAAAAAAAAGGAACACGAATCCAAATTGGGATACCGTGTTCCTTTTTTGTTTTAAGAAAAAATGCACATGAGGCTCATCAACAGGATTCATTTTCGTTATGCAATATAATGCATATATAAACAAAATTGTATCTGCGGATAGTCTCACTAATTATGGAAATTACCGCTCGTTAGGACTTTGAGAACGAACAGATTCTCATTAATTATGAAAACGAAGCTTGATAAATCAACGTTTTTGACCTCAATATTCTCAATAAATATGACACCACACATATATTATTATTATTATTAATCATCTTATCTGAATGACATTTCGTAAAATCTCTCAAAAGGATTATTTGTTGATCCATAGCAAAAACAGCCTATTGAATCATCAAAAAGCTGTTTTTGCACTTATATTGTTGTATGTTAGCTTTCAATAGTTATTAGCCATTTCCTCTTGTTTAATCTCTTCAAAACCAGTGTCAATCCATCCAGTCGGAGTAGCATGTTTAGCCGCGGCGAGGAGTTGTTCAATTATTATATTGCCCCATAAATGCTCATTCTCAGAAATCACAGCGTTGATTTGACCATTTAATAAAGCTTCTTTAACTTCAGGTGTCATACCGAATGTCATCGCATAACGCTTCAGTCCTTGAGATTTCCATACAAGAATTGTATTGGAACTGGAGACAATATCCAAAGGAACTAGAGCGTCAAAATGTGGATGCTCATTAATCATGGATTCCAGATCTAAAATTGCTTTCTCATTATCGCCGTTATGATATTTCTTTTCGAGAACCTGAATTTCCGTGTATTGTCTTAAATATTGTTCTAATCCCTGAAGTCGTTGGCGTATTTGAGGAGAGCCCGACATACTTCCCTCGATCATAATCATTCCTCTGCCCTTAAGATACCGATCTATCATTTGACCCATGAGCGTACCTTCTTTAAGCGGATCACTTCCGATAAAGGAGTAACGCTTACTGCCAGGCACATCCGATTCGAAGCAGATAACGGGAATACCCGCTTGTACGGCTTTATTAATTAATGGCTCGAGTGCAACGGGATCTATGGGGTCAATGGCAATTCCACTAACCTTCTGTGTAATCAGAGTTTCCATCATCCGCATTTGCTGCTCTAAGTTAATTTCATCAGGTGCTTTGACAATTAATTGAATAGGATGAGGCTTACTCGCTATCTCTATGGAATCGGTAATCATTTCATAGAAAGGATGGGTCATGGGATATATGATTCCAAAAGTGAGCGTATCGGCATGCTTCGTGTTAGACATCGTCGAGCCAGGCGAGCTTGAAGTTGAATAAGAAACTTCGGGAGCGGAAGGGGTGGAATCCTTACATCCCGTTAACACCAGCACCATCATCGTTCCAAGTGTTAGCCATTTAGTCATCCTCATGAAGAGAATCTCCCTTCGTGCTATCGAGAGCTTCACCAGCAGTCMCATTCTTTCTAAATTCTTTGGGGGTCATGCCAGTTAAGCGTTTGAATAAATTTGAAAAATAATGGGGGTCATTATAGCCTACCAAAAAGGCGATCTCATATGACTTCGCTGACGTGCTTTTGAGCAGATCCATTGCTTTGCGAATGCGTACCTGGGTTAAAAACTCAATGAAGGTTTGCCCGGTTTCCTGGCTAAATACGCGACTCAAGTAATTAGGACTCAGATTGACATAATCGGCAGCGTCTTGTAAGGAGAAGTTATCCCTCTCAAAATTCAATTGCATATAATCTTTGACTTTCGTAATCATATCACTATATTTATCGTAAATACGAGAACGCCAGTTCCAGAACTGTTCAATTAAATTGACTAAATAAGCACAGGTTTCTTCCCAACTCCGTATATTACCAATCAGTTGTTGGAATTGATGAAGTGATTTCTCTGGTTCAGCAAGGTGTCGATACATATCTTTATTGGAACGGAAGGCTTCGATCGTCACGTCATTTAAGATGTAAAAGCCGATAGAAGAGGATTGCCAATTAATATTGACTAATGCGGCAGCATATTCAGCAACAAAGGTTTCTAATTTATTATGCGACCCAATTTTTAAAAAATCCATAAAGGCACCACGGTCCAAAAAGAGAATGGGATCTAAGGTTTCTGCCTTCATCTCACTTAGCAAATTTCGATTTTGACGAGATAGCCTCCGCCAGTGGGCATCTTCCATCGCGTCTAAGAAGGACAGATGTACATTTTGAAGACGATCTTGCACACTACCAATACCTAGTGAGATGGGCAGAGAGTGAGCTTCTTCTGAGATCTCTTTCTGCAAATCCAGAAATAGTTGTAATTCATATTTTAAATGCTCTAAGGTATCGCCTTTAATAATCCATACGCTTTCAGAGCGGCTTCGCTGAAACATCAAATGCTTATTGTTCTCCTTCAATTGGTTACACTTATCCAAAAGTAAGCGTTCCTTTTCATAATTGACATTCATCTCTTCAAGTTTATACACATCACTTTCACGTAAATCTAGCACAGTAACGACATAATAATGCGCAATAATATTTAATTGAATGGAAGCACTATGATGCATCAGTTCTAAAGTGGTCATGAATCCACTGCATAGATCATTCAATAGCTTGTCTTGTGAAATTGAACTATTTTCATTTTCCTTATCTTTTAGTAGTTGAAGTTGTGATGCGATTTGCCGTTCCTTGTCAATTTCATGACTGACTTTGTGGAGAACCTTCAATAGCTCATCAGGACTAATTGGTTTTAGGCAGTATTCTTGCACACCAATTTGCATAGCTGTTCTTGCATATTCAAACTCGGCATGGCCGCTAAGAATAATAATCTTCATATCCGGAAACTGCTTGCTCATAATGCTGCTTAATTCCAGACCGTTCATGAAAGGCATAAGAATATCCGTAATTAAGATATCTGGTTGAACTCTTTCAATAATAGGTAGGGCAACCTCGCCATCTGATGCATCGCCACAATATATAAATCCTTCCTTCTCCCAATCGATACAATCACGAATAATCTCTCTAATTAATATCTCATCGTCAACTAACAATATTTTTTTCACGAAACATCATCCCCAATCACACGGTATTCGAATGCTAACAATCGTTCCTTCACCTTCTATGCTGTCTACCTGTACGCCATAAGCTTCTCCATAATATAAGCGAATTCGTTTATGAACATTGTGCAATCCGAATCCTCCGGACACTTCATTTCCAGTTTCCTTTGGCGTATGAGGTTCCATTAAATCCTTCCGCAGCTGCTGAAGTCGATCTTCCGTAATGCCTTTACCGTTATCCTCGACCACAATAAGGAAGTTATCTTCATCCTCAATCTTCGCCGTAATTCGTATCAGCCCTTTGCCACGCTTGTTTTTAAGCCCATGATAAAGGGCATTTTCAACAATGGGTTGTAAGGTCATTTTAAGGATAAGTAACGAATGCAAGCTTGAATCGATGACAATTTCATAATCCAAAATATCCCGATACCGCATCTGTTGGATGGTTAAATAACTCTGAAGATGTTCAATTTCTTTTTCAAAGGTTATCCAATCCTTCCCTTTACTTAAGCTAATTCGAAACAGTTTGGATAAAGCCATAACCATTTGGACGACCTGATCCTTTTTCTCTGATTGCGCCAACCAAAGTATGGAGTCCAATGTGTTGTACAAGAAATGAGGGTTAATTTGAGCCTGTAGGGCTCTAAGCTCCGATTTCTTGATTTCTTGCTGCTCTTTAATGCTTTGGTCTAGCAACATGCGAATTTTCCCAATCATAGTATTGAAGCTATTCCCCAAATCAGAGATTTCATCTGTACCTGTAAGAACGACTTTAGCTTCAAGAAAGCCGGATGCGGCGAGTTGCATTTTGTTTTTGAGTATGCGAACAGGTCGAGTCAAGCGAGTAGACACAAAGAAATGCAAGGTTATCGCAAAAATGATGCTAAGCATAACGCTTATGATAATGAGCTGACGAATGGAATTGGCTTCCTCCACAATTTCTTGCAATGGTACCACCCCAACGATATTCCAACCCGTGGACGTGGAGGGAGAAGTTACAATAAATTCTGGTTTACCTTCCGAAGAATCCACATAGTCTTTGTTTTTGTTTTCAATTATAGAAGCAATATTTTTGTTTTCTAACCACTTTGTATGGTTTGCGGCTTTTGATGGTAAGAAAATGGCATTGCCCTTGTTGTCTGCGACATAGAAAAAGCCGCTTTTCCCTATAATGACGTTATCACTAAACTTTTTAACGATGTTGTCATCGACATCAATGATTATGAATCCAATGACTTCGTGGGTAACTCGCTGTTTTACTGTAGAAACAATCGAAATAATATTGTGATTCTTGTATTGAAATCCGTCTAGAGGATCTATGGAAGATGGGTCATCAGGTGGGATATTCAAAATAGCTTCTGGATGTTGAATCAGATAGTCAAAATGCGGATTTCGTAATGCGTTTTTA
This sequence comes from Paenibacillus sp. 2RAB27, assembly GCF_052115445.1. Taxonomy (NCBI): domain Bacteria; kingdom Bacillati; phylum Bacillota; class Bacilli; order Caryophanales; family Paenibacillaceae; genus Paenibacillus; species Paenibacillus sp. 2RAB27. Next base: position 7,902 of record NZ_JBFRGR010000056.1, read on the forward strand.
TTAAGTTGAAAGACACCTTTTCTCTCGCTGATCCCTCGGCCATATAAATTAATCATCGTAATGTTCAGCACGCCATCATATTGATACGTCTGTCTATAGGAAGACATCGTTTGTAAAATCTCTCGTGCATCTAAATTTGAATCTGTTTGTGAAAAGAGGAAATGTAAAACATTGGGGTTTTTCTCGAGTTCCAAGAGTTTCTTAGTATCTGTAAATACATTATCAATGTCAGTCGCCAATTGGGTTGCAAGCATCATCGTTGCCGCTTTGCTGTTATTGAACACGGTATTGTACGATTTATGATAGGAAATGAGACCAACAACAATTAGTGGAAGACATGTGAGTATAACAAACATCGTTAAAAGTTTAGCACGAAGGCTAGAAGTAATTTTTCGATATATATCCATCGTACAAATACCTTTCACTAGATCTGAAGTGTCGAAAGCATATTGTAAATTATGAATCAATCAATTTGAAAACGCAATCATTAAACAAAAAACTACACTTTTTGAATAAAAAAGTAGTGTTTTTAATTTGGAAGCGCAAAAAGTGAATAATAATTTACAAGAAGAGTCTACGAAACTCCGTATACCCTTGCACGATTCGTATCCTATAATTTAGTCACACCGAAGCAAACAGGTGAAATAAGGGAGGAAATATAAATGAAAAGATCTCTAAGCGTAGTATTAGTAGCTTCAGCAATGATGATGTTCACAGCAGCGTGTGGTAATTCAGGGGACAGCAAGACAGCAAGCAGCACAACTGCAGCAGCGGCGGTAAGCCCAAGCACAGCAGCAGTAGCTACGGCTAAAGCGGACAAGAAAATCACTATGGGCTTTGCTCAAGTAGGTGCTGAAAGCGGATGGCGATCAGCGAATACGAAATCCGTTCAAGATTCTGCGAAAGAAGCAGGCATTGAATTGAAATTCTCCGATGCACAGCAAAAACAAGAAAATCAAATTAAATCCATTCGTACATATATCCAACAAAAGGTTGATGTTATCGCGTTCTCTCCGGTTGTTGAATCCGGTTGGGACACTGTATTGAAAGAAGCCAAAGATGCTGGCATTCCAGTTATCTTAACGGATAGAGCTGTAGATTCGAAGGATACTTCCCTCTACAAAACATTCATTGGTTCGGATTTCGTGGAAGAAGGCCGCAGCGCAGGGAAATGGGTAGTTGACAAATATAAAGAAGCGAAAGAAACAGTTAATATCGTAGAACTTCAAGGAACTACTGGTTCTGCTCCTGCGAATGATCGTAAAGCTGGATTTGGCGAAATTATTAAATCAAATCCAAACCTTAAAATCATTGCTTCTCAAACAGGTGATTTTACACGTGCAAAAGGTAAAGAGGTTATGCAAGCATTCTTGAAAGCCAATAAGAACATTAATGTTCTCTATGCACATAACGATGATATGGCACTAGGAGCTATTCAAGCAATTGAAGAAGCAGGACTTAAGCCAGGTAAAGATATCATCATTATCTCTGTTGATGGTGTGAAAGACGGCTTCGTAGCGGCAAGCGAAGGGAAAATTAACTTCATCGTAGAATGTAACCCACTCCTTGGTGGACAATTAATGCAAGCGGCTAAAGATGTACTTAGTGGTAAAGAACTGCCGAAACGTATTGTTACCAAAGAAGGCGTATTTACTTCAGAAGATGCGAAACGTGAATTACCGAATCGTCAGTACTAAGAGATTGTCTACGACCTAGTTATTATAAATGAAAAGGGCGGAGCTGCTCCATCTTGCTAGTATGGGGGGGCTCTCGTTCATATTGGAGAGGAGTGGCATGATGAAACAGGGTGGTCCGGTATTGCAGATGACCGGAATTCATAAGCAGTTTCCGGGTGTTAAGGCGCTAACGAACGTTAATTTCAGAATGTTTCCTGGCGAAGTTCATGCCCTAATGGGTGAAAATGGGGCAGGTAAATCTACATTAATTAAAGTACTTACGGGTGTTCACTCCATTGATCAGGGAATTGTTGAGATGGATAAACAGCCAATTCGTATTCTTAGCCCGCTTGATGCGCAAAACGCAGGTATTAGTACGGTTTATCAGGAGGTTAACCTCTGTTCAAACCTGTCTGTAGCTGAAAATATTTACATTGGGCGTGAACCACGTCGCTTCGGTCGTATTTTATGGAAAAAAATGAATGATGATGCTGCGCAATTATTGAAGAAGAGAATGAATCTTGAAATAGACGTTACACAACCCTTGCATGCGTATTCCGTAGCTGTTCAACAGCTTGTAGCGATTGCCAGAGCCTTAAGTATTTCGGCCAAAGTGTTAATTCTAGATGAACCAACCTCCAGTTTAGATAGAGGTGAGGTTATCCAACTATTTTCTGTCATGACCCGATTAAAAAATGAAGGACTAGCGATTCTATTCGTCACTCATTTCTTGGATCAGGTTTACGACATTTCAGATCGCATAACCATACTCCGCAATGGAGAGTTTATTGGGGAATATTTAGCCAAAGATCTTCCTCGTATAGAGTTGGTTTCTAAAATGATTGGTAAGGACCTTGAGCTGCTAGAAGAGTTGCCCAAAGGTGATGCAGCTAATCAATTTAGTCATGAAGTATTCATTCAAGCAACCGATTTTGGGAAGAAAGGTTCCATTGAACCTGTTGATCTAACGATTCATAAAGGAGAAATTGTTGGTTTAGCAGGCTTGTTGGGTTCAGGTAGAACGGAACTAGCTAGATTATTCTTTGCAGCAGACAGAGCTGATTCTGGTGGAATGACAGTTGCAGGTTCAAGTGAGGCGATTCATTCGCCAAGACAGGCAATTGATCAAGGCATCGCCTTCTGCTCTGAGAACCGTAAATTAGAAGGGATTATTGATGATTTGACCGTTCGAGAGAACATCATATTAGCCCTTCAAGCGTCTCAAGGTTGGTTTAAAACGATCTCAAGAAAACGACAGGATGAAATGGCAGATGAATACATTCGAGCATTAAACATTAATCCACCTAATCCCGAACATTTGATAAAAAATTTAAGCGGCGGTAATCAACAGAAAGTATTGCTTGCTCGTTGGTTGCTCACGGATCCAAGTTTGTTGATTTTAGATGAACCTACACGAGGGATTGATATTGGAGCTAAAGCTGAAATTCAGAAATTAGTATTGTCTTTAGCGCAAAAAGGGATGTCAGTTCTGTTTATTTCATCCGAACTTGAGGAAGTATTACGCGTCAGTCATAAAATCGTCGTGTTGCGAGATCGTCACAAGGTGAAAGAAATGGTTGGCGATGAAATCAGCCAGAAAAATGTCATGAAGGCAATTGCGGGAGGTTAATAGACATGGTGAAGCATCATTTGTTTTGGCCACTAATTTTTTTAGGGGCATTATTAGTTTTTAACTTTATTTACTCTCCTGATTTCTTTGCGATCAAAATGCGGGACGGACACCTATACGGCAGTCTAATTGATATCTTAAACTTTGGCTCTCCACTAATGATTGTATCCATTGGTATGACACTCGTCATTGCGGCTACGAAAGGGGTCGACCTTTCCGTTGGTTCGGTCGTAGCGATTTCAGGAGCGATAGCGTGCCTGATGATCAGTAATGGAGATGGCAGCTTAGTGAATGTCATCATTTCAGTAGGAACTGCGTTGTTGATATCACTAGTTCTAGGTGTATGGAATGGTTTCCTAGTTGCCAATATTGGTATGCAGCCGATTATCGCGACGCTAATCTTGATGGTTTCTGGACGCGGTGTATCGCAATTAATAACAAGTGGTCAAATTATTACGATTTCGAACCCCCACTATAAATTCATTGGTGCAGGATCCTTGTTGACACTTCCTTTTTCAATTTTCATCGTAGCTATCGTATTCCTTATTGCTTATCTCTTAACAAGAAAGACAGCACTCGGTTTATTTATTGAATCTGTTGGTTGTAAGCCAACAGCAAGTAATCTTGCCGGAGTGAAATCGAAGACGGTTATGTTCTTCGTATATATGTTTTGTAGCTTATGCGCAGCAATTGCAGGACTAATTCTAAGCTCGAATGTCTCAAGCGCAGATGGCAATAATGCTGGATTATGGTATGAACTCGATGCGATCCTAGCTGTCGTTATTGGTGGAACCGCACTAACGGGTGGACGCTTTTACTTAGCTGGTACATTAGTTGGAGCGTTAATCATTCAAACATTGACGACGACGATCTATATGATTGGTGTACCACCAGAAATAACGCTAGTTGTCAAAGCTTTCGTAGTTCTAATTGTCTGTTTAATTCAATCGGAATCTTTCCGCAAATCGATTGCCTTCCGTTGGAAAACGCGCCATTATCCGGCTGAGAGGGAGGTCAAACAGCATGCTTAAGAAACAGCATATTCCTATTCTAGTGACCATGGGATTATTTGTACTCATGTTCGCTATCGGTTCTTTCCGTTATACAGGATTCTTTTCCTTACAAGTATTGATGAATTTGCTCATTGATAATGCCTTCTTATTAATTACAGCAGTTGGAATGACATTTGTCATTGTATCTGGAGGTATTGATTTATCGGTTGGTTCCGTCATTGCCTTAACGACGATGATCTCAGCAAGTTTAGTCCAAGCAGGATGGCCGCCTGGCATCGTCATACCGATGGTTTTGTTAATTGGGGCTCTATTCKGGTGGGGGATGGGGGCCATCATTCATTACTTCAAGATTGAACCCTTCATCGTTACTTTATCGGGGATGTTCCTTGCTAGAGGATTGTGTTACATCATTAGTATTAATACCATTACTATCGATAATGGCTTCTATACAAGTGTAGCTCAAACAAAGATCAGCCTACCTGGTGGTAACTTTGTCTCAATCAGTGTCATCATTGCTTTATTGGTTGTGTTTCTTGGCTTCTACATTGCTCATTACACGCGTTTTGGTAGAAATACGTATGCACTAGGTGGAAGTGAGCAATCTTCCATATTGATGGGATTACCGGTTGGACGTACTAAAATGTTAATTTACGCTTTTAGCGGATTCTGCTCAGCACTTGCAGGTGTGGTCTTCACCTTCTACATGCTGTCAGGTTATGGTTTGCACGCGATGGGTATGGAATTGGATGCGATCGCTGCGGTTGTCATCGGGGGCACACTTCTCACAGGAGGAGTTGGATACATTGTAGGAACTTTCTTTGGTGTCATGATTCAAGGTGTTATTCAAACAATTATTAGCTTCGAAGGAACATTAAGTTCTTGGTGGACGAAGATTGTTATCGGTATTCTATTATTTATGTTTATTATCTTGCAACGTTTATTAAGTCAACGACGCTGGGCACAACGAAGGTAAAAGTTGAGGGAAGGGCATTAATTGACATGTTTTGTCGAGTAATGCCCTTTTTTATATGTAAATTGGGGGAACTTACATGACAAATATGATGAACATCGTGCGGATGCTATTTCAACGGCCAAGTAGGTCGATTGGTACTAAACTCTTCCTCATCTTTTTTTGCTCCTTAGGTGTCTCCGTCATAGGTATGGGGGTATTTTCTTCCCGTATTGCTGAAAACGCAATCATTGACCAAATGAAAAAAAGCTCGCAGGATTTAGTTACAACTGCGGGGGAGAAATTAGACATGAAGCAGCAGTTTTACATAGATTTATCGAATCAACTCATTAGTGATAGCGTACTTACTAAAAATTTATTTCAAATTTCTAACGCTGGTATTGGAAAAGCTGAACTGGAACGAAGAAATTCCGAAATGAGGGATGTATTCGACCAGTTAGCATTATCGGATCAGAGCATTCGAGATATCACACTGATTCCCATTCATACGTCACTTGAAATGATAAGTACGCAACGAGAAGGGTTGAGTCCAAATCTAAGAAAGGCTGGTTGGATTCAAACTATTCTTAATGCGAGTGGTAAACCCGTCTGGATGCCTATTGAAGAAAAAGGGTACTTAGGAGATTCACCCAAACCACTCTTTGCTTACGGGAGATTGCTAGGAAAAAATAATGTAGGCTCTGAGGATTTCATCCTAATCGTTCAAATAGAAGCTACTGTTTTGCAAACGATGGTCAATGCTTTTAAGCTTAGTGATGGCGCGGAAACGCTTATCACAACCCAATCTGGGAGGGTGATTTTGAGCAATAACATGGTATCGAACACTCACGATATTTCTATACCTGCGAATTCAACAATTTCAGGAAGCTTTATAGCTAAAAATGTGAGAGGGGATAATAATTTGCTTGCTTATCGCCAATCAACCATTAGTAATTGGTCATTCATCGCGATTGCACCGTTGGCTGAGTTAACGAAGTCTGTTAGTAAAATTCAGAAAATGACCTATATATTTATAGGTTTAAACATTCTGATTGCTTTGATGATTGGTTTATGGATTGTATTCATGGTTGGCAAACCACTTTCCCATATTGTGAAGTTAATGAGGTTAGCTGCCGATGGCAATTTAACCGGTAGACTGTCTGTTCAGAATCGGAAAGATGAGATTGGACAGGTAGAATTCGCATACGAGCAGATGATGGAGAATATTGGAGCTCTTATCTTGAGATCTAGAGAAAGTGTGATTGAAGTCACTGAATTTAGTAAGCGTATGAGCAGTGCAGCCGAAATCACCGTTATCTCTGCAAGAGAAATACACGCAGCGACAGATCAAATAGCTGGTGGTGCGATTGACTTGGCTTCGAATGCCGAGCAAAGTGCGGTGCGTATGGAACAAATGAGTACTTCTTTAACTGATGTGTTTTCACTTCAACGTATAATGGCTCATTCCGCTCAAGAGGTAGAAGAGGTTTGTAGAACGGGTGGAAACTCAGTACATGATCTCTTGCGTAAATCTKGGGATACTGAAGCTAGTTTTCGAGTTGTAGCAGGCAAAGTTAACAGTCTCCAGGAATCTGCAAGTGCTGTTCGTGCGATACTGAAAATCTTGAAAGAGATCACGAAATCAACCAAGATATTGTCACTTAATGCTTCGATTGAAGCAACCAGGGCTGGAGCCGAAGGAGCTAGTTTTAAAGTCATTGCGAATGAGATACGCCAACTGGCGGAACGATCCAATGCCTCCATTGGTCAAGTGGGACAATATACAGATATTATTTTACAAGAGGTGGAATGCACAGTAGGGGCTATGTCTGATGCACTGCCTTTCTTTCAAGATATGAATGTGGAAGTATTTGAGGTGTTCAACTTATTTACACGAATCCAAGAAGAAATGGAGCAGTTATTAACACGAGCTACGGATGTTACCTTGTCATTGGATAAATTAAACGCTGTACAAACCGTACTCGGTCAGGCTATATTCGAAGTATCTGCTGTATCACAGGAGTCATCAGCTTCAACGGAGCAAGTCGCTTCACTCTGTTCAACGCAGCTAACGATCGGCGAGCAACTGTTAGAACTCTCTACGAGATTGAATCAAATATCAGGGCAATTAGAACGACATATGTCTCATTTCCACACGAAATAATCTTCAAGGGGGACTTGAATAAAATGTACAAGAGTAGACCGAAGAGTATGTTGTTAGCGCTTACCAAACTGATTGTGTCGCTAAGCATTCTAATGTGCTTCTTTGGTTGTGAGCAAGCTCAAGTAGATGAAACAACTAGAAAGGTTGGACAAGAAAGCCAAGAGAAGTCTGTAACAACGCCTATAATTAAAGAGCCAGTCTTAGGATTCTCACAGTTAGGATCTGAAAGTGAATGGCGGCTTGCCAATACGTCATCTATTAAAAATTCTGCAGCCGAATCTGATGTCGAACTCAACTTTCAAAACGCAGAGCAATCGCAAGAAAAGCAAATAGAGGCTATCCGAGGGTTTGTCAAAGAGAAAGTGGATGTCATCGCCATTGCTCCTGTTGTAGAAACKKGATGGGAGCCTATTCTGAAAGAAGTTAAACAAGCAGGTATTCCAGTCATTATTATTGATCGGCTGGTAGATGTCACTGACCCATCGCTGTATGTGACCTATATTGGTTCTGATTTTTATGAGGAAGGTCGAAAAGCAGGGAAGTACTTATTAGATAAAATTTCTAAATCGATTAAATCAGTAGGGATTGTAGAATTAAAGGGTACAGAGGGATCAACGCCATCCATTGCTCGGGGGAAGGGATTTCGTGACGTCATTTCTTCGCGTGGTGATTTGCAATTCTTGAAGAGTGAGAACGCAGATTTCACAGTTGCTAAAGGCAAAGAAGTGATGAAGAAATTTTTGCAAGAAAAAGGGAGGGAGATTCGTGTGTTATATTCCCATAACGATGATATGACCTTTGGTGCCTTAGAGGCGATAGAAGAATATGGATTAGTTCYGGGCAAAGATATTGTGGTCATCACCGTAGATGGCACGAGGAAAGCACTTGAGAAGATGAATGAGGGTAAAATTAATCTAGTGGTTGAATGTAATCCGTTGCTGGGGCCAAATCTCATTCAAGCTGTGAAAGAAATCGTGAAAGGCAGCACATTGCCGAAACGTATTGTTACCCCTGAAAATGTATTTACACAAGTGACAGCCGAGAAAGAAATAGCATCTCGTAGTTATTAAGGGAATAATTGGAATAAATCCTAAAAATTTAACGTTTGTTATTCTATAGTAAATGTATACTTTTATATGATCCACTTATTGGTTGAATTTATATCGTATATTCGTAGAAATATTCACTTTTCGAATAAGAAATTACATTCTGAAATGATGACGTTCGAGTTATACTCAACTCAGTAATTATCACACCACAGTAATTTTGGTAATTACAAATTTCTAAAAGGAGTGTAATCAAATGGAAGTTAAGATGAAATACGAGAGGAGTCTTAGAATGAGTAAGAAAAAAGGTATGGGGTCTGCTCAATCTTTGATCTAAACGCTATTAAAAGACTTCTCCCCTCGGGGGGAGATGTTCAGCGCAGAGTGCTGGCCAAAGCTGACGATGGTAGTTTTGAATGAGGGGTACTTAGTTTCCCAAAGATTGTAAGATATATCTTACTAATCTTGCGTATGTTTCAACAAAAATTGTTGAATAGGTTATGTATCTTTGGTTCCGGGGATGGGATATTATGCATTCTAAGGAGATGAACATGAGAAAAGGGAAAGTAACTTTCGTATTATATTTAATTGTAGTGATGATAGTTGCTTGCTTCCCCCGAGCAGGATATGCAGAAGGGGATACAGACTTCACGCTGAGCAAAAGTGTTGAAAACGCTTTACTTGATCAAGAGCTGGAAGTTACGGTGAATGGAAACAACTTAAAAGACCTTTATGCATATGAAGTACTGATTACATTCGATCCTGAAATCGTTGAGTTGGTTAAAGGGGAATCGAAGCTGGAGGGTTTTTACATACCTCCAAAGGTAGATAACGGGAAAATGACGATAGCCTTTACAAAGGTTGGGAAGAAGGCCGGAGTGCAAGGGAGAGTAGCCCTGAGTACTATCATCTTCAAAGGGAAGGCCCAGGGAAATGCCAATATTAAGCTGGTATCCGTGAAGGCACTGGATTCGAGTCTTTCAGCAACTGTATACAGTTATGGAACTGCCTTCGTCGATCTCCAAGGCTATGAGTGGGCAAATACGGAGATAGAAGCGCTAGCATCTTCGGGAATCATCAAAGGGACGTCGGCTACTACCTTTAGCCCAGGGGACAATATTACCAGGGCAGACTTCATTAGCTTGCTGGTCAGAGCTTTACATCTTAATGCAGAAGTAGATGGCAATTTCAATGATGTAGAACAGTCCGACTATTATTATCAAGAGGTAGGGGTAGCCAGGAAACTTGGAATTGCTCAGGGAACGAGCGAGAGCCTGTTCGAGCCGAGGCTAAGCATATCCAGACAGGATATGATGGTGGTGGCTGCACGAGCAATGAAGATAGCCGGAAACATACTGGACGAGTCAGTTTCAGACTTAAGCAGCTTTAGTGATTCGAGTGAGGTAGCAGCTTATGCAGCAGGCCCTCTGGCTCAATTGCTCAAGGAAGGAATCATTCAGGGCTACAATGGCATGATCAAGCCAAATGATACGGCGATAAGAGCAGAAGCAGCCGTTATCATACATAGATTATTGAACAAGTAACTAGAATCAATTGAAAAATTAAATGATAATGTGGAGGTTGTTCTATGAAGAAATTGAACAAAATGCTGGGGATGACGATGGCTTTAACTCTTGCATTCACATTAAGCCCAGTTATGGAGAAGCAGGCAGCAGCTTCGACGCTCTCTCCAGCGCTGGCTAAAACACCTGGTAATAACAATCCGCTATTTTCGCAAAAATTTGGTGCGGATCCCTATGCAATGGTATATAACGGCAGAGTTTATGTCTACATGACCAATGATGTATTGGAGTACAATGCTGATGGGACAGTTAAGGATAATGGATACGGTAAGATTAATAAGATTACGGTTGTTTCGTCCGATGATATGGTGAACTGGACAGACCACGGGGAAATCCTAGTAGCAGGGCCGCAAGGTGCGGCCAAATGGGCAAACAACTCCTGGGCACCGGCGGCTGCACATAAAACGATTGATGGCAAGGAGAAGTTCTTCCTATATTTTGCGGATAATGGAAGCGGCATTGGTGTGCTCACAGCGGATAGTCCGATCGGCCCATTTACAGATCCAATTGGAAGACAATTGGTAAGCAGAAGTACTCCTGGGGCTAGTGATGTTACATGGCTTTTTGACCCAGCGGTACTGGTTGACGATGATGGAAGCGGTTACTTGTATTTCGGCGGCGGTATTCCGGCCGGAAAAGATGCTGACCCGGGAACCGCACGTGTTGCAAAGCTTGGTGCGGATATGATCAGTTTGGATTTGAGTGCAAGCGGTGGAACTCTTGGACGCATCAATCCACCGTGGTTGTTTGAGGATTCAGGTATCCACAAATACAACKGGAAGTATTATTACTCCTATTGTACGAACTTCTCTAGCGGGCATCCGTCGGATATCCCTACGGGAGCAATTGGCTATATGGTAAGTGACAACCCAATGGGGCCATTTACCTTTGTCAAAACAATACTGCCTAACCCTGCTACTTTCTTCGGCGTTGGAGGTAACAACCACCATGCGATCTTTGAATTCAACAACCAGTGGTATGTTACCTACCACGCACAAACCGTTGCAAAGGCAATGGCTGAAAGCGGTATGTATCCACAAATGGGTGGGCAACCGCATGGATACCGTAATACAAACATCAATAAGGTAAGTTTTGATGCAAACGGGGTTATCAATCCTATTATTGGCGATTATGCAGGTGTTCCGCAGCTCCAAAATTTGAATCCCTATACAAGGGTTGAGGCCGAAACAATTGGTTGGAATGGCGGAATATCCACTGAAACTACGACACAACCAGGAGGCATGGTAAGCAGTATAAATCTGGCTGTCAGCAGCATAAATGATGGAGACTGGACTGCGGTATCCAAAGTTGATTTTGGAGCTACAGGCGCAGGAACATTCAAAGCTAATGTTGCAAGTGGTTCGGGCGGTGGAAACATTGAACTTCATCTTGACAGTGCTACTGGCCCATTGATCGGGACACTTCCCATTTCCAACACAGGCGGAGACGATGTTTGGAAGACAAAAACAACGAGTGTTTCCGGTGCTACAGGTGTCCATAATGTATATATGGTATACACGGGAGCATCAACAGGTAATCTCTTCAAGGTAGATTCTTGGCAATTCGAGCAAAAGACAGCTGCTCATGATCTAGTTGCAATCAATGCATCCATAGATAAACAAAAGATTGATACTGTTTCCGGAACTAATCAGGCTAACCTAAAGGTTTCTGCCATATACGCCGATGGAACAAGTGTAGATATTAGTGGTCAGGCCCTTGCAACACCGGCACAAGGCGGTATTGTAAGTGTAAACAACGGAGTTGTCACTGGGGTGGGCTATGGCTCCACAAGCATTGACATAAGCTATGGTGGAAAAACAGATACAGTTAATATGCTTGTAAAAGACTTGAACAGCGAACTGACGGTGAAGAAGATTACCATTGACAATGGTTCAGTTACGCTGGATTCTGGCAAAACTGCAACCTTTAAAGTAACAGCAGAATATGTTGACGGACACATGGAAGATGTAACCAAAACAGCAACGTATACCAATCCAAGTCCTGCTATTGCAGAAGTTGCGGGCGGTACTATAACGGCTAAAGCAAGCGGAACAGCAAATGTTACTGTAAGTTTTAAGGGAGCATTAGGCGCTGCTGCAACATCGCAGATTAGTGTACTTGTCAATACGCCTTCTGTTGTGGCCATTGAGGCAGAAACAGCAGCAGAAAACACAGTCAATGCCTATGTATATGGCACTATAAGTGGTCATACCTGGTCTCTTGTTGATGGACTGTCCACGAAAGCTATGTTTTTTGGGCCAGATAATGGCTTCAGTATGTCAGGTACTGACGCAGCCAGCCTCGCTGGCGATTCCAGACTTAATTACAAAGTCAACTTCCCGACTGCAGGAACCTACAATGTTTGGCTGCTTATGAAGGCTCCTGATTTCAATTCGGACTCTCTCCACGTTGGACTAGATAATGCGTATAAATTTAGTGTCAACGGTTTAGCATCTGCTGGTACTGGATTTAAATGGGCTAATTTAAGTTCGTATGGCGGAGCTACATTAAATGTTACCGCTGGCGTACATGAATTGAATTTGTGGGGAAGAGAAGACGGTCTTACCATCGACCGAATCTATTTAACGACAAGCAATGCAACGACAGATCCTGTGTGGCCTCAGCCGCTTGTACCTACAGCTGCAATTTCAGCAGTCAGCAGTGTGCAGCCTGGAAGCAGCTTTACAGTGGCTGTTAGTGCGGACAACGTGACACAAAGTGTTTATGCGCAGGACATCACCATATCTTATGATTCCAATGTATTTGATTATGTGAGTGCGGCAGGTGCCAACAACAACATCCAGATCGTGTCAGAGAACAAAGATACTGTTGGAAAAGTTAGACTCATGACCGCCAACACCGGAGTTGGGATATCTGGAGTCAGTACACCCGTGTTGAATCTAACCTTCAAGGTAAAGGCTGGTGTTCAGAATACCAGCGGAACGATTGCAGCTACACAGGCAAAGTTCGGTGTGGCTCCGGAAGGAACCGTGATTGATGCTGCTCTTGGCAGTAAGAGCATTTCAGTAGGCGCTATTGCAGTGGTTAAGACAGCGTTGACAACAGCTATTTCGGATGCACAGAGCCTTTATGACGGTGCAGTCGTAGGAACAGCGAACGGTCAATACCCACAAGCAGCCAAGGATGCATTCGGTGCAGCCCTCACTGCAGCAAAAGCTGTAAGAGACAACGCAAGTGCGACACAGTCCCAGGTTGACAGTGCCGTTACAGCACTGGGCAGTGCAAGCACAACTTTCAGGGCATCAGTTATTGTAGTGGTAATAGATAAGACGGCTTTGACAACAGCTATTACGGATGCACAGAGCCTGTATGACGGTGCAGTCGTAGGAACAGCGGCTGGTCAATACCCACAAGCAGCCAAGGATGCATTCGGTGTAGCCCTCACTGCAGCAAAAGCTGTAAGAGACAGTGCAAGTGCGACACAGTCCCAGGTTGACAGTAGCGTAACAGCACTGAGCAGTGCAGCAGCTTCCTTCAAGGCAGCCGTAATTAAATCTGCAGACCTCAATAACGATGGAAGCATCGATGTAGGTGACCTTGCAATAGTAGCTTACAATTACGGTAAGGACTCCTATAGCTCAGACTGGACAACTGCCAAGAAAGCTGATATGAACAACGATAATAAGATCGATATTTTTGATCTTGCGTATGTAGCATCCAAGATACTTCAATAAGCGACCCACACAATCGTAGTTGATCGTGATCGCTAAAAATTACTAAATCCAAGAAAAGGGCAATGGGAGACGTTTGTCTCCCATTCGTTCCTTATAATGAGGGATTGTGAACATGAAACTCAAATTTCAATTATTCATCCTAGCTATGATGTTCATTGCCACGCTGCTCCCTTTGACGGCTGCAGCACAAACAACAGATGAAGTTGTATTGCGCTCTCAGGCTCCAAGTGTCGAGTTAGGAAACAACGTTACGATTACCATTGCAGGCAAAGCACTTACAGACTTATATGCTGCCGAGATGGAATTAACGTATGATGAGCAGCAACTGGCGTATACGGGCTACACAAGCAGCCTGAATAATCAAGCATACGTGCTTGAACCTAAAGTACAAGGCAACAAGATATTGCTGGTTTTTACTTTAATAGGAAACAAGTCGGGACTAACTGGGGATAAGGATTTATTTACGCTTTCGTTTAAAGCTTCCAAAGCAGGGGCAGCTTCCGTTTCCCTAAGTTCTTTGACAACTATCAATAGTCAGTTGGAAAAAACGAATGGGAAGATGGGTAACGGAATTACATTGTCCGTTAATAATTCGAACTCTGGAACTGATCCCGGCACTAATCCTGGAACTGATCCCGGTACTAATCCCGGCACTGATCCCGGCACTRATCCCGGCACTAATCCCGGCACTAATCCTGGCACTGATCCTGGCTCTCATACTGGCTCCAACCCTGGTTCCCAAGGGGCAGAAAATCCGTCATCGCCGGGCACTTCAGGTACATCTGTTTTGTTACTGGAAACAATGACTGTTAATAATGGTGTTGCTTCTATTGATGTAGGGTCAAAAGCTCTTCTTGAAGCGGGCAAAAATTCCAAAGATGAATCGGTAACGATTAAAGTCAACTCAGGTTCTGACGTTAAGGAAATCCAACTGAATCTGCCGGCGAAGCAGCTTCAACAACTCAGTTCAGAATCAGGCGTCGTAAAGACGGTAAAGGTTGAGACGGATCTTGCTACGGTTACCATTAATCGGGATGTTCTTGATAAAAGCACCCTGTCGGAAACTTCAAATTTGCAATTAAGTATTGCAAAGGTAGACCCTGTCAACCTATCGCAGGATATCAGAAAAGAAGTCGGAAGTTCTGTTGTGTACGATTTTAATTTGAGTTTAGATGGTAGTAAAATCACAAAATTTAACAAGAAAAGTGTTCTAGTAGAAGTACCGTATACATTGGCACCTAATGAAAAGCCTAATCAAGTAGTCATCTACTATATAACGGAAGATGGTAAATTGGAAATTGTCAGGAATGGGAAATACAATATCGAAACAGGCAAAGTTCAGTTTCAACCTACGCACTTCAGCAAGTACACGGCTAACCATGTTCAGGTTTCCTTTAGTGACATGAATGGGTATACATGGGCAAACGAGGGTGTTCTTGGCTTGGCAGCTCGTGAAGTAGTGAACGGTAGAAGTGACGGCCATTTTATTCCGGCTGGGGAGGTAACAAGAGCAGAGTTCGTTAAGATGTTGATTCAACTCTTCGATCTAGCAGATTCTACTGCAACTACAGCCTTCACAGATATTGAGGCGGGTGCATGGTACTACAATTCCATAGCCTCAGCACAGAAGATCGGCCTCGTTCAAGGCAAAGATGACGGCAGCTTCGGTGTGAACGACCAGATCAGTCGTGAGGACATGGCGGTGCTTATTTATCGGGCATCCAAGATTATTAGTTCTACGACTGTACTAGCAAATGGTGCAACTTCAAATTTCCTTGATGGAGATCAAATCTCTACATACGCCAAGGATGCTGTTTGGGCTGCAAAACAGGCAGGCTTAATGGACGGAGTGTCAGAGGGATATTTTGATCCGAAAGGAAAATCGACAAGAGCACAAGCTGCTACGGTCATCTACAGACTATATCAAGAATTGAAATAAAATTCATTCATACAGGCATCTGGCAACTATGTAAAAAGTAAAAAATCCTTGTTGAGATGGTAATGGGTCCATGATGCTAACAAGCAACTGGGCCCATAGCTTTAAGGTAAGGTACAAGAATCATCTAATGAAGGGAAGAGATAAATGGAAAAAGGAAGGGTTGACTCAAGAGCTGCTTTAAAAGTTTCTCTCTGTCTTAGTCTGATCGTATCATCCATGCTTAGTTTTCATAAGAGTACCCATGCTGCATCCATCCCAACGGTTAATATTGATTATAATATTGAAAAGCAGGAAATCGACGGCTTTGGTGCATCCAACGCTTGGTCGACAGGTATTGTACAAAATCTCGCAAACCCACCACAGAAGGAAATACTGGATGCGCTTTTTAGTACTTCTACTGGCGCAGGACTAAGTATGGTAAGAAACAGGCTTCCTTATGACATCGTATCGGAATCAGGCACATGGAATTGGAATAATTGGGATATTAATGGTACAACCTGGCTTTTTAATAAAATAAAAACGGATTATAACGTAACCAAATTTTTTACTACTCCCTGGACGCCTCCGCCGTTTATGAAGACTGGCAGCACAGGAACGAACGGAGAGATCGGTGGTAAGCTCAGAACTGATAAATATCAGGCATATGCTGATTTCTTAGCTGACTATGTGACTGGCTTTAAGACCAATAAGGGAATCGATATCTCAGCTGTATCTATACAAAATGAGCCAAACTATGCACCGAATTATGAATCCAGCAGTTGGTCAGCGGATGATTTTCATAATTTTGTAAAGGGCTATCTCAAACCTACTTTTGCACAAAAAGGTGTGACTGCGAAGCTTATTATGCCAGAGGGCTTAAATTTCAGTGAAGATCTGGCTGTTCCAACATTGAATGATGCCGATAGCAGGGATCGCGTAGACATTGTTGGTGTACACCAATATGCCGTAAATCAGCAGGACCCTAATCTTGGCGCGAAGTGGCTGACGCAAACAAAGCTTTATAATAAAAAATTATGGGTGACAGAAGCATCTGTAGGTGAACCCAATGATCCAACCATAAATGACGGTATCTATTGGGCGAAAATGATCCATAAGGATATGACGGTAGCAGAAGTAAATGCGTTTAACTACTGGTGGCTTTGGAATAACACAAAAGACAGTGTGAATTCTGTTGGAGATAAAGGCGCACTGATTACATTTCATACGGATGATAATGGTGCTGTAAAAAGTTACGATTTGAATAAAAGATTGTATACACTTGGTCAATACAGCAGATTTATCAGGCCGGGTTATAAAAGAGTCAATTCAGATGTAACCCCAGCAACGGGTGTATATACAACAGCGTATAAAGATCCTTCGAATGGAAAGTTAGTTATTACAGCTATAAATGACACTAACACGGACACTGCATTAACTTTCAACGTAAATGGTAAAACTGTAAAATCGTTTACTACTTATAGAACTTCGTCTAGTGAGAATATTGCAAATTTAGGCGATACCACTGTAAATGGAAACTCACTTCAAGCCACGCTTAAGGGGAAAAGTGTTACAACTTTCTATGCAGACGTTTATACACCGATTGCCAAGAACCCAATCATATGGGCGGATGTACCGGATGTTGATGTTATCCGGGTGAATGATACTTATTATATGACCAGCACTACCATGCACGTGAACCCTGGCGTTCCTATTATGAAGTCCAAGGACCTCGTAAATTGGGAAATCGTCAATTATGTCTATGATATACTCGCGTCGACGGATAAACAAACGCTTTCAAATGGGCAAAACATATATGGAAAAGGCTCATGGGCAAGCAGTCTAAGATACAATAATGGCAAGTTTTATGTGGTATTTGCCTCCAATGACACGGGGAAAACGTATATCTTTCAAACCACCGACATCGAAAAGGGCCCATGGGAAAAGTATGAGCTTGCTGGCGGCGTTTATCATGACATGTCCTTGCTGTTTGATGATGACGGGCGTGTCTATCTGGTATATGGCGGGGGGGCCATTAAGATTATTGAACTTACTTCAGATGCCACAGCGATCAAAGCAGGCGGAATGAATAAAACAATCATTCAAAATGCGAGCGCTCCCGGAGGCTCTGGCGGTCTTGGAGCTGAAGGCTCACACATTCAAAAAATTAATGGTAAATATTATATCTTTAATATCTCATGGCCAACAGGGAGCATTCGTACTGAATTAGTCCACAGGGCTGATACGATAGATGGCACCTATGAAGGAAAGATTGCTTTAAGATCGGGCAGCACCTCCAACAGTGCTGGTATAGCACAAGGGGGAATTGTTCAAGCCGTTGACGGAAAATGGTACGGAATGCTGTTCCAGGATTATGGATCCGTTGGACGTATACCTTACATTGTACCGATGACATGGAGTCAGGATGGATGGCCTCTATTCGGGGATGTCAATGACACGGGGATTCCTGCTGTACTGTCAAGATCCTGGGTTTCATCAGATAACTTCGATCAGGGAACAGTGAAAGTTGAAGTTTATCATACAGAAGTAGCAGGCGGAGAAAATGACTACAATGGATCCAATCTTGCACTTGTATGGCAGTGGAACCATAATCCTGACAATAGATTCTGGTCTCTTACCKACCGACCGGGGTATCTAAGACTCACTACCGGAAGAACGAGCACTAGTATTCTTGATGCCAGAAATACGCTTACACAAAGAACCTTCGGACCTGAAAGTTCAGGAACCATTGCTATCGATGTTAGCCATATGAAAGACGGGGATTATGCGGGAATTTCCGCCTTCCAACAGAACTACGGGTTTGTCGGTGTTAAAATGTCCGGCACTACAAAATCGGTTGTTATGGTGAATGGAAGTTCAGGGTCAGCAGTGGAAATAGCAAGTGTCCCTCTCACTCAAAACACTGTTTATTTAAGGAGCGAGTTGGACTTTAAGAATAGGACAGATAAAGCAAAGTTTTATTACAGTCTTGACGGTGAGCGTTGGGCATCCATAGGAAACACACTTCAAATGTCATATACACTACCGCATTTTATGGGCTACCGTTTTGCCTTATTCAATTATTCAACAAAGACAACAGGTGGTTACGTTGACTTCGACTCATTTAAATTAGATGACAAGTTGGTTGGATCTAACTTTGATACGAATTTGAAGTCCCTCCAGCTGAACGGTGCGCAAGTGAATGGGTTCAGTCCAAGTACATACACCTATTCCCTAGATGTTCCTGTAGGATCAGCTCCGCCGCAAGTTACTGCGGCTTCAAATGATCCTGGCGCGAGTGTTACGATTACACAAGCATTGGCCGTACCAGGAAAGGCCACAGTGACGGTAAGTAGAGAAGGTTTACAAGCTTCGGTATATACCATTAACTTTAATACACCAGCCATCGTGGCCGTTGAGGCAGAAACTGCAGCAGAAAACACGGCCAATGCCTATGTATTTGGCAACGCAAATGGCCATACCTGGTCGCTTGTTGACGGCTTGTCCACGAAAGCTATGCAATTTAGTCCCGATGATGGTACCGCTGTCACACCAGGTACTGATGCAGCTAGCCTAGCTGCCGGTTCCAGACTGAATTACAAGATCAACTTTACGAATGCAGGATCCTACTATGTCTGGATACTTGCGAAGAGTCACAGTTTCCAAACGGACTCCGTCCACGTTGGATTGGATAATACGTATAAATTCACTTCCAATGGTATTCAGAACGTGAGTAACAGTCAGTTTAGATGGGTGAATCTCAGTAATGGCGGTACGCTAGTGACTGGCGGCACTCCATTGAATATTACCGCTGGTGCCCATGAATTGAACTTATGGGGAAGGGAATCTGGCTTAATCATAGACCGGATATATGTAACCACAAGTGATGCAACCACAGATCCTGTTTGGTCTCAGCCGCTTGTACCCGCTGCTGCACTTTCAGCAGACAGCAGTGTGCAACCCGGAAGCAGCTTTACAGTGGGAGTTAGCCTGAACAATGTGACACAAAGTGTTTACGCCCAGGACATCACCCTGTCTTATGATTCCAGCGTATTTGACTATGTGAGCGCGGCAGGTGCCAACAACAACATCCAGATCGTGACAGAGGACAAAGCCACTGCTGGGAAAGTTAGGCTCATTACTGCCAATACTGGAGGGGGAATATCTGGAGCCAGTACGCCGGTTCTGAACCTAATCTTCAAGGTAAAGGCTGGTGTTCAGAGTACCAGTGGAACGATTGCAGCTACCCAGGCAAAGCTTGGTGTGGCTCCAGAGGGAACCGTGATTCA
>NZ_JBFRGR010000057.1:0-26497 GCF_052115445.1 Paenibacillus sp. 2RAB27
ATACAAGTCTTGCAGCGAGGTACCGAAGCTGACTACGACGCTTTTCGCGAAGTTCTCGGAAACCGCTCCTACGAAACGGGTAAGAATTGCGAGCTAAATTTACCGATTACCTATGTACAACCTATATTATAGAATAGCTAGGCAATCTTTACATAGCCTAAATATAATATTCGTTTCGGAACGTAAGTTTCGGTCTATACAAATGAAAAAAACCATGAATATTGTCATTCATGGTTTTCGTTATGCCTACAATTCGGGATTTGCCAGTCGATTTCTGTCATTTGGAGTCGATTCAGCGCGGTATTAACATTAGAAAAAGGCTTGCTGCCAAAGAATCCGCGATATGCTGATAACGGGCTTGGATGGGCCGATGCAATGATCACATGTCGGGTGGTGTCGATCAAAGATCGTTTGGCCTGTGCGTGGCTTCCCCATAGCAGGAAGATGACAGGCTTCTCTCGAGCACTTAACACTTGTATGATCTGATCCGTGAATCGTTCCCAACCCATTCCCTTATGCGAGTTAGGTAGTGCTTCACGAACGGTTAAAACCGTATTCAAGAGCAGAACGCCTTGTTCTGCCCATGCTTTTAAATAACCATGATCAGGCACCGTACAATCGAGATCAGATGCTAGTTCTTTGTACATATTTCTTAGCGAAGGAGGGATCGTAATTCCAGGCTTCACAGAGAAACTAAGTCCATGAGCTTGCCCTCTCCCATGATAAGGATCTTGTCCCAGTATCACAACCTTCGTATCCGCAAAAGAGGTCCATTCCAACGCACAAAACACTTCATCCTCTGGTGGATAAATTGTTTGCTGCGAATACTCTGCCTGCAGAAACTGTTCAAGTTCCTGATAATAAGGTGCTTGAAATTCGTCTGCCAAAACCGTCAACCAATCATTCGTTACCGATTTCACTCCTTAGTTCCCCCGTGCATTCATTCTGTACCGAGTGCGCCTGTAGCAACGTCCTTCAGCACAATCTTCCCCTCTGTTTCTGTTCCATCCTCTAAAACAAGCTTCAACTTCGTCGTTTTCCCTTTTTGAACAAGTGCTTGCACTTGTGTATCGGTTAAGCTTCGACCGAAGCTTTCCTTCCAAATAACGAAGGAGCAGCCTTCCTTATAATGCGAGCAGCCATAGCCCTTACGCCCCATAAAGAGGGAGCCGCCGCAGCCTGGTCTTGGACACATTGCAATGAACGTGCTAGCTCCATCCCCTGCTGGTTTCGCAGCAGGCGTTCGCTTCTTCGTAGGAGCTTTCGGTGCACCGTCCCCACGAGCCGTCGTCTTCATTGAAGCTGAGCCACGTTTGCTAGTTGCTTCCGGTGCATTCTCGGCTTCGAAATCCGTTTTCGAAGCTCTAGTTTGCTTGCGCACCTTATCGACAATCAGCGTCGCAAATCGCTTCACATTGTGCATAAACTGGTCGTCTGATGCTGTACCACGGGAAATTTCGTTCAATCTGCGCTCCCATTGCCCTGTCATCTCAGGTGACGTCAACAGTTCGATGCCCGCTCCGCGGATCAATTCAACAACCATTCTACCCTTCTGAGTCAAAATGATTTTCCTCCCCTGCATGTCGATATAGCCGACCTTCTTCAAGCGTTCGATCGTTGCTGCTCGTGTCGCAGGCGTGCCCAGACCGGAGTCCTTCATCGCATCGCGGAGCTCTTCATCCTCAATCTGCTTCCCTGCGCTCTCCATCGCCTTCAGCAAGGTGCCTTCGTTAAAATGCTTAGGCGGCTGCGTGTCTTTCTCCTTCACAATCGCATCTGTACACAGGATATCCCCATTCGCATCGATGGAGAAAGGCTCGTTGACTTCGACCTCTTCCTCGTCATCCGTGTCTTCCTTTTCTTTCCCTTTGGTCGCCTTCGCCTTTTCCTTCTTCTGATCAGCGTAAATGACCTTCCAGCCTAGCGATAACAATTCTTTGACGGTTGTCTTGAAAAGCTCTTGTTCCACTTCCGTCATGACCGTATGCACTTTGTAGGCAGCAGGCGGGTAAAATTGAGAGAGAAAACGTCTGACAATGAGATCATACAATTTCTGCTCATCCGGACTTAGTCCTGAAGCCTTCTTATTCGTAGGCAATATGGCGTGGTGATCTTCAACCTTGGTTGGATTACAAATAAATTTATTATTAATATGAACAAGATTGCGATTAGCGCCTTGAACAAGTTCGTGATAAGCCGTTCCTTGCAAGGCGTTTAGCGCCTTATGCATATCCGGAATATTTTGCTCCGTCACATAATTGGAATTCGTTCTTGGGTACGAAATCACCTTATGCTTCTCATACAAAGCTTGCGCTGTATCTAATGTTTTCTTCGCCGAAAAAGCATATTTCCCATTCGCCTCACGTTGGAGCAAGGTCAAATCATACAATTTGAATGGGAATTCTTTGGTTTCTTTTACCTCGTAGGACTGAATCCGGGCGGGCTTCCCCTTTACCTTCGCAGCAAGCGCAGCCGCCTTCTCACCATCCGTGAAACGTTCACCCTGCCACATGCCTCGGTATGGTGTTTCCCCTTGCGCGAAGTGACCCTCTAGCTCATAAAATTTGAGTGAGGAAAACGCCTCGATCTGCTTTTGGCGATCATAAATTAGCGCAAGCACCGGCGTTTGAACGCGTCCCACCGACAGCAACACATTATGTTTCGTCGTAAACGCACGTGATCCGTTCATGCCAATCAGCCAATCCGCTTCACTGCGAGAACGCGCGGCGCGCGTTAAGTTCTCATATTCGGCGCCATCCTTTAACGTTGCGAACCCGTTGCGAATCGTTTCCGATGTTAAATCGGAGATCCAAAGCCGCTTAACAGGCTGATTGAGCCCCAGGTGCCGCTGGATTAGGGAGAAAATGTGCTGCCCTTCTCGCCCGGCATCGCACGCATTAACCAGTTGATTGCATTTTTTCGCTAACTCCGCGATCACCTTGAGCTGATCATACGTACGCGGGTTAGGAATTAACTTAAATTCAGAAGGAATAATTGGAAGATGATTAATATTCCACTTTTTATATTTTTCGTCATAATGATCCGGTTCCGCCAGCTCAATCAAATGTCCGATTGCCCACGTGATGATATATTGCTCACCTTCTAGATGAGACCTCATATTTTTGGCCTTTGGTTCTATTGCGGCAGCTATGTTTCGCCCCATATCGGGTTTTTCCGCAATAATTAATGTCTTCAACCACAAATCGCTCCTATCATGTGATTCCCGAAGTCATTCTGGAAATCAGATTCTGTCGATTCAGTGTATCCCACTTTATTATCGCCTGCAATATCGATTGCGTGAATTATGACTTTTGGCATAAAAAACAAACCAGTTAACATCCGATTTCACAGATTCTGACGGGTTTGGACAGGTGCATTGAATTCAAAACTTGGGGTACGTTGAGTGCTCAGTGTTGACGCGCGGGATGCGGGTATGGGAGGCTGACATAGGAACTCACTGCTCGGATGTTGTTGGTGGAATTAGTAGGTTTGGACCGACCCTGCCTTACACATTAGCATTAACTGGAAAACATTATTTTCAAGATACTTCCTCAGAAATTTGAATTAATTGTAAAATATGTATGTAATATCTCCACTTTTATTCGAATTAGCTAAAATAGTTAAGATTAACTGTATGTTCTCCATCTATTCAGCATATGATCGAAAAACCCCTTAATTTAACTGTACAAAATACATTTATTCGCCTCTAGCATAATGTTAGTCGGGATCGATGTTCTCTCATTGCGTGGCGGATATCAATACCGCAAAAAAACCTCTCACTCCACTATACAAGTGGAATAAGAGGTTTACATGGATTTAGATTAAACCAACTTCCCATTCCAATAATAACTATCTTCCCGATATACCTTGAACGCAATCTCCACTTCAGATATTCCCAGTGACAAGATATGTTTAGTCAGGACTTCTGCATAGGCATCTCGAATTTCCTGCCCTCGCTCGAACCAGCCCACTTCAATAAATGGATACGTCGCACAAATTTCACCTTGGAAAATAGAGACGGTTGGCAAACATTCMAACATGAAATTGTCTATACCACAAGAACAGACAGCAGCTAATTCGGAAATCAGCACTGTGCTAATAGATTGAATTTGAGGAACACTAATCCCTCTTATAATCATATGAGGCATTCTCGAAAGCTCCTTTGCTTGCTGAAGCGGTTAAGCTCTCATTAATTTCTTTTATAGTTTGCAAGGAAACCCCTGTTTGATGGTAAATTTCAATAAGTGTCGCGCGTGGATTCGTCCGAACAAAATCCTTTACTTTATTCGAATCGTTCAAAACAAGCTGCGAGCAGCTTGTACATCTCTTTTCCCATTTCGTGAGGAAAACGCGCCCACATTTATCACAATTACAAAGTGACATCCTTACACTCCCCTAGAAACGTTGAATGACCTGCTCTTTAAGGTCATTCGTAATCTCAGGAGAATTTTCGGGGGTACATCATACATATTTTTTTCGCAATGTTTCCAATTCGTTTTCATTCTCCCAACCCAGCACAAAGGCCTCCCAACGTCTCTCTTCTGGAAAATCTACCAGATTGCCAAAGTGCCTCCCAATCGTAACATGCTGCGTTTGATGCGCTTTAAGTGCAGCCGCCTTAACGGGCCATTGCTTCTCGGTGTCAATTAGAATGTACGGTTGATGCCCTTGAGCACGCAGGAGCGGAGAAAAAGCATAGAACAATTTCCTTACACTTGGACAAGCACCACTTTGTACAGCCGCAGTAGTCGCTTTGGAGATCGCGATATGGTCACGATGTCCATTTCCGCCATCTTCTGCAAATGTGTAGACATTCTCCACTTCGTGACGCTGAATAAACGTGATAATTTGTTGCACGAGTGTCTCAAAATCAACTTCATCCAATTGACCGTCAGGCCAGCCTAAGTGCTCAATCGTTGAAATCCCTAGAATTTCAGCTGCTGCACGCATCTCTAGTTCTCGTAGTTCCGCTAATTCTTGCCGATTCTTCGCCCGCTCCAACCCCTGTCTACCAGCATCGCCACGTGTGGCTAGTAGTAAGACATTGTCTTCTCCAGCATCAGCTAGACGGCGAATGAGGCATCCGCTTAAGAATGTTTCATCATCAGGATGGGCATAGATAAACCCGTTTTGGGACCCCATTGCACGTCCACCTCATCTTTCATTTATGCTAAAACAGCCTCAATATCGGCGCTAATGTCCACAGGTTCTGTACGCGCACTGTATTGTTTAATCACATTTCCGTTCGCGTCAACTAAGAATTTCACGAAATTCCATTCAATGTCGCCTGTGCGATACGGCTCAGGTGTATGACTTAGCAAATACGTATACAACGGATGCGCATGCTCACCTTTTACATCAATTTTATCAAATAGAGGGAAAGTCACTTGGTAGTTAAGTTCGCAAAATGCTTGGATCTCTTCATTCGTCCCTGGCTCTTGACCAGCGAATTGATTACAAGGAAATCCGAGTACGACCAACCCTTTATCTTGGTATTGCTCATAAAGCGCTTGAAGCCCTTTATAATGCGGTGTAAGTCCGCAAGCACTAGCAACATTCACAATGAGAAGTGTCTTCCCTTTATACGCTGAAAGTGTTTGTGTTTCGCCTGAAATCGTTGTAACTGCAATATCATAAATAGACATGAATCCCTTCGCCTCCATTAATTAAAATGCATACTTCCTGAGTATACCATTCCTTTCCACAGAAGCCCAAATGATCACTAATGATTTTCCAGAATCACTTTCTATCTCCCGCTAGGTGTGTTATAGTGTTTACCTGTTTATGACAAATCAATAGACAACATCTGATCTTAGGAGGTAACTGATCTTGGACACAAAGACTCAAAGTGCCTATCAAGAAGAACTTCAAAGACTTGAACAAACGAATAAGGAAATCGATAAACAACTGGAACGCCTTAGAGCAACTCCTGTTTATTATGGTCCTGATTTAACGGAGCAAGCACTTGAAGTTTTGCGCGAGAACGGCAGGCACAATTTAACCAAAGCCATTGATGAGCCCTATTTCGGCCGCCTTGACTTCGAAGAAACAGGCACGGGTTCACCCTCACCGCTTTACATTGGTAAAGCCGGCGTGGAAGACGAACGAACAGGTCGACTTCTCGTCATTGATTGGCGTGCGCCAGTAGCAAGCCTCTTCTATTCCTTCACAGGCGGCTTAGACGCAGCTTCCTATGATTCGCCGGACGGTATAATTGACGGCTTAGTCTACTTGAAGCGAAACCTTGTTGTGCGCAAGCAAATTCTCCAGCGTGTTGTTGATACATATGACCGGAATGAAGACTCCCTCTCTGTCGGCGATGAGTTCTTGCTATACCGCTTAGGCGAAAATAAAGACAACAAACTGCGCGATATCGTCTCCACGATTCAAGCGGAGCAAGATCGGATTATCCGTGCAGCGAAGAATACCGCACTTATAATTCAAGGGGTCGCAGGAAGCGGTAAAACAACCGTAGCTCTGCACCGCCTCGCCTTCCTTCTCTATCAATACCGCGAACAAGTTCGGGCAGAGCGAATGATTATCTTCGCACCCAACTCCATGTTCTTGGACTATATCTCGGGTGTTCTGCCAGAGCTAGGTGTCGGCAATATACAACAGAGTACGTTTACCGATTGGGCGCTTGATGTACTCGATCATGAAGTGCAAATCGCCGATCAAGAGATCACATTACAACGTTGGTTTGCTCTCGGAAGCAAGCGACCTCCCGTCGATGACCAAGCGCCAGGACGCTTCAAAGGAGCTATCGCTTTCAAAAGCTACCTGGATGACTGTCTCAATCGTCTTGAAACCACCTACGTTCCTACTGCGGACTTCTCACCTTGGGATGGCGTCAAACTGCCCATTGCCACCATTCGCGAATGGTTCTTCGTCGAGAATAAGCATTATCCGATGATTAAGCGCCGTGAGCGCGTCGTTGCGCGTATCAAGCGATGGATGGAGATGCAGCTCGAGAAGGTTTGGGAGCAAAGCTTGAAAAAAGAGCTGAAGAAGAAATCCGCTCAGAAGCTGCGGACTTATTTGACAGGATGGCCTGAATATACGGCATTTACCTTCTATAAAATGCTGTTCACCGACAAAGGTCGATGGGACAGCCTGCCTGTAGAGCTGCTTCAGAACATGCCTGAGTCCATCGTAGCTGCATCAGCGAAGCTTTTCAAAAAGAAGGAAGTAGGGCTCGAGGATCTAGCTCCTCTCCTTTACATTCATACACGGCTTCATGGCATTTCGTCGGATCGGTTATTCGATCATGTTGTCATTGATGAGGCGCAAGACTTCTCACCATTCCAAGTCGCGGTGTTAGATGCGTACACACGCAACAGCTCATTCACGATTTTGGGTGATTTATCGCAAGGGATACATGCGTATCAGGGCATCCAGGACTGGAAGGAATTTTCCAGCTTGTTTCAAGAGGAAGAAACTGGGTATTTCGAACTGGAGCGGAGCTATCGTTCCACCATGGAAATCATCCAGTTTGCTAATTCGGTGCTCCAACGCGGCGTGAGTAATCCCTTACTTGCAGTGCCCGTCTTCCGCAGCGGAAATAAAGTTCGTGTGCTGCAGACTTCGCTCAAAGAACGGCTGCCGCTGGTGCAGAAGGCGATCACAAACTTACTAGCTGGCACTTCCAGCACAGTCGCTGTCGTCGCGCGCACGGAGAAACAAGCGCTAGAGCTGCACGAAGCTTTGACGCACGTGGGGATTGAGACGAATTTGATCACCTCCAAGCAACGCGTTTATCGCGGTGGCATCTCGGTGTTACCTGTTTATTTGACGAAGGGCTTAGAATTTGATGCTGTTATTCTCATGGACGTTACAGCGGAGCATTATGAAACAACCCTCATGGATGCCAAACTTCTCTATGTAGGCTGCACACGTGCCCTGCATGAACTATGGCTGCTTGTGACGGGAGACATTTCACCGTTAGTCACTGTGGATCAACCGGATATCACGACAACGGAATTTCCAGCGTAAATACCAAAAAAGACACCTACTCTCTGATCATTGGTCGATCGGGAGATAGGTGTCTTTTTTCACAACTTAGTAGGCGACTAGAACGCCACCTTCACCAGCATAGGTGCCAATCACAGTGCCCATATTGGAGAACAGTACATGGCGGAACGGATGTTTTTCTAAAAGCTGAGCCATGAATTCGCGCGCCCTCGACTCACAATTGCTATGTGCGATGGCTATCACATCCTTCTCGTAATCATGCTCCTTATCACCAAGAAACGAGAGTAATCGCTTCAAAGCTTGCTGCGAGCCGCGAATTTTCTCGACAACCTCAATCGCGCCTTCTTCACTTGCTTTCATGAGAAGTTTAATATTCAAGACAGAAGCCACTGCGCCGCGGACGCGATCGAGTCTTCCACCTTTTATGACATTTTCCAGCGTATCTAAGAAAAAGAAAGTCCCTGAGGTCGGTACCGCTTGCTGAATGGAAGCTGTCACCTCTTCATATGACATACCGCTTGCCGCCATCCGAGCTGCTCGGTACACAAGTACACCCAACCCTAGTGAAGTTGTCTTGGAATCGATGACTTCGATACGGCCAGTATAACCATCTTCCAGCAGCATTTCTTTCGCCATCACAGCGTGATGATACGTAGAGCTTAACGCCGATGACAGACACAGTACAAGAATATCTTGATCAGGACCACCCTTCTGGTACTCACTAAGGAAGTGCCCAGGTGATGGGCTTGAGGTTTTCGGCAACAGGCTCTCCCGCTTCATCTTCGCGTAGAAATCGGCTAGATCCATATCTGTTGGCATACACTCCTCGCCAAATTGAACCGATAAGGGAACGATCCCAACTCCTATTTCTTCTATCATGTTTCTCGGAAGATCGCAGCTGCTGTCCGTGATAATCTTGATTGTCGTCATGGCTGTCCACTCATTTCTTATTTTTTGGCGAAAACAATACCTAGCGTATGTGGTCCGCAGTGGCTCGAAACGACGCAACCGGTTTCCGAAAGAAATACGTTTTTCACATTGGTATGCAATTCAAATTGTTCTTTCACATAAGCCGCTTCATCATGAGCCTGCGCATGTGTGATGAACATGAAATCCGTATCCATGTCATCTTTGAATGCGAGTGCATTCTGTAGTAATTGATTCAAAGCTTTCTCACGTTTACCTCTGATTTTGTCCGTTAATTGCATTGCACCTTGGATGACTTGCACGATGGGTCTAATTTTCAAAAGACTTCCAAAGAAAGCCTGCACACTAGAACATCTGCCGCCTTTATGTAAATATTCCAAGGTATCAATGATGAAGGAAACTTCTATTTTATCAATGAACGATGTCACGATCGCTTGAATCTCTGATGGGCTTCGCCCTTCTAATGCAGCTTGCGCCGCCTTAACTACTAGTACGCCAATTCCAGTTGATAGGTTTCGAGAATCGATCACCCTAATTCTACCATCCGGGAAACTCTCAGCGGCAATCCTCGCATTCTGGATCGTCGACGATAGCTCAGAGGATAAACCGATGAAAACAATATCTTCATCCGCTTCGATGAACGGTGCAAAAGCGCGTTCAAAATCGCCAGGTGATGGCGCCGCTGTTTTGGGTAGTTTACCTGTATGCGCTACAAAATCAAACAACTGCTCTGCATGAATATCTACACGATCCAGATACGATTGATCCTCGAAAATAACATACAAGGGAACAACTTCGATCTGATACCGTTGCAGTAACTCCTCTGGTAAATCACTTGTACTGTCTGTAAAAATACGAACTTGAKCCATTCGATCCTACCACCTTATCTACCAGTTTACACTTATGATGAGAACGTCTATCACTACAGTTGTTTGTGTCTAGTATAATAGTACGATTCCCAAAGCTCAATCCTACAATTTCAGACATCATTCGCCAAAATTCGTAAATAAATCCCACGTGAACCATTTAAGAGTGGTTTCTTAATGAATATTAACAACGTTAATTCTGCTGCTGAGAAAAACGAAAGCTTCGCTGCCATGTCCGAACAAATAAATAAGCAATTTTTTTTTACAATCGAACCTCTGGTTTAGTTTGAATCCCTTTGACTATATCAAACAAAGGAACCTTTATCTTAAATCCCCCCCCTTCATCCGTCGAAGCTTTCTAACCGATAAAAGCTCAATTCAGATGATATATTAATGAAATCATTAAACTCGAAACACCTGCAATTCCACTTAAGCCGATCAAATTGCGAGACCCTCGGACACCACACGTTAGCGCACAAAATTTGTGCGCAAGATCAGTGAGGCCGCCAGACACCGCACGCTTGCGCACAAAATTTGTGCTAAATACCCACCGAAAATGAGTGGAGCACTAGCATGAAAAAATATCAGCATTAAGTCTAACCTTTCTCCTCACCAAGCATCACATTACGATCTTAAATTCTCAAAGCACTCGTGCTGCCAACCGCAGCACGCAGTGTTTTTTTTGCTAGAATCCGTAAATTGTCATGCCGCCATCTACAAACAGCGTTTGGCCTGTGACATAGTTCGCTGCATCGGAAGCCAGGAATACCGCTGGCCCGACTAGCTCCTCCAGCTCTCCAACACGACGCAGTGGCGTGCGTGCAATAATTTCCGCCAAATAATCCGGTTGATTCAAAATTTTCTCGGTCAACGGTGTTTTGAAATACCAGGGTCCGATGCCATTGACCAAAATGCCATATTTCCCCCACTCAAGAGCGAGCACCTTGGTCATTTGGATCATCGCAGCTTTGGTTGCAGCATAGACAACACCTGTGCGCAGCGCTACTTGCCCCGCTACGGATGCAATATTGATGATTCGTCCATATTCCCGCTGCTGCATGTGTCGACCGACGATCTGCGAGCACAAGAAAGCGGATTTTAAGTTTGTCTGCATGATGGTGTCCCATTCTTCGTCTGTAACGGCCAAAGCTTGACTACGGATATTCATGCCAGCATTATTAATAAGAATATCTATGCGATCTGTTTCCCTGATGATAGCCGAAACTGCTGCCTCAATTTGTTCACGATTCGTAACATCGACAGAAAACGGGTAGGCTTGTCTGCCTAAAGCGCGAATCTCACCCGCCACAGCTTCCAAATCCGAAGAAGTTCGAGCAAAGATCGCAACGTCAGCCCCCGCTTCTGCTAGGCCAATTGCGAGTGCTCGTCCAATACCTCTTCCGGCTCCGGTCACCAGAGCCACTTTATTATTCAATTGAAATGAGGGTAAATACATCGTTTCATCGTCCAATCTATATAGGGAGTCTTCCATGCTGTCAAAGAAAGAAGGGTTGTCTATGCAATATTCCATCAAAGAAGAGAAAGCCAATGCGATTACACACGGTATTGGTGTTGTACTCAGCATCGCAGCACTCGTCCTGCTCATCATGCAAGCCTGCGCTCAAGGAAATGCATGGCATATCGTTAGCTTTAGTATTTTTGGCACAGCGCTTGTTCTCTTGTATACATGTTCCACGCTGCTGCACAGTGTTACCGAATCGAAAATTAAGGATGTTTTCGAAGTGCTTGATCACTCGGCGATTTACGTGTTAATCGCAGGGAGTTATACGCCCTACCTACTCGTAACCTTACGAGGGCCATTGGGCTGGACATTTTTTGGTGTCATCTGGGGCTTAGCCCTCATTGGCATTGTGCTAAAGCTGTTTTACGTCAAAAAATTCGTACTCGTTTCAACCTTGTGCTATATCGTGATGGGTTGGTTGATTGTGATCGCGTTCAAGCCACTATACGCTCAGTTGCCGCTTGGCGGCATCGTCTGGCTAGTTGCAGGCGGCTTGTTCTACACACTAGGCTCGATATTTTATGTATGGAGGCGCATCCCGTATCACCATGCCATCTGGCACGTCTTCGTGCTAGCAGGCAGCGCCTGTCATTTCATTTCTGTATTCGGTTATGTGAGATAGCTTCATTTCACACAAACAACTGCTGTAGTTGCTGCAAAGAGACAGCTACCTCTAATTGGTTGGCCAATCGCTCGTAGCCGCGTTCATTTGGATGAATGGCATCCTCTGACAAAAATAGTGTCGCTTGACCTACGAATGCGTCGTACACCTGCACGATTTGAATATGCGGTTGCTCTAATTTACGCAGAAATAGATTAAAGCGCTGTACCCAATAAGCAGCATCTGGAATCTGCGGTAATGGATTATATAAACCAATTAAGGCCAGTATATACGGGGTTTGTATACCTTGCCGCAGTCTTTCAATTTGAGCGATCAATTTACGGTAGTTGGATTCGTACGTTTGTAAGGCTGTTTTGAGCACCGTATTATCGCCGTCATAAAAGAAAGGAATTGCCGCTTGAATGAGATCGTTTCCGCCAGCTGTAATGGTGATGAGAGTCGCTTCTTGAATATCCTTCTGAAGCTGCGGATCAGATTCGATAGTCTCCAGCAATTGCGCAGTCGTGGCACCATTAGTGCCCGCATGACGCAAGGAAACAGGCACATTCAGCAAATATTCCAACCTTTGTCGATACAGCGAAACGAAGCCTTGACCTTCCTCAGCACCATAACCAACGGTTAAAGAATCACCAAATGCCAAATATTGAATTCTTTTTTCCATCGCTATCCTCTCCTCTAAAGCGTGACGTATATTACTATATGCGCCACCGCCCAGTTTGGGAAGGGATACCTACAGGGGTTCATTCGTCGTTTTTTTTTGCACTTACATGGTGATTCACATACTTTTCAATTTGTTCCTTCTCTGCATAGGTGAATTGGAACTCACTATCACAACCTTCATCGTGCAAAACAATCTGTACAATCTCTCCCTCGATATTGCAAATCACAAGAATCGATGGATCTAATAAGCCTTCTGGAAGCTCTTCTCCCTCTTCCAACTKGATGCCTAAATAAACATCCCGCCACTGACCGCGGCTTTCCTCTTCAAGAAAACACAAGCTAAATCGGTGTTCCTCATGTTCGGCTCCATATTTCATCATGGTCGATCCCTCCAGTTTCTCCTGTTCATCAATGATCCTTTTATAACCTTTATGTCTTTGCATTTGGTAGTTCTCGCTTCTATATACTACAATGGAGTTAAGAACCATTCAACAAAGGAGCATACTCGCCTATGAAATCTATGATCGCACAAACCATAGAAAGCAATGCCGCAAGATTTAAAGACATCTCTCGCTTTATTGGGGCAAACCCCGAGCTTGGACATGAAGAATTCCTTGCATTTGCTCGATTAACCGAAGAACTAGCCTACCATGGCTTCGCAATTGAACGCGGTGTTCTAGATATCCCTACCGCTTTCATCGCGACTTATGACTCTGGCCAACCAGGTCCTGTCGTTGCGTTCATGGCTGAATACGATGCCCTTCCTGAGCTCGGTCACGCCTGTGGCCATCATCTGATCTGCATGATGAGTATCGGGGCTGCAATCGGCCTCAAATCCGTCATAGCCGAAACTGGCGGCAGCATACGCGTCTACGGAACGCCAGCCGAAGAAACGAAAGGCGCCAAAGTTCCAATGGCTGCTGCAGGGCTATTCAAAGACGTCGATATCGCACTCATGGCACACCCTTACTATACGCATGAAAAATCAGGGGAATCGCTCGCGATGGATGCGATCGAATATGAATTCTTTGGCCGCTCCGCACATGCTGCAGCACAACCTTATGAAGGCATTAATGCCCTTGACGCAGTTTTACAGCTCTTCAACAGCATCAATGCGCTGCGCCAACAGCTCAAGACAGATGCCCGTATTCACGGAATCATCAGCGAAGGCGGGAAAGCACCTAACATCATTCCCGATTATGCCGTTGCTAGATTTTACGTCCGCTCAGCTACACGTACGTACACGAATGAGCTCGTCCAGAAAGTCCTTCGCTGCGCAGAAGGCGCTGCACTTCAAACCGGCTGCACGCTGAAAACATCTTTCTACGAGTACTCTTACGATGAGCTCCGTACGAATGAAGCTTTGTCGAACGTGTTCACCGATCAATTGTTCGAGCTTGGCGTCCAACCGAAGGAAATCGAAATTGGCAAAGATCACGGTTCTCTAGATCTCGGCAATGTATCGACCCAGTGCCCCACCATTCACCCATTCGTGAAAGTCGTTCATGAGCGACATTTGCTTCATACCAAGGAATTCCGTGATCTCGCCATGACTGAACCAGCTTTAGACAGCATGCTCTTCACAGCCAAGGCTTTAGCCTATACGGCTTATGAAGTACTGTCCAAACCAGCTTTATTAGCTTCCATAAAAGAGGAATTTGCCGCTGCGAAATGACCGTTCTTCCGCTCTTCTAGCTGTGCTAGAATGGAGTAAAACATCATCATTCCTATCACACCGCTGAATGCAATCAATGAAGCCATAAGCCAAGAAGACAACATGCCGCCTAAGATAACGCCAAGACCACCTAGAAACGTAGCTCCTCTATATACCATGCCATATAAGGCCATATAGGAGCTGCGTGCATGGTCTGGTGCCAGGTTGCCAAGATACGCTTGCTTAATCGGAACATACATCAGTTCTCCAACGGTGGCAATCAACATCGACAGTAAAAGTAAACCAGGCTGATTGCTGTAAGCAAGATAGCTGTACCCCGCTATATAGCAGGTGTAGCCAATAAACAGGACTCGGCGATCAGAAAACCTTCGCATCAGGCTCCCCATAAAGACCGATAGAACAACCACGAGTACTGTATTCTCCGTTCGTATAAACCCTAACATTTTGAAGCCGTCAATTCGCCACGCATCACTTACCCATGGAAGGAAAGGCGAATCCACCAACTCTTTCCCTAAGCGAACAGCCACATAGTTCCCCAAATGGAACTCCACCGAAACCAACAATAAGGAAGCTATTGTAAAAATCAGAAACGTTTTATCTCGCAGAACCATACGGTAATTTGCCCAAATAGAAGGGCTTTTCTTCTTCGTTGTGCTAGGCTTCCCACTTGTAGGCGACTTATAATCATCCTGAATATAGACATAAGTAATAATTCCCGTTATCAAACCGATCACAGAGAGGGCAATAAATAGTTCAAATAGATACGATTTAAAGAAGAATGCACCCGCCATACCCGCGATGGCAAACGATAAATTATTCATCCAGTACATGATGGCATACATAAATTTACGTTCTTCTGGAGCGGTAACATCTAATAGCATTGCTTCATTGGCAGGTCCATGGATCCCCCAGAAAATGCTGACAATTATCATGAGCAGGAAGGTGAAGCCTGCAGACTCCAGCCATGGTGAGTTCACTGCCGCCATGAGAGCGAAACAGAGCATCCAGCCCATCTCCGCGGCGAGCATAAGCTTTTTCCGGCCAAATCGATCCGAGTAATAACCACCTATGATCCCTGCCACAACACCAGCCATAATGCCCAGAATAACAACCAATCCAGCCAGTGTGTCCCCTAATTTTCCMGAGAAATAAATCGACATAAAGGGAAGCACCATATTGTTCGCTGTACCCGATAGGAAGGATAGACCAATTCTTAATTTCACATTACGATGAAAATCCCGAAACCTCATGCTGTCTCTCCMCTTCTCTACAACTTTTKAAAATGGATCAATACTACTCTTTCAGTTGATTGACCATAGTTCAATTAATAAGAAAAAAGAAACCATTACGGTTTCTCATTACTACGTAAGAATAAGCCCACGCCAACCAATAGTAGACAACCAGCTAAAAGCTGCATCGTCGTAATCGTTTCACTCAGCAAAAAATACGCTAGAATAGATGCACCCAGCGGCTCTCCAAGCACGGTCATCGATACCGAAGAAGCTTTCATATATTTCAGCAGCCAGTTGAAGACATAATGACCGAAAATCGTGGAAACAAAGGCTAACAGGAAAAAGATGCCCCATTCTTTCCATGGATAGCCGGTAAACGATTCGCCTGAATAAACATTCGTCACCGCTAGTGTCAATCCCGCGAATAAGAAAACGAGAAAGCTGTATACATAAGCGGAAATGCGCTCCCGCAAGCTTTTGCCCAGTAACATATGAAACGCTACAGCGATCGTGCCAACGAAGGACAGCACATCTCCCTTGAGCGCTACTCCAGAAAATTGAAAGTCGCCCCATCCAATACAAATGGCTCCCACAATCGCGATACACATCGCAATCAATGAGGTACGGCTTGTCCGAACACCATAGAGCAGGAACGCACCAACGAGCACAAAAATCGGCTCAAGCGTCAAGATCGCAGTTGAACTAGCCACCGTCGTATATCGCAGCGAGTCCATCCAGAACAAAAAATGCAGGCCAAGCGCAATGCCTGATATGGCCGTGCGAAGCCAATCTTTCAATTTGATTCTCTTAAATTCATGGCGATAGGACCAGAGGAATGGCAGCATTAATACATTGGTCATCAATAATCGGTACATGGCAATGATGGAAGCAGAAGCATCGGACCATTTTACAAAAATGGAGGAAAAA
This sequence comes from Paenibacillus sp. 2RAB27, assembly GCF_052115445.1. Classification (NCBI taxonomy): domain Bacteria; kingdom Bacillati; phylum Bacillota; class Bacilli; order Caryophanales; family Paenibacillaceae; genus Paenibacillus; species Paenibacillus sp. 2RAB27. Next base: position 16,403 of record NZ_JBFRGR010000057.1, read on the forward strand.
GATATTGCGATGATGCCTATTAATAGGTAGATCGGGATCGGGATTTTCGTTTTATTCATTGCATTCATGGATAGGTAACTCCTTAGCTGAACGTTTCCGTCTTGTTGTCGTCAATAAGTATATAGGAGGATGTTTGGCTTGCCAATCTTTTTTTGACCATCGTTCATTTAATGGACAGCATGAAAAACCCTCCATTCCACCTACATCACGTAGACAAAACGAAGGGCCCAATGTGTGACCGTATTAGTCCAAAACCGCGGACATATGTTTGTTCGTCACTGACCAGTGCGAAGTATTCCAGATGGATTCTTTATCTTTGAAATAAAGAATTTGCGGGGACGCGTGCTTGATACCTAGGTCCTCTGCGATTTGATTCGATACCGGACGTGATTCAATTACTTTCACCAAGAAATAATCAACAGCCTCATTGTGTGTACCAGCCAAATATTGTTCATATTCATCAAGTGCGCTCGCACTTACTGGACAAGTCGTACTGTGCTTCAGAACGACAGCAGGCTTTTCGCTGGAACGATCAAGCACTTCCTGCCATTCCGTTAACGTCGTTAACTCTTTCCATGCAGACATGTTTCACATCTCCTTTCTCTACTCTCTCTTCAAAATTATAAGGTAACGAATTCGCTTATGCAACTAACTCGGTTCACTGAACTCCTACATACATTCCTATTAAATCCACCGGCCCCTCAACACCAAGCGATACCCAACCCATCAACACCTACTACACCAACCAAAACTGATCGAACAAATCAAATGACCGCCGCCATACGTCGGCGACACCGCGCGCCCCGTCCCAGACGGTCGGGCTACTGGAGCTCGTGGGAATTGCGGGATTTGGGGAATTGCGGGACTTTGGGGAATTGCGGGACTGGTGGTTGGTGCAATATTTGGTCTAGTAGGGTTTGTTGGATTTAATTGGGCTGGGGGGATGGCGGGATCTGGAGTGCTGAGTGGATGGGGATGGTCGAGCTAATTGGTCTATTGGAGTTGGTGGATGTGTAAGTAATGCTAGGCGTACTAGTTGTGACACAATTGTTGGTGTCTGCTGCTTGAATCTACCCTGAAACAAGTAATAACTGGAAATTGCACATCTATTTAGATGAAAAACCCCCGGAAACTCGAAATAGATGGAAAAATTGTAGGTAATTCTCTCGAAATTACCCAAATCGGCAAAGAAGCTTGAAATTAACTGCATAAAATCCAGCTATTCCGAATTTGATCTGAAATATCCAAGATTTAACTACATAAAATCCATTTATCTCACGAAAACAGCAGGGCACTATAAATTCCATCTACAGCTTCCTCAATACATCCCGCGTCAGCACCACTTTACACAAAATAAAAAACCCTAAGCGCCAATTGGCAGCCTCGGGTTCTATTGCCTTAAGATCTCACTTGCAAGAATTGACGGAAAAGAAATACCGCTTTCAGTTTCAGGAGATCATTTACTTTTTTGAAATCAACTTGCAGAAGATCACTGATTTTCTCCAACCGATACGTAACCGTATTGCGATGAATGAATAATTGCTTAGCCGCCTCGCTGACTTGACCATCATTCCGAATAAATACTTCAAGCGTACGAATCATCTCTTGGGAGTACTCCGGGTCCTTCTCTAAAAGAGGACGCAAGATCTTGGCGCAGTAATCCTCCATCATCGGAGACGACAAGTGCTGAAAGAGATGAGCGAATTCGATCGTTTCATAATGTACGACTCGATCTGGCAAACTGAGTTTCTCTGCCATTCTCCCCGTCTCGCCGCATTCCAGATACGCTTCGCGAAGCGCCGTTGGCTTCACCTTCAGTGCTGACGTGTAGAACACCATGGCATCTCGATCAGACGCATGACCAGCATCTCCTTCATATTTACTTAACAATTGGGATAGCTCCTCTTCTGGGAAACCATCTGCTTGTGTCGTCGAGTAAATCGAGAACATGTGATCCTTCAGAACAAAATGATGTCCACGCAAGTTACTGGATTTCGAATGAGACTCCATGTATTGTTTTAATTCTTTGAGCTTCTCATTCGTAGCATCTGGAATCAAGGACTCCTTCTTGCTCTTCGCAATCACACATTGGTAAGCACCTGTAAAGATGAATAATCCTCTGGACTCCGCTTGCTCCATAAACTCTTCAAGAGAAGTACCTTTATCCAAATAGCGGATCAAGTTATTCTGTAAATCTCGCTCAGCGGAAGCTTCCACATGGGATCTGAATGTATAACTCATATGAAAGGTCAAAATATCAGCGGCTTGTTGGAACAATCCTTCTTCAACGGTTGCTAGCAACATAACATCTGGAATAATTAACAAATGACCTAACGGTTCATCATCTTGTTGTTGCAATCCAACGCGATACGCTCTTTCTTTCCCTGCGTACACCCATCCAGACTTCCGTTTTTTCGGCCAATTCTGCGCAAGCTGATCTGAACTCCAGTTACTGGTATTATATAAAACTTGACCTCTCGCTCCTACAACCGCCATCGGATACCCCAAAATTTCACAGACGAGTTGAAACATCGAGAGCATATTGTCTTGCTTAAGTCCAAATTGCATCAGCTTCTTCTGCTTCTCAAGTACTGTTTGCAGCAGTTCGGTATTCCGCCGATATTCGGCGTTAAAAAGCGCATTCATTTGATCCGAAAATGTAAATTGAAAGGGCATTTCAATGATAGGAAAATGTAGTCGATCCGCTTCGTCCATGACAATTTGCGGCAGCTCCGTCCAAAATCTCCCGAGCTTAATCCCTAGACCTGCGGCTCCGCGGTCATTTAATTTGCGCAGGAGGTTCACGGTTTCTTGCGGGCTGTCTTTCATCGCGAAGGCTGTAGTAAACAGCATTTCACCTGATTTCGTCCAATCTGCAATATCAGGCGCGTCCATGACATTGACTGATTTAACAATTCGGGACTCCCCTTGTTTGCCGGCGACTAGCTTTGCTTCCGTTAAAGGATAAATGGCCAACGCTTCACGAATGGTAAGATGCATCGTGCTTCCCCCCTATGCCTTTTAATCGATTATAGGATGACCGTATGTAATCAGTCAATGCATTTACGTAAGAATACATGACATCAATTAAATAATTATGAAATTTTCATGAAAATTATTAATTTAATGTTATGTTACATGACACAATATAACGGAAAGAACCTTCATGACCACTATCCTGGTGGTTATGAAGGCCCCATTAATCGAAGCATTCGACTAAATCACACGAAACGTTCCTGTCCCCATCGTCCCCAAATTACCTTCACTGTCTTCAACTCGGCCTTGTGCGGTAATCATTTTACGTGATTGATGGACAAGTTCTGCTGTCACGAGCAGTCTACCTGCATATAACGGAGACACAAAATGCACATTCAAATTCGTCGTCACAACCTTCTCCTCCGGTCGTGCAATCATGGCAATAATGCCCATCGCAGTATCTAACAAAGATGATGTTACGCCGCCATGAACCATGCCGATCGGATTCAAATGATTCGGCTTTGCATCCAACGCAATTGTGATAACACCGTCCTTATAAGCTACAAATTCACAACCCAGAAACCCCCAGAAGGTGGGCTCCGCTGCTGCTGCGAGTTGCTGCAACCTTCGAATTATACGATCATTTCCATCATCCATTGGACTCCCTCCTTCTTTGTAAGGGCTGCCCCTAAAGATGAAAGCAAACACACTTACTGCTTGACTTCTTCTTCTAGTAATTGCCGCCGGAGCACCTTTCCAATCATCGTTTTCGGCAAAGACTGCCTGAATTCAACTTTACGCGGGACCTTATAAGCCGCTAATCGTTCCCTGCACCAGACGTCTAAATCCTTTTCCGATAGCGTCATACCTTCTCTTAGCACGATAAAAGCTTTCACAGTTTCCCCACGGTATTCATCAGGAACACCTGCGACAGCCGCTTCCAGAATCGCTGGATGCTCGTAGAGCACTTCTTCAATATCACGCGGATAAATATTAAATCCTCCTGCAATAATTAAATCCTTTTTCCGGTCAACGATCGAAAAGAAACCATCCTCATCCATGCGTCCCATATCCCCGGTATATAACCAGCCGTCTTTGATCGTCTTCGCCGTTTCTTCCTCACGTTTCCAATAGCCTTTCATGATTTGAGGACCTTTAATAATAATTTCACCGATTTCACCAACCGGCATTTCCTCGCCAGAGTCAGAATCCACCACTTTCGTTACTGTATCCGGAAAAGGAATACCGATGGACATGATTTTACGAAATCCCCAGATCGGATTCGCATGCGTAACGGGAGAAGCCTCCGTGAGTCCATACCCTTCAATTAATCTACCTCCGGTCAATGMTTCAAATCGCTCTTGAACCTCCAAAGGCAGTGGCGCTGAACCGCTTACACAAACATTGATCGAAGAAATATCAACTTCCTTCACCCGTTTATGATTGATTAACGCTACATACATCGTAGGTGCACCTGGGAAAATGGTAGGCTTTAATTTGTGAATGGTATCGAGAATCATATCAATATCGAACTTTGGAATAAGGATTAGCATCCCTGCTCGATACATGGATTGATTCAGTAGAACCGTTAAACCAAAGACATGGAAACAAGGAATGGCACCTAAGAAACGATCTCCGCCAGGCTGAACTTGATAGCACCAATGACTCGTCTGATACGTATTTGCGATTAAATTAGAGTGCGTTAGCATCACACCTTTGGATAACCCCGTCGTTCCACCGGTGTACTGAAGCAAAGCGATGTCGTTATCTGCGTTGACGTCCACACAAATAGGCGCAGCCGATGCTGCTCGCATTAATTTCTTAAATGCATACACGCCATCACCATAGGTAACATCGAGCTTGGCGCCATCCTTTTTCATTTTAATCGGATATAAAAGGTTCTTAGGAAACGGTAAGTAGTCCTTAATCGAGGTCACGATAACATGGCGCAGAAATGTCCGCGATTTCGCCTTCTGTACGCGATCGAATAGCAGATCCAATGTCACAATTACGACAGCTTCCGAATCAGAGAGCTGATGAATCAGCTCTCTCTCCACATAAAGCGGATTCGTCATCACGACAATTCCGCCCATCATCAACGTGCCGAAGTACGCGATGATAGCCGAAGGACAATTCGGCAGCATAATCGACACCCGTTCCCCTGGACGTACCCCGAGATCCATTAACACGTGAGCAAATTGATAAGACGCATGAAGCAATTCGCGATACGATAGCTTTTTCCCCAAGAAATACAAGGCCGGCCGTTCGGGAAATTGATGTGCAGAATCAACCAACAGACGTGCTAGATTATGTTTCGGGTACTCGTAAGTCGGCGCCACTTCCGCTGGATAATGACGCAGCCAAGGCTTTGTCTCCCTCATACAAAACCATCCCCTTCAGGTTCTTGACATCGATACTCATCCGATGAATTTCTCACCCTGAATTACACGTGCGGCGATGTCGCGCTTCAATCCCACCGTATTGACACTACTGCGTCTAGACAGCTTCTTGAGTATGGAAAGTTGAGTCCGCAGCACATCTCCTTCTTCCATCGTACTGAGCGCTTCTTTCGCATATGCCTCAATTTTGTCAAAAGCCTCATGAATAAATACCGTCGTAAGCTGAATGGCATTGGTCGCCTTCGTTTCACCTAGCTTATGAATGAGCTTCTGGGTCCGTAACAATCCGCTTTCGGCTGCAAAAATTTGAATCATAATATCCGCAAGGTTGCTCAAAACTTCCTGGTTTTTCTCAAGCGCCATGCCATATTTCTGTACAGCAAGCCCGCCAACCATGAGGAATACCTTTTTCGCCATACCTACCAAATGAGCTTCCTCTGCCAAGGTACCTTCAAACGTTTGGCCTGGCATGTAGGAAAGCAACTCACTTTGCAGTTCTTGTGCCTTTTGCAGCAAAGGTAGTTCGCCTTTCATCGCTTTCTTCACTAAGGTACCCGGGATGAGCAAGCGATTAATTTCATTCGTCCCTTCAAAAATGCGATTAATCCGCGAGTCGCGATAGATCCGCTCTACTTTATATTCTTGAATAAACCCGTAACCACCGTGAATTTGTAATCCTTCATCCGCAACAAAGTCAAGAACTTCCGAAGCGAAAACCTTATTAATGGAGCATTCGAGCGCGTATTCCGATATGCCTTTTGCCGATATTTTGCCTGCATCAGGACTGGAATGGTCGATATCCCTGAGGATCGTATCAAATAAGCCTGTTGTCCGATACACCATGCTTTCTAAGATATACGTTTGAATGTTCATTTCAGCTAATTTTTTACCAATTAATGGGAACCTTGAAATCGGCGTCTGGAACTGTTGACGCGTATTCGCATATTTCACAGCAAGCTCAATCGTTTCCTTAGACGCACCTAGACAACCCACAGCTAACTTGTAACGGCCGATATTCAGAATGTTAAAAGCGATCAGATGACCTTTGCCGATTTCTCCGAGCAGATTTTCTACAGGCACTTTCACATCCTCAAAAAATAAGGGACGCGTAGATGAGCCTTTGATCCCCATCTTCTTTTCTTCAGGTCCCATCGTGAAGCCTGGATCGCCTTTTTCCACGATAAAAGCGGTAAAGTCCGTGCCATTGATCTTCGCATAAACGATGAAAATATCAGCAAAACCCGCGTTGGTAATATAGAGTTTGGACCCGTTTAAAAGGTAGTGCTTTCCATCGTCAGAAAGGCGGGCTGTGGTTTTGGCACCAAGCGCATCGGACCCCGAAGTCGGCTCTGTTAAGCAGTAGGCGGCTATTTTGGCGCCTGTTGCGAGGTCTGGTAAATATTTCTTCTTCTGTTCTGTGGTTCCAAAGAAGACAATTGGCAGCGTTCCGATGCCCACATGCGCCCCGATGGATAAAGCAAAAGAGGATGCACGCGCTAAATTTTCGCTGATGATGGTGGAACTGACCTTATCCAAGCCAAGTCCACCGTAAATTTCGGGTACATCGGCTCCTAATAAGCCAAGATCCCCGGCGCTTCTCATGAGTTTCACTGTTAAGTCATAATCCAGCTTCTCCAAATGCTCATCATTCGGCATGACTTCCCCGTTCACGTAGTCACGCGTTGTTTCAGCAATCATGCGATGTTCTTCCGTGAAATCCTCAGGGGTTACGATGGAATGAAAATCAAGATCCGATATAACAAAACTACCGCCAACGACTTTGTTCGTCATGAGTCAACTCTCCTTATGATTTGGAATGATGATAATGAACACATATAACATGAGTGGCCGCCTTACTCTGCTGCATACACTTGAAACACGCCAGCCGCTCCCATACCGCCGCCGATACACATCGACACGACGCCGTACCCGCCGCCTCGCCGTTGCAGCTCGTAGATCAAACTAGTTGAAAGCTTTGCTCCCGTGCATCCAAGCGGATGACCTAAGGCAATGGCACCGCCATTGACATTCACTTTCTCTTCATCTATCCCAAGCTCACGCACGATATGAACGCACTGTGAAGCAAAGGCCTCATTAATCTCAAAGAGATCGACTTGATCTTGGGAAATACCMGCCATCTTCAGCGCTTTCGGAATGGCTTTGACAGGGCCAACCCCCATAATTTTCGGCTCCACACCGGAAAGTGCGAAGGACAGGAACGTCGCCATGGGCTTCAGCCCGAGTGCTTCCGCGCGCTCTCGGCTCATCARCACGGCCGCCGCTGCGCCGTCCGACGTCTGTGACGCATTGCCCGCCGTCACAGTGCCCCCCAAGCTGAACGCAGGCTTCAGCTTGCTAAGCCCTTCCACGGATGTATCGGGGCGAACGCCCTCATCCGTGGCGAACACGTACTCGCGAACGTAGGCTTTGCCTCGTTCGTCTACGCCCTTCACGCTCGTGCTCACCGGCACGATCTCATCCGTGAAGCGGCCGGCCGCGATGGCCGCCGCCGCTTTCTGATGGCTGCGCGTCGCGAAGCCATCCTGCGCCTCGCGCGAGATGCCGAACCGCTGCGCGACGGCTTCGGCCGTATGCCCCATGCCCATGTACACCTCGGGCATGGTCTCGACCAGCCGCGGATGCGGCGAGAGCTTGAAGCCCGTCATCGGGACGTGGCTCATGCTCTCCACGCCTCCGGCGATGATCACCTCGGCGTGGCCGAGCATGATGCGCTCCGCCGCATAAGCGATGGCTTGCAAGCCGGAGGAACAGAAACGATTGACCGTGATCGCCGGCACGGTCACAGGAAAGCCCGCATACAGCGACATCGTGCGGGCGAAGTTCAGCCCTTGCTCGCCTTCGGGCATCGCGCACCCGATAATGATGTCCTCGACATCACCTTTGTCGAGACCAGGCACTCGCCGTACTGCTTCTTCGAGTACGGCTTTGCCTAGATCTTCCGCGCGTGTTTGCGCGAAACTGCCTTTTTTCGCACGCCCTACGGCGGTGCGAGTTATGGATACAATGACGGCTTCCTTCATCGAGCTCACCTCATTAGGTATAGTTGGGTATTCAATTAAGCGAAACTCATGCATTTCTTGCGGTACAACGTATACTCTCAGCCTCTCTCTCGTCCCGAAAGGGAACGAGAGTACGCTATTTCAGGCGAAATCTGCTCATTTTGACGCGATAGGGATCGTAGGTACGCTAATTAATCGAAATGATGGCCAAATTCTCGCTTTTTGAACAAATAGTTCACCCACGTTCCCTTTCTCCAAGAAATGGGATTAAAAGGAATAAATAGCGTCTCTACGTTCCCCTTCGGAGTTATGCGTTAGAGATAAGTCACCTTAAATATGCTAATTCCTCAAAGCCTTCCCCTTCGATAGCATAAACTGCATCCGCTGCTGCGTCTTGATCTCACCACATAAGCTCAAAAACGCCTCGCGCTCCAAATCCAGCATATATTGCTCCGTCACCAACGTCCCCGCAGGTACATTCCCACCCGCTAACACATGCGCCAGTTTATTAGCAATCAATTGGTCATGCGTACTAATGTAGCCGCCTTTCAGCATCGTGTACGCACCGACCTGCATAACCGCCTTCCCGTTCTCGCCCACGACACGTATTTTCTCAATCGCTGGAGGTGCATATCCTGCTGCGTCCATCCTTAGAACAGCTTGCTTCGCTTCATAAATCCGATGATCCGGATTGACGACTACGGAATCTTGCGCTCGCATATACCCTAGACGTTTCGTATCATAGCCGCTCGTCGACACCTTCGCCATCGCCACTGTCTCGAACGCTGCATTAATCCATGGCTGTAAATCGACCTCAGGGTCTCTCACTTGTTGACTGGCCAGCAACGCTAACTCTTTGCAGCCGCCTCCCGCAGGAATGAGTCCAACACCTGTTTCAACGAGTCCGTAATACGTCTCCGCCGAGAAAATCGTTTGATCCGCTGGCATGCAGGCCTCTACGCCGCCACCGAGCGTCATTTTATGKGGAGCAGCGACAACCGGTTTATCCAGTCTTTTCAGCTTCAGCATCGCGTTCTGGAATAATCGAATGATCCCATCCACTTCATCCCATTCGCCGTCCTGAGCTTCCATCAACAGGAGCATCAGATTCGCGCCAACACAGAAATTTTTACCCTCATTGGCTACAACTAGCCCCCGATAGTTACTACGTACCTCATCAACACTTTGCTGAATCATCGTGAGAATATCGGCCCCGATTGCATTATTCGGAGAGTTGAACTCCAGGCAAGCAACGTCATCACCAATATCGATTAAACTAGCTCCGCTATTCGAGCGAATGACTTTGTTTTGCTGCTTGAGAGACGCCAGCGAAATGATTTCTGACCGTGATTCCACCTCGCCAAGCTCCTGGTTCAAGATTGCAAAGGTTCGACCCTCTTTCCGCTCATAGAAACTGTCATGACCCGCATCCATCCACGCTTTTACCCACTCAGGCACGCTACTGCCTTCCGCTTCCATGCGTTCCACAGAACGCTTCAACCCAATTGCGTCCCATGTTTCAAAAGGACCCAACTCCCAATTAAATCCCCACTTKAGCGCATTATCGATATCAACAATGTTATCCGCGATTTCGTCGAGCTTCTCCGCAGCGTACAACAAAACTGGCTTCAAAATGTTCCACGCCAACTCCGAATACCGATCCTTCGTACCGAGTAAGGCTTTCAGTTTCCCAACTGTCC
>NZ_JBFRGR010000058.1:0-24764 GCF_052115445.1 Paenibacillus sp. 2RAB27
GTTTGGTGATGATGGCGGAAGGGATCCACGCGTTCCCATCTCGAACACGACCGTTAAGCCTTCCAGCGTCGATGGTACTTGAACCGCAGGGTTCTGGGAGAGTAGAACGTTGCCAAGCAGTGCCCTTTGGGGTATTTTTTTTGCCAGACCTCTGGCATAAGTTAGGCCCGTTGGTCAAGTGGTTAAGACACCTCCCTTTCACGGAGGTAACAGGGGTTCGAGTCCCCTACGGGTCACCACCAATCCCCACAAAGTGACGTATTGCTGACGAAGCGTATTCCGTCCGCAACGAGTGTTAACTCGTTCGGCGTCTAAACTTACCTTAATTAGTGTGATGAGAGTTTAGACATTACTTTGCGTGGGCCCAAATTTCAATCATGAACGCTTAGCTCAGCTGGGAGAGCACTACCTTGACAGGGTAGGGGTCGGCGGTTCGATCCCGTCAGCGTTCACCATAATAGTCTTTTAGCATGGAGCTGTGGTGTAGTGGCCTAACATGCCTGCCTGTCACGCAGGAGACCGCGGGTTCGAATCCCGTCAGCTCCGCCATTTTCCTTCAAAATGTAAAGTTAAGATTGTCATCCTTACCTGGCTTTGTAGCTCAGTCGGTAGAGCAGAGGACTGAAAATCCTCGTGTCGGCGGTTCGATTCCGTCCAAAGCCACCATTTTATTAAATGAATAAGCCGTTGTAGCTCAACTGGTAGAGCAACTGACTTGTAATCAGTAGGTTGGGGGTTCAAGTCCTCTCGACGGCACCATTTTTCCTAAGAACGTTTGGGAAAAGAAATTTTTCGAATGTGGCGGTCGTGGCGAAGGGGTTAACGCACCGGTTTGTGGATCCGGCATTCGCGGGTTCAAGTCCCGTCGTCCGCCCATTAATTTCTCAGTGAAGTCAGCTTCGGCTAGCAACTTCATTACTTGCCTGATTGACAACATGCGCGTATGGCGGAATTGGCAGACGCACTAGACTTAGGATCTAGCGGGTGACCGTGGGGGTTCAAGTCCCTCTACGCGCATAATATGCCGGCATGGCGGAATGGCAGACGCGCTCGACTCAAAATCGAGTCCGAAAGGGTGGAGGTTCGAGTCCTCTTGCCGGTATCAAAAGCAATACACACGAAAAGCCTTACATTGTAAGGCTTTTTTTGTTGTTCATATGTTATTCTTTGTTTTTTTGTGCTAGTTGTTGAATGACCTGATCAACTTTCGCAATATGCTGAGACATTTTCTCTGCAGCAAGCTGCTCGTCTTGAGCGGCAATTGCTTCAACAATATCACGATGTTCCTGCAGAAGCTGTTCGGCCGAAGCACGCTCTGCAAAAAACCACAGACGCCGCGAAGCCTTCATACTCTGTTGTAATCGCTCCGTCAAGGACTCCATCATCCCCATGAATAGGGTATTTTGAGACGCCTTAGCGATCTCCAAATGAAAGCGAATGTCTGCATGTTCGCTTTCTTCTTCATTTCCAAGTGAGGATTCCATATCACGAAGGATCTCTTTAAGAACTGTCAAATGCTGCTCAGTGCGGCGGCTAGCCGCTAAGGTTGCACAGCCCGCCTCAATGAATCTGCGCACCTCTTGTACTTCTTGAAGTGTTTCACTGTGGTCAAAGAGACTAGTCGACTCTGTCGGTAATGACGTAACGACATAAGTACCTCCCCCATGTCGAATATCGACCCAGCCCATAGCTTTAAGCCCGCTGAGTGCTTCTCTGATCGTAGACCGGCCGACTTGGAAGCTTGCAGCAAGATCTACGACTGTAGGAAGCTTAGAACCAGGAGCATAAGTTCCTCCCTCAATTTGAGCTTTAATATGTTGAAGCACGATTTCCGAGCCCTTTTGTGGCCGGATTTGCTGAAAAACCATCGGTATCCCCCTGAAAATCTTTAATAAAGTTCTATACATCTATTACATCATAAGCTAAAATAGAAGGAAAGTCATCTGATCACATGATCACTTGTAAAAAGCATCAAGAATTAAGAAGGAATGTAGCATACTAAGTAAGCGCTCAAAGGGAGGATTCTTTATGCTCGATAATCAAGTTAAACAACAATTACAGGCCATTGTAGGCGAAGCCTTTTATAAAGATGATATGGAATCATTAGTTACCCATTCGTATGACGGGACACCTATGCTTCAGTCCTTACCTGACGGTGTGATCTATCCGAAAGATACTGCGCAGGTTTCAGGCATTATGAAGGTGTTGAATGAGCATCGCATTCCCTTGATCAGCAGGGGCTCCGGTACGAATTTGTGCGGAGGTACAGTACCTGTACAAGGTGGGATCGTCATGGTTATGCATCGCATGAATGCAATCCTAGATATCGATCTGCAGAATCTGACAGCCACTGTGCAACCAGGGATCATTACGAAGCAATTCATCGAGCATATTGAGGGATTAGGTTTATTTTATCCACCAGATCCAAGTTCAATGGCGATTTCCACCATTGGCGGCAATATTGCAGAGTGCTCAGGCGGACTTCGTGGTTTAAAATATGGCACAACTAAAGACTACGTGATCGGCCTCGAGTGTGTCCTTGCATCAGGTGAAATCATGCGTACTGGTGGCAAGCTGATGAAGGATGTAGCCGGATATGATTTGACGAAGCTGCTAGTCGGCTCGGAGGGTACACTTGCAGTTATTACAGAAGCCACGCTTAAACTCATTCCGCCTCCAAAGGCGAAGAAAACAATGCTGGCGATGTACAAGGACTTATACGGCGCGGCGCGCACGGTTTCCAAAATCATCGAAAACCGCATCATTCCAGCAACCCTGGAATTCATGGACAATCCAACGATCCGTGTTGTGGATGATTTTGCTAAGCTGGGACTGCCGCTGGATATGGCTGCTATTTTGTTAATTGAACAGGATGGCGAGCCAGAGATGGTTGAGCGTGATATTGCCCTAATCTCTGAGATTTGCAGGGAGGAACTGGCGGATGAAGTCACCATTGCGAGTACACAAGAGGAAGCGTTGAAGCTATTAACAGCAAGACGTAGCGCCTTTACTGCGCTTGCTCGCTTACGCCCGACGACGATATTAGAGGATGCAACGGTGCCTCGCTCCAAAATCGCGGAAATGGTTCTAGAAATTAATCGAATTGCAACCAAACATGATGTTCAAATTTGTACCTTTGGACATGCGGGAGATGGCAATCTTCACCCTACCGCAACAACCGACGCAAGAGATCATGATGAAGTACATCGTGTGGAAGCAGCGTTTGAAGAGATTTTTGAAGCCGCGATTCGTTTAGGTGGAACTATTACTGGTGAACATGGTGTTGGCTTAGTGAAAGCGCCATTCCTGGAATGGAAAGTGGGAAGCAGCGGGATCGCAATGATGAAGGGGATTAAGGATGCGTTCGATCCGAACCATATTTTGAATCCAGGTAAAATGTTCGCCAAAGAATCTCGACGCAGGGTGGTGATTGATCGTGTCTAAGGGCCAAGGAGCAACACTTCAGGAAACGTTAATGCAGAAACTGGACTACGACCAATTAACGAATTGCATGCGTTGTGGATTCTGCCTGCCAGCTTGTCCGACTTTTAAAGAAACAGGCATCGAGGCGGAATCTCCACGAGGCCGCATCTCTCTGATGAAAGCAGCTGTAGATGGCCTCATGGAGCCAGGGATACGCTTTGAAGATCAGATGAACCACTGCTTGGGTTGCCGCGCGTGTGAGCCTGCCTGCCCAGCAGATGTGAAATATGGCCAATTAATTGAACAGGCGCGCGATGCCATAGAAGTGCATACAACCCAACATAGATGGTGGGTAAAGGGTGTGCGGAAGCTCGTATTCAAAGAGCTATTTCCATCCCAACAGAGGATGCAGCTACTCGGGACAGGGCTTCATTTTTATAAAATGTCAGGTATCCAAAAGCTAGTTAGAAAAACCGGTGTAGTCGGTCTTTTCTCCAAGCATATGGCTACGATGGAGAAAATACTTCCGGACGCTTCAGGCAAAGGAATTGTTGAACGGCTTGGTACGTTTATACCGGCAAAAGGCAAAAAACTGGGCACTGTGGGGATGTTCCGTGGGTGTTTGATGGACGTATTATTCACGGAAACGAATATTAGTACGGTGAATCTTTTGACCGAGGCTGGGTTCGATGTCATCATTCCTGAATCGCAGAACTGCTGCGGGGCACTTCATGCACATAGTGGTGAAACGGATCAAGCGAAGCAATTAGCCAAAAGTAATATCCGCGCCTTCCAAGAAGCAGGAGTCGATTACATCGTTTCGAATGCAGGAGGTTGTGGAGCGATTCTTGTGGAGTACGATCATCTGCTTCATGATGAGGAAGAGTGGAAGGAAGCCTCCACTTGGTTCGCCAAACGTGTGAAGGATATCAGCTCCATTCTGGTGGAGAAAGGTCGACCTCTTCGTTTTGCAGATACGCTATCTCAGCATGCTCCAACACGAGTTACGTATCAGGAATCCTGCCATCTTCGCAACGTGATGAAGGGCAGTCAACCAACCAAGCAATTGCTGCAGAGGGTTAGTAACACCGCTTATATCGAAATGAAGGATTCTGGTTCATGCTGTGGTTCCGCCGGAATTTATAATATGACTCAGCCAGACATGGCCAACCAAATCTTAGAGCATAAGATGGAAAATGTGAATGCAACAACAGCATCCTACGTGGTCACAAGCAATCCAGGCTGCTTACTGCAAATGAAGTTAGGTATTGATAAACATGGGCAAAACGGGCATATGGAAGCCGTTCATATTGCGGACTTCCTCTACGATCGGTTAGTGAAGCAATCTTAGAATGAACGGAAGGACTTCCGTGCCGCTGCGGGCGTAATGCCAAGCACTCTTTTGAACATCGCATGAAAATGAGGTAAACTTTCAAACCCGCATAGATCCGCGATTGTACCGACACTTGCATCACTTTCTTGAAGCAACTGTTTAGCGCGGATGATGCGCTTGGTTATGAGATAGGTGCTGATGTTCATGCCAATGAACTGTTTAAATACTCTGCTGAAATGAGCCGGCGTGACAGAAGCTTGTTTCGAAAGTGTTTGGAGTCCAATATCTTCACAGAAATGCTGATCAATATAGAGGATGATTTCTCGCATCCAAATAGGGCCGACAACGGTGTCCAAATTAGGAGACTTGGTGTCAGTGGTCATATCACGATAGATGGTTAGTAACAATTGAAGTAAATGAAGAAGGATGGACTGGCGTTGACCAATGGTTGGATGCTTAAATTCGTTCTCAATCGTATCTAAAAGTAATTCTAGGTGCTGACTCTGTGGTAACCGCATTTCGAACTTATAATTACGAAGGGTAGCGGCTTGCTCAAAGCATTGTAAACAGGAGAAGTCCTCTCCTAGCGAAGGCAACTGTACGATACTTGGAGAGAAGTAAATCGCTGTGGACGTCACGGGGGACTCTTTATCTGGTGTCGCCCGATGAATTGTATTCCCTGGAATAAGAAAGAGATCGCCTTGTTTCATTTCATAGAAGGTATGGTCGATAAAAAAAGTACCACGCCCCCTATACACATAAACAATTTCATACCAGTCATGGAAATGATCAGGAAGCTCGCTTAGCGAGCTTTTTGTGTTTTTATAGGCAAAAGACATGGGGAAGGCATCATGATTATCGAAAATTTTACGAATAGGATCCACAATAACCACGCCTTTCTTCTGCAAGATAGTTCAATAATATCAAAAAACCGTATAGTTATGCTAGATATCGATATTTCATATCGGAAATTTAATGATAAAATGAAAGAAAGCGATATCATATTAGGTGTGAAGATAAGGAGAATCGTCATGCGTATTGATGCACATCAGCATTATTGGAAGATCGACCGGGGGGATTATGGTTGGCTTACACCAGCTCTCCCCGTGTTGAATCGTGATTATTTACCAAATGATTTGGTACCACATCTTGGGCAATTCAACTTCGATAAGAGTATTGTGGTTCAAGCTGCGCAAACGTTAGAAGAAACCGATTATTTACTAGCTTTAAGTGAAAGCACAGATTCAATTGCCGGCGTTGTTGGATGGCTTGATTTGGACGATCCTGATTATCTTATTCATTATCAAAAATGCAGCCAGCATCCGAAATATGTAGGCTTTCGGGTGATGATTCAGGAGATGCCTGATGCACGGGTTATCCTGCAACCTCATTTTGTTGAAGCTTTGCGTTACTTCGCTAAGGAAGAAGTGCCGATCGACCTGCTTGTCCTCGCTCATCAATTAGAAACCGTTATTGAGCTACTGGAACTGGTACCAGGTTTTCGAGGGGTTATTGATCATATTGCGAAGCCGTCGATTGCCGAAGGTGTGATTGAACCTTGGAAAAGCCAAATGGCGATTATTGCGAAGCACCCCAGTCTATATTGTAAGGTTTCAGGTATGGTGACCGAAGCCAACCATTCGGATTGGAAGCCGGAGGATTTTACGGCGTATGTCCAGCATATTTTGGAGGTTTTCGGAACGGAGCGTGTGATGTTCGGAAGTGATTGGCCAGTCTGTTTGCTCGCGGCTGACTATGAGGACGTTGTCGATGTCGTGAATCAATCCTTGCCAGATAGTTGGTCGGAAAAGGATAAAGATCGTTTATTCGGTCTAAATGCTAAGGAGTTCTATAAATTATGAATTCATAATCGTTCATAGATTAGATGGAGGAGGGTAAACATGAAAGCGATCGTCTGTGAACAAATCGAGCATTTGAAGTATGTCGAGGTAGAGGAACCAACTGTGGGTGTGGGAGAAGCACTCGTTCGTATTCAGCGAATTGGCATATGTGGGACGGATTTGCATGCGTTTAAAGGGAATCAGCCTTTCTTTAGCTATCCGCGTATTCTTGGGCACGAGCTGGCAGGGTATGTAGAGGAGCTTGGTGAGGGAGTAACGGATGTGGCAGTTGGGGATCTTGTAAGCGTCGTTCCCTACATGCATTGTGGACAATGTATTGCTTGCCGCAATGGCAAAACAAATTGCTGCACAGACATGAAAGTGCTTGGCGTACATAGGGATGGAGGCATGGTAGAGCGTTTAGCTCTGCCAGTGAGTCATCTAATTAAAGCAGTTGGACTAACGCTGGATCAGGCTGCGATGCTGGAACCACTTAGCATTGGTGCACATGCGGTGCGAAGATCAGAGCTGCGTTCAGGGGAAACGGCGTTAGTGATTGGAGCGGGCCCTATTGGGCTTGGGGTGATGATTTTGGCAAAGCAACGTGGTGCTAACGTCATAGCGATGGATATTAACGAGGAGCGATTAGCTTTTTGCCGGGACTGGGCAGGCGTCGATCATACCGTGAATGCGCTCCAACTTCCGAAGGAAAAACTAGCGGAGCTTACGAATGGCGAATTTCCTACTGTCGTCTTCGACGCAACAGGGAATGCGAGATCGATGACAGATGCTTTCGGTCTTGTCGCTCATGGCGGCAAACTTGTTTACGTCGGACTAGTGAAGGCAGATATTGCCTTTCATGACCCTGATTTCCACAAGAGGGAGTTGACGTTAATGGGGAGCCGGAATGCGACCATGGAGGATTTTGATACGGTGCGAAGTGCATTAAAGACGGGAAGCATCGACATTGAGCGTTATATTACGCACCGTGCCTCCTTCGAGGAAATGGTGGAAAATTTTGAAGCATGGCTGAAGCCGGAGTCGAAGGTGATTAAGGCGATGGTTTGTTTGTAAAAAGGTAAACACACTCGGTGGAAGCTGAGTGTGTTTTTTCTGCAATATCACCCCGGATTCTCCAACTTAGCTACAAATGCAGCTGCTGCAGTTGAGAGCGGCATGTTCTTCAACGTGATAATTCCTATCTTGGTAGAGGGTATCGTCGCCTCGAGATTGACCTCAAATAAGCTGCCCTCTGCTAATTCCCTGGCGACAAACTCCTTCGTCACGAAGGAAACGCCGAAGCCGATCTTCGCAAATTCAATGAGTAAATCCACACTGCCCAGCTCAATCTCCGGTTCTAAAAGCAAACCGTTATCACTGAACAAACGCGTGACAAATTTTCTTGAAGAGCTGTTACTAGAGAATAAAATAATTGGATAGGCAAGTAACTCCGCTAACGTAATCGTGCCCTCAGACAGTTCTCGGTACTTGGGGCCAGTGACGAAACAGTCCTGAATGGTAATCCCCTCACGAACCTGAAGCTGATCGTCATGAATAGGTGTTCTTACAATACCGATGTCGATTTTGCCTTCTTTTAAATTTTTTACAATCTCCGGTGTCGTCCCGTGGACTAGATTAATCTGGATATGTGGATATTGAACGTGAAACGATTCCAGAAAGGGAAGCAAATAGTGTTTGCACAAGGAATCGCTGCCACCGATTTTAATTTCTCCACTAGAGAAATTTCGCAGTTCATTGAGCTTTTCCTCTGCTAAGGAAATGAAGTTGTATGCTTGCTCAATATAGGAATAGAGGATGGCGCCCTCTTTGGTTAGATCAACGCCTTTAGACGTACGAGCAAACAAAGGTAGCCCGAGACTTTCCTCCAATAATTTAATGGAGTGAGAGACACTGGGCTGCGTGATATACAGCTCTTTCGCTGCTTTGGACAAGCTTCCGGATTTCGCTGTTAAATAAAATACTTTATACAACTCGAAATTAACCATATAGACACCTTCTATAGCGAGTATCGAAACTATCAATTATTTGAATGCACCATCTCCTCTTATAATAAAGAGATAAGGTAATAAAAACAATCACATAGATGGAGGCGTATCTCATTGAATGGAACAACGGTTGGCATTGAAGAATTAAGTATTAATGCGATTAGAACGCTTACTATTGATGCTGTTGAGAAAGCTGCTATGGGTCACCCAGGCATGCCGATGGGCGCGGCACCAATGGCGTATGCGCTGTGGGCACGTCATTTGAAACACAATCCAGTAAGTCCGAAATKGGCGGACCGTGATCGTTTCGTCTTGTCTGCGGGACACGGATCCATGTTGCTGTACAGCTTGCTTCACTTAAGTGGCTATGATGTATCTTTGGACGATATCAAGGAATTCCGCCAATGGGGAAGCCGCACACCTGGGCATCCAGAGTACGGTCACACAGCTGGTGTAGAAGCTACGACAGGTCCGCTTGGTCAAGGTGTTGCCATGGCAGTGGGTATGGCGATGGCTGAAGCACACCAAGCTTCCGTATACAATAAACCGAATTTCCCAGTTGTTGACCATTTCACTTATGCCATTTGTGGAGATGGCGACTTGATGGAGGGTGTTTCATCCGAAGCCGCTTCCCTCGCTGGACATCTCAAATTAGGTAAACTCGTCGTCCTGTACGATTCCAATGATATTTCCCTTGATGGGGATTTGAACATGTCGTTCTCCGAGAACGTCAAAATGCGGTTCGAATCCTACGGTTGGCAATACCTCCGTGTGGAAGAGCAAAACAACGTCGATGCGATCTCTGCGGCGATCGCAGAGGGCAAGGCCGATCTCAATCGCCCAACGCTGATTGAGATCAAAACAACCATCGGCTTCGGCTCGCCGAACAAAGCCGGCAAGGGCGGCCACGGCGGTACGCATGGCTCGCCGCTGGGCAAAGACGAGCTGCTTCTGACGAAGCAAGCTCTGGGCTGGCCCCTCGAGCCGGACTTCTACGTCCCGGCTGAGGTGTACACCCACTTCGCCCACCACAAAGAGGTGGGAGCTCAGTCACAAGCAGCCTGGGAGCAGCTGTGGAACAGCTACCAGGCGGCCTACCCTGAGCTCGCGAAGCAATTCGAGCTCGCGAACAGCGGCGACCTTCCGGCGGATTGGAACGCCGATGTGCCGCGCTACACCCCAGAGAGCGGCGCGATCTCGACGCGCACCGCATCTGGCAAAGTGATTAACGGCTTGGCGAAGCGGGTACCTCATCTAGTAGGCGGCTCTGCCGACCTAGCGAGCTCCAACTTCACTATGATCGGCGATGCTGCGGCATTCAGCGCGGCAGATTACAGCGGACGCAACTTCTGGTTCGGCGTCCGGGAATTCGCCATGGGCGCAGCGCTGAACGGCATGCTGCTTCACGGCGGACTGCGTGCTTTCGGCGGCACGTTCCTCGTGTTCAGCGATTACTTGCGCGGTGCGATTCGCCTATCCGCGTTGATGAAGATCCCTGTTGCGTATGTCTTCACGCATGACAGCATCGCTGTCGGCGAAGATGGCCCGACGCATCAACCGATTGAACAGATCCCTTCCTTGCGGATGATTCCGGATCTGACATTGTTCCGTCCTGCGGACGCGAACGAGACAGCGGCTGCTTGGGAGTATGTTCTTCAAGCGAAAGAAGGCCCGTTCGTATTCGCGCTATCGCGTCAGAACTTGCCAGTACTTCCAGGCACGGACACGCTTGCTTTTGATCATATCCACCAAGGAGCTTATGTCCTGTCTGATGTTGCCAATGGCGAAACACCTGACTTGCAACTCATTGCGACTGGCTCAGAAGTGAGCTTAGCACTTGACGTGAAGAAGCAGTTGGCGCAAGATGGAATTGGAGCTCGTGTTATTTCCATGCCAAGCCGTGAATTATTTGAGGGGCAGCCAGAAGAGGTACGGAATGCCATTATTTTGCCTCAAGTGCGTAAAAATGTTGTGATGGAAATGGCTTATCCGGCTGGATGGGAAGACATTACGGGACAAGAAGGCTTCGTTGTCGGCATCCGCAAATTCGGAGCATCAGCGAAAGCAGATCGCGTCATTCGTGAATATGGCTTTACCGCAGAAGCAATCGTTGGGCAAATCAGACAGAAGTATTTCCAATAAGCACCCATAGCGGGAGAAAAGGTAGGGATACAGGATGAAATTGTTTATCGACACAGCCAATGTAGAAGAAATTCGTAAAGCACACGCGTTAGGTGTAGTTGCAGGTGTAACCACTAACCCATCATTGATTGCTAAAGAAGGAAGAGACTTTTTTGAAACAGTGAAAGAAATCATCTCCATCGTGGGCGATGTGCCAATCAGTGCTGAAGTTGTTTCTTTGAAAGCAGACGAAATGGTTGAACAAGGTAAGAAGCTTGCGGCACTAAGCCCGAATATCGTTATTAAGCTGCCTATGACGTTGGATGGATTGAAAGCAACTAGCGTGTTTAGATCGCTTGGCATTCCTACAAACGTGACGCTGATCTTCAGCTCCACACAGGCATTGCTTGCTGCTCGCGCTGGTGCAACCTATGTTTCCCCGTTTATCGGTCGTTTGGATGATATCAACCAAGTTGGTATGAATTTAATCAAAGAAATCAGCCAGATTTTCCAAGTACACGGTATCAAATCCGAAATTATTTCTGCGAGTGTACGTCACTCTGCTCATGTCATTGAAGCAGCGCTTGCAGGATCACATATTGCGACTGTTCCTTATAAAGTGATAGAATCAATGAGTAAACACCCGCTGACAGATGCGGGTATTGAGAAATTCCTTGCTGATTGGGAAGGCGCTAATCAAGAAAAGTTCTAAACAAGAGACGACTCGCCCAATGGGGCGGGTCTTTTTAAAAGGAGAAAATAACGATGATTATCAGCGATGTGAAGCATTTTGAGCAAGAACGGCATTTATGGCCAGCAGCTGTAGCACGAGGTATCGACTACATTTTGAATCGGAATTTGGGAGAGCTAGAGATAGGACGGTATGATCTGGAGGGCGATAATGGCCACTTGATGTATGCCAATGTGCAAGAATCTGTGACGCGTCCTAGGGAAGAACAAATGCCGGAGTCGCACGTTGTGTATACGGATATTCAGTTTCTGGTGAGCGGGGAGGAGCGTTTATGCTTCTACAAGCTGACTGACGAGGCAATCATCGTGGATAACAAGTTTGAGACACATGATATCGCCTTCTACGAATCCCAACATGCGCTGCCTGAAACGGATATTATGCTCAAACCTGGCATGTTTGCCGTATGCTTCCCATCCGATATTCATCGGCCTAATTGCCTCATTACGGAGTCAACAACGAATAAGAAAATTGTGATCAAAATCCATAAGGATTTGCTTCATCTTTAGTGAAAAAAGTCTGCTCAAGCCAATTTACTTGGCTAGGCAGACTTTTTGTTTAAGCTTATGTTTAGGTTTTACTAGTCATCATTCTGGCTTGCTTCCATTTCCCGAAGCGGTAATACAGCAGGTTCAAAGTGGCAGCAACACTGAAGCTGACAGGGAAGCTCCACCAAATCACATCGAAGCCGTACTTTTGCGATAGCACAGTGGCAAGCGGAATGCGAACGAGCAACAGAGCAACAAATGCAACGATAAGAGGGAACACTACAGATCCCGCAGATCGAACGACACCAGCAACGACATTGAAGATGCCGAAAATGATGAAAGACCAAAGCGTAATATTGTTAATGTGAACGCCAATATCTATCGCTTTTCCTTCAGGAGGCAAGAAGAACGAGACAACTTCCCGATTGAACAGATGCAAAACGGCTACAATCAATCCAGTCATTAAGATATTAACGCCAACACCTGTCCAGGTGATCCGGTTGACACGATCCCATTTCCCAGCGCCAATGTTTTGCGCAGCCATCGAAGTTACTGCACCACCAATAGCCATAGCGGGCATTTGGACGTAACTTGATATTTGCATCGCGACACCGAAAGCTGCGGTGGATTCGGAGCCATAGGCATTCACGAGATGAACCAGCATCAGATTACTTAGGGAAACCACGACCATATTTAAGCCCATAGGCAGCCCTTTTTGTATCAGTGTTCGAATAATGGTCCAATTGATTCGCAGCAAAGGAATATCCTCTTTCGTGATACGAAGGAAGTACTTCTTCTTATACAAGTAAGCAATGAGAAGCACGAAGCTCACTAGTTGCGCGATAAAAGTCGCTACAGCTGAGCCGGCAATCCCCATTTTCGGGAATGGACCCATCCCTTGAATCAGCAAAGGATTGAGTGCGACATCGAGGATTGCTGATAAAAGCAAGAAGTAAAACGGGGTTTTCGCATCCCCCGAGCCACGCAAAATGGCCATGATTAAATTATAGCCGAACATGAACGGAACACCTGCGAACATAATTCGCGTATACGTCACGGCAAACTCTTTGACATCAGGCGGAGTATTCATCCAGTCTAAGATCGTGGAGGAGAAGATCCATCCCAGTAAGGCGACGATTATGGATAATACAAGGAAGAAAACTGTGCTCGTTCCGACTACTTGCTTGGCCTCTTGAACTTTCTTAGCACCGAGATTTTGACCAATTAGAATGACGGCAGCCATGGCAATCCCGAAAATGGAACTAATTAAGAAGAACATGATAATATTCGCATTCGATGTTGCTGCAAGGGCGACTTCACCTAGATATTTTCCGATCCAAATCGTATTGATCGACCCGTTCAAGGATTGTAGAACGTTCCCTAATAGTATGGGGAGTGAAAATAAGATCAATGTCTTTGTGATCGGGCCCTCCGTTAGTGAGGGGCGAGCTTTTGGAGATGATGATGGATCTGACATGATTTCCTCCGTAAATTTCACTTGTTTGATAGAATAGTTTTCTCACTACTATATCAGTTTCATGCTTCTTTCTGAAATTTTACGAAGTGATGCGTCTAACGTCGGATCCAACGATCGAATAAGAACGGACCGAATGGAATAAATGCCGCAATGAAAGCTGCGAGTACGCGTCCAAAGGACCAACGATGTTGGAGGATAACCCAGGCAATCGATAGCAGATAGAGCGCAAATAGAAATCCATGAGCAAGCCCTACGACAAAAACAGCTTGCGGCAGATCGAACGCGTATTTAAGTGGCATGGCGATACCAAGTAGAATGAGAAAAGAGGAACCCTCTGCCCAGCCGACATAGCGCAAGGCTTGTAAAGAACGTTGTGACATAGTAAGCAACTCCTTTATGGATGAAAGTAAATTCATCCTAAGCTAGGAATATGAATGGAGTATGAACAAGTGATGTCAATTGGACACAATCTAGTTTTTTTAGTACGATAGGCAATAGAACGTATTCCATGCATTCATAGACTCATTTGAGAGTTATATATAGGTAGGGGGAAAGCAGATGCTTCGTCTTGGCGAGAAAATTATCTTCATTGCTGATCGTTTAGAACAGAATCTGCCTATTGGCGGATATGGCTATTTAATTGCGTATGACCGAAATAACGATAACATTTTCGATTATGTCGTACGTGTCCCTAAAGAGAACAAACATTACTATGTGACTGCAACCGATATTGAGCTGGAAGAAGTGCTTCTACAGCAAGAGGCGGAGCAAGTCGAGAGAGAAGCTTTAATAGATTATGCTCTCGCAACGAACAACGAAGCCTTGTTCCGGAAAATTATGAATGGCGAGTCTGCCACTGAGCCGGAGAAGGAAAGGGACAAGGAAGTACAGTCCCGTGAGGAATTCATCAAACAAATCGGGCTGAAAGCTTGGATTTAACTATAGAAAGCGCCGGTGGACATGCACCGGCGCTTTTTTTTGCCTTTGTAAAATGGCATCCCGCGGCGGATTCAGTGTGCAACGCCTAAAATGGGCGTTACAGCATCGAATCCGTGCGGACGCTATTCCGTAAGACCCCAAAAGGGCCTTACAGCTGATCCGGCCCAAGCCCCGCCGCAAGTCGCCCCCGTAACGCCTAAAATGGGCGTTACACACCGGATCCGCGCATCAGCCTTCGCTGTAAAGCCTCAAAAGGGCCTTACAGCCGCCCGATCGCGCTCACCGTCGCAAATACTTCACTGTAACGCCCAAAATAGTCGTTACAGCCCCCGATCTGTGCCCCCGATTTCCCGTAGTGCCCCAAAAGGGTCTTACAGTCGAACTCGCTCACCCATTGACCAAACGATTCGCAACAGTCGGATGCAACCCATAGCGCTTAATCCGCTGTTGTCCAGCTCCAACAGGGATAAGAAGTTGCTTCGCTAGCATCTCTTGTAAAATTCGTCTTGATTTTTTTGCCTCGAATTGAAATATGTTACTTACATCACGTGGGGAGATCGATTTACCCGCAGTGAAAGTAAATCGACAAATTTCTTTTTCTACATAACTTAACTCAACCAATTGTTCCTGCTGTTCTCCGAAATATTTTCCTAAAAACTGCAACAGAATCTGCTCACACATCCGTGGCCGGTTTTTCACATCATCATAGGAAAAGCGTAAGATTTTCCAACCGTCAATAACCAAATGATTCTGGCGTACTAACTGATCAGAAAACTGTGAGCGACTAATCGTATTGGCATGTGTGTTGTATCCATCAATTTCGATTGCAAGCTTCAGGGAGTGACGTAAGTAAGCGAAATCAATAAACCGAGTTCCATCACGGAAATCTTTAACTTCAAACTCGGGATGTAAATGTTTAAAATCCCCCAATGCTTTCCACCATACCTGTGTAAGGAATAGATGTTCTGCGTGGCCATGACCTTCTTTTAATCTACGTAATCGTTCGCCTTTTCTTTTACCATAATGCATATGCAGAAACTCCGCATAAGCTTTCTCGAATTCCTCGACTTTCCTAAACCTATCTAACTTTCCTAACATATCCAATTTGTAAATCATCCTCTCATGCATCCCTTCTTCTCTGAAAATGAAAATGCCGCTCAGCCTGAACAGCAAATGCTGAACAGAATAAGCGGCGTGTGCTTCACTACCATATTTAAGGAAATACTAACACAAGTTAGTATTGTGATTCAATA
Source organism: Paenibacillus sp. 2RAB27 (assembly GCF_052115445.1). NCBI lineage: Bacteria > Bacillati > Bacillota > Bacilli > Caryophanales > Paenibacillaceae > Paenibacillus > Paenibacillus sp. 2RAB27. Next base: position 15,630 of record NZ_JBFRGR010000058.1, read on the forward strand.
TTTTCAATAGATTCAGTAGATTCATTTAATTTACTTTATAGCTGTTACTTCTGATCTTAACAAGGTACATCCTTATTCTGGATTGAGTTCGCAAAATATCTGGGATATAATGAAAAGAATGACTTAATGCTGATACAAGGGGTGCAGAATACGTGAGCATAACGAAGAAAGATGTCGATCATGTCGCCAAGCTGGCTAGACTCGACCTGAATGATACCGAAAAAGATCTATTTACAGATCAGCTAAATGCTATTTTAGAATATGCCGAGCAGCTTAATCAATTAAACACCGATGGTGTTGTACCAACTAGCCATGCCATGCCATTAGTAAATGTGATGCGTGAGGATGTTGCAAAGCCGTCTTTACCAATTGAAAAAGTGATGCTGAACGCCCCAGATCATGAGGATGGGCAGTTCAAGGTTCCTGCTGTTTTAGAATAAGTTAGAGATGAAAGGGAGTGCCTGTCGTTGTCTTTGTTTGAACTAAACCTACAACAAATCCACGCGAAGCTGCAAAGTAAAGAACTCAAAGTTTCGGATCTCGTGGATCAATCCTATACAAGAATTGGGCAAGTGGAGAGCAAGGTTCGCGCTTTCCTAACACTAGATGAAGAGAATGCACGTCAGACGGCTGCTAAGTTGGACGAGCAGCTATTAAGCAATGCTGCACGCAGTGATTTATTCGGTTTGCCGATCGGAATCAAGGATAATATGGTCACCGAAGGTTTGAAGACGACCTGCGCAAGCAAATTCTTATCCAATCATATTCCGATTTATGATGCGACAGTTGTGAGCAAGCTCAAGGAAGCACAAGCGGTTACCATCGGCAAGCTCAACATGGATGAGTTTGCGATGGGCGGTTCCAACGAGAACTCCGCGTTCCACCCAACCCATAATCCGTGGAACACGGATTATGTGCCAGGCGGCTCCAGCGGTGGCTCGGCAGCAGCAGTTGCTGCAGGCGAAGTGTACTTCGCGCTGGGCTCCGACACCGGTGGCTCGATTCGCCAACCAGCTGCTTACTGCGGTATCGTTGGTCTGAAGCCAACGTACGGACTCGTGTCCCGCTATGGTTTGGTCGCTTTCGCGTCCTCCCTTGACCAAATCGGGCCGCTTACGAAGAACGTAGAAGATGCTGCGTACGCGATGCAAGCTATCGCAGGTTACGACCCGAAAGACTCCACGTCTGCGAATGTGGAGATCCCGAACTATCTCAGCGCATTGACGGGTGACGTCAAAGGACTGCGCATAGGCGTACCCAAAGAATACATGGGTAAAGGGATCGACCCAGCTGTAAAAGAGAAAATTCTTGAAGCGCTCAAAGTACTTGAAGGTCTTGGCGCTGTATGGGAAGAAGTAACGCTTCCTCATTCCGAGTACGCGGTAGCAACTTATTACTTGCTGGCTTCCTCCGAGGCTTCTTCCAACTTGGCACGTTTTGACGGCATCCGTTATGGTGTTCGTTCCGATAATGCACGCAATTTGTTGGATCTGTATAATCTATCCCGCAGTGAAGGCTTTGGACCAGAGGTTAAACGCCGAATCATGCTGGGTACCTATGCACTAAGTTCAGGCTACTATGACGCTTATTACCTGAAAGCCCAACAAGTTCGCACACTGATCAAGCAAGACTTTGATCAAGTGTTTAACAACTATGACATCATCATCGGGCCAACGGCACCAACGACAGCGTTCCGAATCGGTGAGCAGAGCAGTGATCCACTCACGATGTATTTGAATGATATTATGACGATCCCGGTCAGTTTGGCAGGTATTCCTGCAATTAGCGTACCATGCGGATTCGTGAATGAACTTCCGGTTGGCTTGCAAATTATCGGCAAAGCATTGGATGAAGCTACCGTTTTGCGTGTAGCCCACGCTTTCGAACAGCACACAGACCACCACAAGCAGCGCCCGCAATTGTAAGTTATTAGTTCAAGAGTAACGAAGGAGGCATTCACTTTGTCGGCAACAGATACCCAATTTGAAACCGTAGTCGGTCTTGAAGTTCACGTAGAGCTTCATACCGCTTCCAAAATATTTTGTAGTTGTGCAACCTCATTCGGGGCACCTCCGAATACGAATACATGTCCAGTATGCTTAGGTCATCCAGGCGTCCTGCCAGTTCTTAACCGCCAAGCGGTCGAGTATGCGATGAAAGCGGCAATGGCCCTCAATTGCACAATTGCGACGGACAGTAAATTTGATCGTAAGAACTATTTTTACCCAGATTCACCTGATGCTTATCAAACTTCACAATATGATAAACCGATCGGCGAGCATGGGTGGGTCGATATCGAAGTAGGCGGAGTTACCAAACGTATTGGAGTCACGCGTGTCCACCTGGAAGAGGATGCAGGTAAACTGACGCATATTGATGGCAGCTATGCTTCCCTCGTTGACCTTAACCGTGCAGGAACGCCTTTGATCGAAATCGTATCCGAACCGGATTTGCGCTCCCCTGAGGAAGCTCGTGCCTACTTAGAGAAGATCAGGGCGATCATGATCTATTGCGATGTTTCTGATGTGAAAATGGAAGAAGGCTCGCTACGTTGTGACGCRAACATTTCCATCCGGCCGTTCGGACAAGAGAAATTCGGCACACGTGCCGAGCTTAAGAATATGAACTCCTTCCGTGGGGTGCAGCGTGGACTTGAGTATGAAGAATACCGCCAAGCGGAGATTCTCAGAAGCGGGGAAGAAGTCATTCAAGAAACTCGCCGTTGGGATGAAACGCAAGGTAGAACTCTCGCAATGCGCGGCAAAGAAGATGCACACGATTATCGCTATTTCCCGGATCCGGATCTGGTTAGTCTCTACATTGATGATGCTTGGAAAGCACGTGTACAAGCTTCGATTCCAGAATTGCCAGATGCTCGTAAAGCTCGATACAGTAATGAATATGGCTTGCCTAGCTATGATGCAGCTGTTATCACGGCTTCCATGCAAATGGCTGACTTCTTTGAAGAAAGCTTGAAGTATACCCAAGATGCCAAAGCGGTCTCGAACTGGATCATGGGTGACTTGCTTGGTTATCTAAATGCCAATTCCCTTGAATTTACCGATGCCAAAGTTACAGGCAAAGGGCTAGGCGAAATGATTGGTTTAATCGAGAAAGGCACGATTTCCAATAAGATTGCCAAAACGGTGTTCAAAGAAATGATCGAAACCGGTAAAGAGCCGCAGAAGATCGTTGAAGAGCAAGGTCTTGTTCAAATCAGTGACGAAGGTGCTATCAAAGCAATTGTCGAGCAAGTAGTTGAGAACAGCCCGCAATCCGTAGCAGATTTCAAAGCTGGTAAGGAAAAAGCCGTGGGCTTCCTTGTTGGACAAGTAATGAAAGAAACCAAAGGTAAAGCGAATCCAGGACTCGTCAATAAATTAATTGTGGAGTGCCTGAACAGCAAATGATAAGGTAGAAGTGGTGATCCTCTTAGCAGGGCACCACTTTTTTCAATTTTCAAGTAGGAGTGATTCCACTGACCATCCAGCAACTAGTTCTACAATCGAATGAAGAAATCTTGACCCTGCTTTCGCTTCAAATCGCTTCCTACCGCGTAGAGGCTGAACTGATCGGTTTTGATGATATCCCTCCTTTGAAGGATGGCATTCAGTCTATACGCGAAGCGAAAGAAACCTTTTATGGTTTCTTTGTCGATGATCATGAGGGACGGTCACTCGCAGGCGCCATTTCATTTGAGCGTGAGGGTTGTATTGTGACGATTTGCCGTATGATGGTTCATCCTAATTTTTTCCGTAGGGGGATTGCTAGCTCTCTGTTACAGCATATAATGAAGGAACAAGAGCTTGCAGGGGCTGTCCTATTTATCGTATCCACAGGGACTGCGAATTTACCGGCAATACGTCTCTATGAGAGATATGGTTTTATCCTAAAACGCGTCTTTACTGTTCCTCCTGGAGTTAGTCTAACAACTTTTGAGCGTCCTGCTACAGGACACTAACGTCAAATCTGGTATCGAATCAACTACTTCTTGATAAAGTCTTTGATTTGATATATAAAGGGAGCGTTTACATGGGGAATCCTTGGGTCATTGATCAGCTGCATATTACAATAAGACTAGTATTAGCGCTTTTTCTTGGTGGCTTGATTGGATTTGAACGAGAGGTTAGCTCTCATGCAGCAGGTCTCCGCACGCACATTCTGGTATGTGTTGGCTCAGCGCTCGTGATGTTGCTTTCAATGTACGGGTTTAGCGCGTTTGTGAATGAGGTCAACGTGCGCATTGATCCATCCCGTTTGGCGGCTCAGGTCATCAGTGGTATTGGTTTTCTAGGTGCGGGTACGATTATGTTTAATGGAAGATCGATTACTGGGCTTACAACAGCAGCATCGCTATGGGTTGTTGCGGGGATTGGTCTTGCGATTGGAGCGGGTTTTTATTATCCGGCTGTCTTAGCATGCTTCATGGTTTTAATTTCCTTATGGATTCTTAATAAAGTAGAGCATAAGTATTTCAATGGAAAAAAAGTACGTGTTCTAAAAATACAAGCGATTGACCAACCCGGTACCTTAGGTTTAATTACAACAATTCTAGGTAAACGTAAGATAGATATTAAGCAAATTAAACTAGAAGAATCAGAAGACAGCACTAAAGATAATCATGTTCAAATTACGTTTCATGTAACAATACCAAAGCCATCCGTTATTGGCTTAGTGCTCGAAGAAACCAATCAAATTCAAGGGGTCACTGGTGTGGCTATCGAAAATAGTAAAAATTGAAGGTTTGTTTCCTTGTACCATCATTGACAAAAGCCGAAGAACACACGTACAATATAATGTAAGGTTTTAATGACTAATTCAGGTGGTGAGTACCATGGCAGCACATTTAGAACAGGCTTTAGCAAAGTTGAAAACAACAGGTGTTCGGATGACGCCCCAGCGGTATGCGATTCTTTCCTTTTTGCTGGATTCCATGACTCATCCGACAGCGGATGATATATACAAATCGTTAGAATCAAAATTTCCTAACATGAGCGTTGCGACTGTTTACAATAATCTTAAAGTATTTATCGAATCTGGACTTGTTCGGGAATTAACTTATGGGGACAGCTCAAGTCGTTTTGATGCGGATATGACAGATCATTATCATGCGGTTTGTGAGGTATGTGGGAAGATTTCTGATTTTGAATACCCTCCATTGTCAGACATCGAGACAACAGCAGCGTTGCATACAGGTTTCCAAGTTGGCGGTTATCGATTGGAGATTTACGGTGTGTGCCCAGATTGTACGGTTACTACCAAGCATTAACTATACGCAAAATTCCTCATTAGGTGGTTTCCTGTTGTATAATGAAACGTGTTCAGCCCTTCTTTTGTGAAGAGCGGACACGTTTTTTCTCTTTTATTCATAACCAACCACACATAAGGAAGTGAAGTGTTGAAATCATCCAAAAAAGTAATTCTGATTAGCGCATTATGTTTAGGGATGTTCGCGGCAGGCGCGGGAACATTTCTGATGCAACAGCTAGCACCCAATCGAACGCATGTTGAGCCGGATTTCCACGAGCTGACAAAGCCGATTTTTTATGAAGGCAATTATTATAAATCAAGTGCGATTGGAGAAAAGGAAGGTCTGAAGCTTCCGCTGGATTTCGTTCAGAAATGGATCGATCCGACCATTATATATGAAAAAAGCAGTGATTCTGTCATCATAACCACCAAAGATAAAGTGATGCGAATGAAGACGACGGAGCTTTCAGCACTCATGAATGAGAAACCTATCTCCTTATCCTTTCCTGTCGAGAAGAAGGAAGATACCATCTACTTGCCTGTTGAACCTCTGAAGCAGCTGTATGCATTTGAAATAAGGGAATCAGCAAAGTCAGGTGCAATTTTGCTCTTTAAACAAGGCGATGTGATCAAGTGGGGGAAATATACAGGTAAGAAAGAGACTCAATTACGAACGGAAGCTACGATTAAAGCTCCGATTATTGCGACGATTACTGTGAACGAACAGGTCATGATTATCGGTATTGAAGAAGATTGGTACAAAGTGCAGCTAGAGAGCGGACCAATTGGCTTTGTTCGCAAAAGTGAAATCATGGAAGATCACGAGGAAACGATACCGCTGCAAGTTCAGTCAGTATCCACCTATGTGCCTTGGAAGCCTATAACCGGTAAGTTAAATATGACCTGGGAACATGTTATTTCGAAAAACCCAGACACTTCCAAGATCGGTGAGATGCCTGGTTTACAAGTGATAAGTCCGACTTGGTTCTCAGTCGCAGATAGTGAGGGGCGTATTAGCAACTTAGCTGATGCCTCTTATGTCAAATGGGCGCAGGACCGCAATTACCAAGTATGGGCGTTGTTCAGTAATGGCTTTGATGCGGATCGCACGAATAAGGTACTAGCAAGCTATGATCTACGCATGAAAATGATTAAACAACTACTCGGCTTTGCCCAGACTTACAAGCTGCAGGGCATTAATATCGATTTTGAAAATGTTTATCTCAAGGATAAAGAGAACCTGGTTCAATTCGTCCGAGAAATGACCCCTTTTATGCATGAGCAAGGTTTAGCGGTATCCATCGATGTAACACCCAAATCAACGAATGAAATGTGGTCTATGTTTTATGATCGCCCAGCTTTAGCAGAGGTCGTCGATTATATGATGTTGATGGCCTATGACGAGTACTGGGCCACGAGTCCAAAGTCTGGGTCGGTATCTTCCTTGCCATGGGTAGAGAGGTCCGTTACAGCGCTTCTGACGACGGATAAAATCCCGCCATCTAAGCTTGTCCTCGGCGTGCCATTCTATACACGACAATGGACTGAAGAAACGAAGAACGGCAAATTAACCACAACATCCAAAACGTTAACCATGGAAGCCGCACAAACCATCATTAAGGATAAAAAGCTAACTCCTACATTTTTAGCTGATACAGGCCAAAATTATGTAGAATACAAAGACGGTAGCAAGTTGATTCGCATCTGGCTTGAGGACGAAGTCTCAATTAAAGCTAGGTTGGCATTGGTTGATAAATATAATCTAGCTGGTGTGGCCACTTGGAGAAGAGGGTTTGAGAAGTCTGCAATTTGGGATGTGATGAAGGATAATTTGCCTATCTTAAAATAAGAAGAAAGCCGAACCCTGATAATGGGCTCGGCTTTCTTTGCATTAGTGAGGCTTATGCTCATGTTCGCGACTTGGCTCAAAGTGAGCCGTTTGTGTAGCTGCCGTTTCATTTTCACCAACTGGCTCATATTGTGGATCAATCGTTAGAATGGTTTTACAAAACATGCAACGATCTGTTTTACCTAGCATTTTCGTTCTTCTTCCGCATTCCGGACAATCGATGACAGTTGCTGATGTTGAAAGCATCCCCGCCCAGAAGTAAATACCCATACTCACCAATACGCTAATCATACCAATAATCATGAAGATGACGGCAATTACTCGACCTACTTGTCCCCAATCGAAAACGACACCTGCAAGTCCTATAATCATAAGCAGCATCCCACCCATGGTCATGACCAGTCCCCATAAGCGGAATTCATTTACTTTACTTGATCTAAATCGCACTGTGTTTTCCTCCCCAATCCTTCTAGTACATGTTTGTATGAATTGTCACAGAAATCAGCAGGAAACCCGTTCACCCTTGTAGAAATAAGTAAGAAACAATTGGAGACAGGAGCTTTGGACACCCATKGGAATTAATAAAGAGCAGTTATTGCTTAAGTTCCGGAATGACCCTAGAATCATTAGCGTCATGGCGGTAGACAATCCTAAGCAACTTCCCTCACTGACAGATGGTTTTGATACGCTACTATTAATAGTAACGAACGACCTGAGACTGAACAATCATACGACTAATTATATAAGAGACGATTCAAGGATACAAGAAAGATGGATTGATCCTACATCAATAGAGCAATGGATTCGGCATGGTGTTAATCGCAATATTCTTCACTGGCTGTTAAAAGGGGAGATACTTCTGGATCAGAACACTTATTTAGAAGGCCTGCGCCATCGAATACTTGAGTTTCCCGGAGATTTGCGCGAGCATAAGCTGCTAATTGAATTTTCACATTTTCTGCGTAAGTATTTGCAAAGCAAGGAATACATTCTAGACGATCATATTCTAGATGCTTATAACAACATTCTCGAAGCGCTACACCACTGGGCACGGATTGTTATTGTGGAAGATGGCTATCACCCTGAAATCACGGTTTGGAGACAGATTCGAGCGATTAATCCTGGGGTCTATAAGCTTTATGAAGAGCTAACAATGAGTAAGGAAACTTTGAAGCAGCGTGTCCAGCTTGTTCTACTTGCTTGTGAATTTTCGGTTATGTCCAAAATGGAGCACTGCTGTGAGGCGTTTATTCAAATCCTCAGAGACAGCGAGCATCCGCTAAGCTCAGATGAACTCCAGCAACATTCGCAGTTAGTTGAAATCAAGTCTGAGCTTCCTCTTTTGCTCAATAAACTAGTCAAAAAAGGTTTAATCAAAGAAGTTGCTGTCATTATTGATGAGCAAACTTCAGAAATCGAGTTAAGGTATACGAGTGTATAACGCAATACAATCCTTTAAGAATCAGGCATTTTCCTGGTTCTTTTTTTATTCTTTTTTTAATGCTTGACTTTGATTGCGATTCTATGATAAATTAACTCTCGCCGCTAAAAACGGTAACGCATTTGAAGCCAACGAGTTCTATGATGTAAAGCAAAGATGAAAAAAAGAGAAATAAAAAAAGCTTGCATTGATTAGTTCGAATGTGATATATTATAAAAGTCGCCGCTAAACGGGTGACGAACAAAACGAAAGAAATTGATCTTTGAAAACTGAACAACGAGTGAGTAAGCACAGTCGAGTAATCGACTATAAAAGAGATTGCAAAATCTCGCTAGCTTCAAATGAGCAAGTCATCTTTCTATTATGGAGAGTTTGATCCTGGCTCAGGACGAACGCTGGCGGCGTGCCTAATACATGCAAGTCGAGCGGGTTTAYCCTTCGGGRTRAGCTAGCGGCGGACGGGTGAGTAACACGTAGGTAACCTGCCTTTAAGACTGGGATAACTATCGGAAACGATAGCTAAGACCGGATAACTGGTTTTCTCGCATGAGAGAATCATAAAACACGGAGCAATCTGTGGCTTAAAGATGGGCCT
>NZ_JBFRGR010000059.1:0-23881 GCF_052115445.1 Paenibacillus sp. 2RAB27
GTTTTCCATCTATTCTACGTTTGAGCAGAAAATTCCGAAATTTAACTGTATGAAATCCATCTATTCATTTGGCGTCTCCTCATCCATCCATTCTTACAGCTTGTACGCAGCAATTCACACCTCATCACACCATAAAAAAGAAGCTGCCGCATGGCAAGCTCCTCTCTCATGGCTCATAACTCACTTTCCCATAACGAATCTCGTGACAAATTTATAAATGCCAATTGCTCCATATCATTGAGAAAATCAGGCTTCCGCTCCATCATACACATGCCAACGTTTAATAATCGCAGCTTCTTCAGCTTCATCATTTCGATCGGCAATTTACGAATCGAGGTATATTGTATCGTTAACTGTTCCAGTTTCTCAAGCTCTCCAATTTCTGCTGGTAATAAGTTTAGACTGATTTCTTCCTTCGTCTTTATTTGATATCCCGGAGTCGGTCGATCAAAGCTTCCGCATTGGATGCAAAGTACTCTTAGATTCTTCAACTTCGCGATGGATGCTGGAATATACGCCAAATCAGCTGTTTGGATTGTCAAGCTTTCAAGCTTACTTAACTCAAACAACCCCTCCGGTAAGTTGTAAAGATCTTGTTCAAAAATGACTAGTTCCCGCAGCTCCGAAAGCTCCCGAATTCTCTCAGGCAACTCCGTTAAATGATGTCGACTAATATACAGCCTATCCGTTTTATGTTTAATGGCATCGTCTAGTAGACGATCAAAGTCCTTGTGAGCCTCTACTCTTAGAAAAAGTCCTGTCATTTGATCCATCAATCCCATTGCTTCTTCCTCAGTTACATCCATCCCATACTCATCTTCATGGACAATTGAGTAAAGGTAGTCTCCACCACCTTCTTTCAAGAAACATAAGTCTTCTGGAAGTTTAGGGAATATCCAATCCGACAACTGATTTGCCATCTGTTTCAGTAGATACCCGCTTTCTTCACAACTTCTATACAAATAATAAGATCCTGCGGTATAAAAAGCATGACTGCGATATTCTTTTTTAATTTGGATAACATCTTCGATATTCTCGCCTTGGATGATGATTGTTTTCACCAAGTAAGGCTCTAACGCTACTAACACGCTTGTGTATTGCTTCGGCTCCCCATCTGCAAGATGCCACAGTCTTTCGCTAAGCACAAAACATTCCGAGTTTCGTATCGCCAAATCAATGACTTGTGCGTAGGCATCTCCTTTGGGATCTGTATGCATTCTCATTTGTTGAATCTCCATTTCAAATCGTAGTAATAACGCCAACACAATCAGGAATTATGACTATTTGTCCCTTCCAACAACTTAAAACAAACTCACTACATATTTTACCATAATTAGGAATCTATTTTCGGGAGAAAATAAATAGACCCCCAGCTTCATGCTGAGGGTCTTCATTCTACTTAATCCCATACTCCCTTTTAAACTTAAAAATCTCATCAACCGCCTGGCGATACCCACCTGATTCTCGAAAAGATTCGCTTATTTTTGCAGCAGCAGTCAAAAATGAGGAGTCAGTTAACACCTGATCCACCGCTTCCCTTAGTTGTTCAGCACTCAAAGTTTGCATTTGCAAGGTCACACCTGCTCCGATACTTTCGACTTGCTTAGCAATCATCGGTTGATCAGCGCTTTGTGGGATGACAAGGAGTGGAACTCCGTAATAGAGCCCTTCATGCGTACTATTCATACCACCATGTGTGATAAATAACTTCGTGTTGGGCAGCAATTCGGTTTGTGGAACATAGGGTTTCACAGTAAAGTTAAGTGGAATTTCCCCTAAGTCAGATATTTGAACGTTTTTCCCAATTGACATGACAATGGTATGTTCCGTATTCCCCAAAGCTTCCATACAAAGTTTATAGAAATTAATGGATCGGTTAAACACGGTTCCCAATGAAATGTATATTGGTTTTTTCGCTTGGATTCCTTCAAAATCATTGCTTTCTGAGCGTAACCGCGTTGAAATCGATGGCCCTACGAATCGATAGGACTGATCGAACGATTCTCCATTCGGTTGAAACTCCCTCGTGGTATACACGATTGTAAGCGTTGCAGGATTACAACATACTTCATAAGGAGAATGGATCTCTACATCATATTTTTCCTTCACCATCATCGTCAGGTTTTGAAATTGCTCATAAATAGGCTGAACAATTTCAGAAGGGAAGTTATTTAAAAAATGTTCCAACTCCTGATCAATGGATTCTTTGGACTGCGCAAAAGACGTACAAGAATTAATTGCAGGAAGCTTAAGCAGCTGACCAAGTATACGTCCACACCCGAACATGGAATCATGGATGATATAATCAAATTTCTCATCTTTGATCTGTTCGAGCACGCTAGGTATAACAATGTCTGCAGTAAGTAATAATCCGTTAACTCTCTCCAACAAGTAGTTTCTTCCACCTGAGATGAAAGCTTTTATAAACTTTTGGTCGTCAAATGTTCGTACGGTAGCCCCCGTCTTTTCAATTCGCTCTCTAAACGCTTCTATGCAAAAGTACACGACCTCTTCGCCACGGGAAATCAGCTCCTGCACGACTCCGATCGTGGGATTGATATGTCCCTCTGATCCACCATTTATAAATAAAATGCGCGCCATTTCTACCTCTCCTTATGCTAGATGAACAACTCGCTCCTCATAACCATTACTGCTTGGCCTGAAAGTAGAACTCTGTTTTCATGTAAACTAATTTTTAGTATACCGCCTCTTGCGGACGCCTGATACGCATACAAATCTGTTTTATTTAATTTTTTGCCCCAATATGGCGCAAGACCACAATGTGAAGAACCGGTTACGGGATCCTCATCTACACCTACTGCTGGGAAAAAACATCTCGAAACAAAGTCATAATCTTTCGATCGACTTGTCACATTGATCCCTCTAGTTTGAATCGTCCGCAACAAAGAGTAATTAGGACTTAGACGCTTAATGATGTCTTCAGATCCAACTTCAATGAAGTAATCGAATCTATTCCGTCCAACATATAGAGGATCAATTTGAAGTGCATCCATCAATTCTGATGGATATTCACATGTGCTCACAGGTTCCGACGGAAAATTAAGTTGAATCCAAGCATCTTGCTTTATTGCAGTTAATAGCCCACTTCTGGTAAAGAAACTTGCTTGTTGGTTCAGTGGTAAAATGCCCGTTGCCCACAACATATGCGCGCTAGCCAATGTAGCGTGTCCGCACAAATCCACCTCAGAATTAGGTGTAAACCATCTAAGCGAATACCCGTCTTGCTGAGGAAACAAAAAAGCTGTTTCTGACAAATTCATTTCTGAAGCAATTCGTTGCATCAACTCTTCATCAAGAGGTTTAGAAGTTAAACAAACTGCAGCAGGATTTCCCTTGAATACTTGATCCGTGAAAGCATCCACAACATAGATTGTCAAAGCCAAAATAATCCCACCTTTCTTCTTTTTCGTCTTTCGAAAATCTGCTCCGAATTCAAGATGTCCTCTGCTCAGCAAAGCCCATCCGACACATCGAATACTGAAAACTAGATTGCTGAATTTTATCCGATAGATCCCATAAATTTGTTAGGAGCCGTACTTCAATATTTCTTTTAAAAAGCTCACCGAATAGATCCTTTATTTCAAATTGATGTATGGGAACTTGTGATTTCTCACTCACATAGTAACCCGCTCCAAGATCTCGCTCATAGAAATCTGATGAATCAAATTCATAGATATATAACGTTGTATTCTTCATGATTTCAAACCATTTATGCTCAATCGCTACGACGTGATTCATTGCATTTGAAGACAAATAGTTCCTTTTATCTTCCTCCGTAGTTGCCTCATTGGCATAAAAAGTAACTCTCGGACAGTTCCGAGGCGTTAGGAAATTGGGGAAACATTTATCATTAATCGCCCATACTAAGCCTTTGGTTGGGTCCAGATCTTTTCTTGAAGGCAGTCTAGGATTGAAAATAGAAATATCTTTTTCTTCACTGACGTGAAACAATTTCATCTAACTCCCCCTTTTTCAACCTCAACTACACTAACTTTTCTGCCGCATCGACGGTGTGTTTCAACAAGGTGGCTATCGTGACAGGTCCTACTCCTGCAGGAACAGGGGTAATTGCGGATGCTCTTTCCTTACAAGCCTCATAATCAACATCCCCAATGTTGCCTTCGTTATACCCCGCATCCAACACGACGGCCTCTTGTTTAATCCAATCCCCTTGCACAAATTTCGGTTTCCCAACTGCCGCTACCACAATATCAGCTAACTGTACCATCTCTACTAAATTCGCCGTCTTTGAATGGCATATCGTTACTGTTGCATTCCGATTGAGTAACATCAGGGAAACAGGTTTTCCGAGAATGGGGCTTCGCCCTATAACAACAGCGTGCTTGCCTTCCATTGAAATGCGATAATAATCCATAATAGCAAGAATCGCCGCCGGTGTACAAGATGGGAAATCGGCAAAGCCGAAAGCATTTTGAGCAAACCCGAGCGTCGTGACACCATCTACATCTTTCCCGATACCGATCGCTTCAAAGGCAGCCCTTTCGTCAATATGATGAGGTACTGGGTGTTGCAATAAAATCCCATGGACACTTGGGTCAACATTCAGTTTCTGAATTTCAGCAATCAAATCTGCTGTCGAAGTATGCTCGGGAAGTTCAATACGAATCGACCTGATACCAAGTCGTTTACATGCATTTCCTTTCATTTTCACATAAGTAGCTGACGATGGATCACCACCGACCAGAATCGTAGCCAAGCAAGGAATGATTCTCTTCCCAGCTAATAGATTAATTCTACTTTTCAGCGCCTCTTTCATGTCTGTTGCCACTCGATTACCATCCAAGATTACGGTTTCCGCGCTCATCTTATCATTCCTCTCAAGTTAGGTTCAAACATAAAGAGGTAAGGGGATTTCCCCTTACCTCTTGCCCAGGCGTACGGCCGTTATCGATATGCTCCCTCATGGTTCCCCATGCTCCGCCAGTCACACATCGTTTATTAGTTCCTCTATCATAGCAATGTATGCCAATATTTTCAATTGCTTTGCACGAACATCATGACAAAGTTGCAGGTGACATAAAGAACGAATACCACATATTCGTCATGAAGACATCAAGAACTACGAAGTAAAACATCTCAAGTCCAACATTTCGTTCGGCCAAACCTTTTCTCCATAAGCGGGTTAACCAATAAGAAATTGCTGCAAACAGAACAAGTAAAATCAAGCTAACCCATACCGATTGCAAGAAATCCGGCATCACCTGCAGCGCAATCGGTTTCCGGTAATCGCCAATAAATAACGCTTTGACAATGAGATACATCGCCATAGATATGCCAAAGTGCCGCTTCGCATGCTCGTCATAATGATATTGCCAAAATACACTGATCACGATTAAATAAAGGCCAGGCAATAGAATCCATTTTAAGCTAATTAGTGCCGTTAGTACGCCAATCCCCCAAAATAGTGGTAAATTCCCAGCAGCTTGTTGGAAGTCCTCTGCATGAATCCTGTTCATTCGCTCCGCATAAGGAAGCTGATCAGTGGCATAGTAGACCCGATACGTCTCAGCGTTTACAGCATCGAGCCATATAGCTAGTGAACTCCCTTTGTTCGAAGCAAACATCGGATACACGGCAAAACCGCCGAATTGGCTAATCCGCGTAGCATTCAACATTTTACCATCCTGAAAGCTAATCGTGTACACCTCTTGACTCGTTTGACGCCTATTTTTCTCATACACTGACGAAGCGACAAGCGTTTTTTCACCAGTAGATGACTGCGTAAATGTAGGATGCAAAATGGTATCGGAATCGTTCCCCTTCGTGACAGGAAGATTAAGGACTTCATCATATATCTTATCCGGTTGATTCGCTGGGAAAGTGAGCATATGTAAGGTGCTTTTACCTGATTTGCGTGAGCTCGTTGTATACGCGGTAATAAATGTAGAACCATCCAAACCTAACGCCATATCATCTAAGCTGCTCGTTGCATAATCCACGTCCTTCAGTTTCATCTGCACAAGCGGCTTCAAAGACGTCTCTTCTAGTTTCACGTAGTGAAAGGATTCGCTGCCATCTTTATTGACGGCGTAAACAAGAGATAGGCTGCCCCCAGAGGTATCCTTTACACCGTGAATTTGTTTCACATTCGCTATATCAAGTTTCGTCCATGTAAGCTTGGCATTCGGATGAAATTCACTGACATACAGCGTTGAATCATTGTATGCGAGCATAAC
Organism: Paenibacillus sp. 2RAB27; assembly: GCF_052115445.1. Lineage (NCBI taxonomy): Bacteria > Bacillati > Bacillota > Bacilli > Caryophanales > Paenibacillaceae > Paenibacillus > Paenibacillus sp. 2RAB27. The sequence goes on from NZ_JBFRGR010000059.1 coordinate 6,219, forward strand.
GCTATTCCCTTTGGGGCCAACCACTGTTTGCACACTTTCGATCTCGTTCTCCAAGAGTGTGTTCTTCGAACTCCATGAACCACTCTTCCATTCACTCGCATACAGTTTATTGCCGTCCCCGATCCAAATCACATGATCCTTATCTATCATCTTATAGCCACGGATACTGCCAACGTCTGGTAAAAGACGACTCTCCGAACGATTACGTCCCTCTTCATCAATCGTAACGATTTCTATTGTTTTCCCTGCCAAATAGGTGAAACTGCCATCATCAAGCATTTGTACAGGTTCACCATAGGTGGCCAACTGTGGTAATTCCGTTGCACGCCCGAATGGTTCTGGATATGGCTTCACATTTTCATTAGCTAACATGAAAGACTGAATGATTCCGATGATGACGATGACTGCTAGAAAAGGTACATAAGTAAGTAGCTTCCATCTTGCTTTTTTCAATTCTTAATACCTCCAAACCTTATTTGAAAAATAAAAAAGAGATGCTCATTTAATTTTCCACAGGTCAATAACTGCCTACGCCAATGATATCATTGATTCCATTATGCTTCACTAAAAAAATAAGAGCGGAACGGTCCATGATTTATCATGGACCGCCCGCTCATTCATTGTAAGGGTATTCGAATTCTCAATCCGCTATTTCAAAAATAGAATCCACAATAATCGGCAGGTTATCTCTAAGTGAAACAGCGCCGAAGACCGATCGGGCAGACTTCCCTTTTTCGCCGAACACATCCAGCATCAGATCCGAACATCCATTGAGCACCAAATGATGCTCTTCAAATTCAGGAACAGCATTCACGAATCCTTGTAGTTTGACAACTTGTTTAACGTGCTCCAGAGAACCTAAGGCAGATTGCAGAACAGCAAGAATCTCGATACCTGTTAATCTAGCAAAGTGATAACCTTCTTGTGTTGTGTACGCCTGTCCCAATTTCCCTTTAGAATTGCCGGATGGACCCTTGCCAGAAACATATAGTAATCCGTTCACTTTCACAACATTCACATATTTCGCTGTGGGTTCACTTGCCTTAGGAAGCGTGATTCCAAGTGACTCTAATCTTTGTTCAATGGTATGTTCCGGCATGGTAAAGTCCCCCTAAATGAATCTATTCTTCGTGTACCCTTCCATTATTTACAAGCATTCATCGTATTCCTTACAATCACAGGCCCTAACTTCCCCGTTTTGGAATTCGATAAACGAACCTCCATCGTACTATTCGTTACATCAGCCGTTATATCATCAATCCTACCAGCCCACGTCGGACCGCCTACTTCAGGGGTTGGGAACAGTTTGAAACGCCAGCTGATCTCATTTGGAATAAAAGCAAACCCTTCGTACCCATCATAATTTCCCGCTGCAGACGGCACTGGTAAATGATTCGCATGGATGCTAATACTTGTTCGTGGAAAACTTGGTGTTAGCTTCACTTTGTAAACGAGCGCTGCCCCCTTGGCATTCACTTGATCCGCAACGACAGATTCAAGAACGGCACTACATGGCATCAGTACTTCGGCATCACTTTGAACGGGATGAACCAAGACACTCCCAACCATCCACACAACCACCATCATCTTCTTCATAAATCCCCTCCGAAACATGTTTGGTGGTTATTTTTCCCAATGTTTCGCGATTTATGAGAGAGCTACCTCGCGGCGGCCAAAAGTATAACTGCTGAAATTATCGCTGAATCACTTGCTCGCGTCTAGGACCCACAGAAACCGTAGAAATCTTCACACCGATGGCGGATTCGACGAATTGAATGTAGTTCTTTGCCTCTTCTGGAAGGTCTTCCATCCGTTTTACCTGAGAGATGTCACATTCCCAACCTGGTAATCGCGACAGAACAGGCTTAGCCGCATCCATCCATGCATTGACTGGAAAGCGATCAACAATGGTACCATCCGCCAATTCATAACCGACACAGACTGGAATTTCATCCAAGTAACCTAGTACATCCAGATTTGTTAATGCGACACTTGTCGCCCCCTGAATCATGCAGCCATACTTGGTTGCAACGACATCGAACCAGCCCATGCGTCTCGGACGCTTCGTGTTTACACCATATTCACCGGCATCGCCTCCGCGACGACGTAATTCCTCAGCTTCGCTGCCCGCAAGTTCTGAAACGAAAGGGCCAGCACCAACGCAGCTCGAGTAAGCCTTGACTACCGCGATGACCTCTGAGATAGATCTAGCTGGCAGCCCAGCACCAACAGAGGCAAAACCTGCAAGCGTCGAAGACGATGTTGAGTACGGATAAATCCCATGGTCCGGATCCCTTAAAGCACCTAGTTGGCCTTCCACCRCGATGAGGTCTCCATTTGCATTGGCATTTTGAAGCAGCGTTGTTGTATCACACACATAAGGCGCTATTCGCTCAGCCTGGCTCAACAGCTGTGTCAACAGTTCATCCGACTTGATGGCTGCACGTCCATATAGATGTTGGAGTAGCACATTTTTCGCTGTAAGCATATGTTCGAGTCGTTCTTTCAAGCGAGATTCATGAAATAAATCAGCAACTTGAATGCCGAGTTTTGCATATTTATCCGCGTAAAATGGCGCAATCCCACGCTTCGTTGATCCATAACTACGTTCGCCAAGTCGCTCTTCTTCGAGTTCGTCGAAAAGTCGATGTACAGACAAAACGACCTGTGCTCGCTCCGAGATGAACAACTTCGGCTTAGGAACACCTCTTGCTTCAAGTTCTTCTAATTCACCTAGCATGATATCGATATCAAGTGCCGTTCCCGGCCCTATTACATTCGTCACATGGGAATAAAACACACCTGAAGGCAGCATCCGCAGTGCAAATTTCCCATAATCATTAATGATCGTATGACCTGCATTGCTCCCTCCTTGGTATCGCACAACATAAGATGATTGCGCCGCTAGGACATCCGTCATCTTCCCCTTGCCTTCGTCTCCCCAATTCGCACCAACTATCGCAGTTACAGTCACATCGAACGCCTCCTACACTTGTTTTGCCTGACAAAGCTTATTATAATTGCCCTAATGACATTAGAATAATTGATATAAGTTATACCAGATATAAAGTGAGGTTATGTGAATGGATGTTAATTTGGAGTGGTACCGTGTCTTTTATTGGACAACCCAAACGGGAAGCTTATCGAAGGCGGCAGAAGTACTGCATATTACACAACCCGCGGTGAGTCATACGATCAAGCAATTGGAAGCAGCGCTCGGTGGGCAACTCTTTTTTCGTACGGCCAAAGGTGTCACGCTAACGGTTGAAGGTGAAGTGCTATTTCGGTACGTCGAGCAGGCATTTCAATTTATGAAAATTGGTGAAAAAGCCATCGCAGACATGCATAGCTTACATAGCGGGGAGATCAATATTGGAGCGAGCGATACGTTGTGCAAGTATTATCTTTTGCCGTATCTAGAGGCTTTTCACGAGCAATTTCCTGGCGTGCGAATCCGCGTTACGAACCGTACAACACCTGAAACCATCACACTTCTTAAGGAGGGTAAAATCGACTTTGGCATCGTCAGCCTTCCCGCTTCGGACAAACAAATCGACTTTCGCGAGAGTTCTGCGATTCAAGACTGCCTTGTTGGCGGAAAACCCTATGCGCATCTTGCAGGAACTCCGTTATCACTAGGAGATTTACACAATTATCCCTTATTATTATTGGAAAATGGAGCAAGCACACGGCGCTATCTCGATGACTATGCCGCCTCTGAAGGCGTAACTCTCACACCCGAGTTCGAGCTGGGTAGTATCGATCTCCTGGTCCAGTTCGCTAAACGAGGCTTTGGCCTTGCATTCGTCATCGGCAGTTATGTAGCGGATGAACTCGCTGTTGGCGATCTAATCGAAATTCCGCTAGCTTCTCCACCCCCTGCGCGTCAAATAGGGATAGCCACACTTCGCGGAGTTCCCCTTTCGGCGGCATCGAAGTCATTTCTGGCCATGTTGCCTGCTCCGAATTGATTCACTCTAGGCAAATAAATGGATTTCATGTAGTTAATTTCATCCCTTCCTGGCGAAATTCACAAATAAATGGATTTCCTGTAGCTAATTCGCCATAATACTATCGAAATCGTCGAATATGGCAAAATTAGCTGTAGTAAATCCATCTAAAGTGCGCAATAGCCTAATTCTGCTGAAATTAACGGGAGGTTTTCCATCTATTTGATTAAGGTGGTATTAACATGGACGCTTCAACGGCTGGAATGAGCTCTAGTGATTTTAGATAGAGAAAGTCATATAAGAACGTACATACTCCGCAGGCGAGCACCAGAAGCCACTCCGAAAATCTCCAAACCTTGAAGGGCTTCCCCCACGTTTCGATGACTAAAATGACTGCAAATATGACCACACCCATGCCGTACATATAAAATAAAAACCTGATAGCTATCCAATCGATTTAATACAAGCTTGCTAACTGCTGCAACTGAGCCCCAGATCAACAACAAGATGGGCATGAGAACAAAAGGATTCTGTGTCGCGTTTAATGACTTCTCATCTTTTATCAAAATTGCTAAGGAGAATTCAAGCGAACAGTATATGATCTTCAGATCACCATATGCCATACGCGAAATTATAATATGACTTTCATATTGCATTGACATTCCCCGAACAATCCCCTGCTACGCTGAAGTTAAACTTGGAACTACAGGAGGGATTCATATGCGTCTTGCGTTGTTTACCGACACTTTCGTTCCTCAAATGAACGGCGTTGCACTCACACTTGGACGTTTCACCGATTATTTGAATCGAAGGGGCATTGAGCATCTTGTTTTTTCGCCAAAAAGTACGGCTGATATGGTCTATTCAGATCCCGTTCGTCCTGTAACGAGCATTCCTTTTTTTCTGTATCCCGAATGTCGTCTAGCTTTACCGAACCTAGCTGCTATCCGTACAGAGCTCGACCGCTTTCAACCTGATTTGCTCCACTTAGCAACCCCTTTCAACCTTGGATTATGTGGTCTGCACTACGCTCGCAAACACCGCATCTCACATGTCGCCTCTTATCATACTCACTTCGATCGCTATTTGACTTATTACCATATGAAAGCTGCAATCCCCCTCTATTGGAGTTATATGAAATGGTTTCACCATTCCTGTGATGCGACTTTCGCTCCCTCTCGAGATACCTTAGACACGCTACAAGAACAAGGTATGGATCGCTTGCTGCTGTGGTCACGAGGCGTAGACTGCTCCTTATACACACCTGAAAAGAAGAGCATGGACGTTCGCGAAAGATATGGAATTACAGCTCCTTATCTCCTGCTTTATGTAGGTCGCATCGCTCCTGAAAAAGATATAGATACCCTATCCTCGATTATGAAACTGTTGCCAGATTCCGTAAAAGCGCAAGTTCATTGGCTCATTGTCGGAGATGGTCCACAGCTACAAGAACTGCGTGAGTCAGCCCCTTCAAATGTCACATTCGCTGGATATGAAAGTGGCGAAGAGCTCGCTCAAATATATGCTTCCGCCGATCTCTTCGTCTTTCCTTCGAGTACGGAAACGTTTGGAAATGTCGTTCAAGAGGCCATGGCATCCGGACTTCCTGTCGTTGCTGCCAATAGCGGTGGTGTACGAGAAATGGTGAGCTCTGGGGAAAATGGCGTGTTATGTGCTCCGCGTCAGCCGCAATCTTTTGTTCAAGAAATCATTTCATTGGTCGATGACAGTGACCGCTTGGCGAAGTTTCGTTTAGAAGCTAGGGAATTTGCTCTTGGTCGCTCGTGGGACGCTATCTTTGATCAATTGCTTCATGATTATGAAATGATTATAGATTTTAGCCGTATCGGCAAGAAATCTGGCTTCTATTCAGCTTGAAGGAGGACTTCACATGCGTTTAACGATTATTGGAACGGGTTATGTCGGTTTAGTAGCCGCAGTTTGCTTCGCAAAGTTAGGTCATATCGTCACAGCGGTCGATCGGAAACATGTCATTCAGGACCTTCGTGAGAATAAATTAGCCATTTGGGAACCTGATCTGCAAGAGATGCTTGAAACATGCCGTAGTGAAGGCAGTTTATCTTTTGACACTGATGTAGCAAACGCATCCATAGGTGCTGATGCGCTTATGATTGCAGTTGGAACCCCAACTGGCGTGAATGGTCAGACCGATCTTAGTCAAGTTGACGATGTGATAGCTCAATTGAAGCAAGCTGGTGGCGTCTGCCCTCCGTTTATCATTATGAAAAGCACCGTTCCTGTGGGCACCTGCGATGAGCTGGAGGCTAATTTACTTGGCGCTGGGCTCCATTCGGAAGTCGTGTTCAACCCCGAATTCCTGCGTCAAGGCAGTGCGATTAACGACTTTATGAACCCAGATCGCATCGTTTTCGGTTGCCGTTCGCACCTAGCCAAGGCCGCTCTTCATCAACTATACAAAGGGATCAATGCCCCGATTCAAGTCTGTGACCGACGCAGTGCAGAGCTGATCAAATACGCATCCAATGCCTTCTTAGCGATGAAAATTTCATTTGCCAATATGATAGCGGATGTCTGCGAGGGATATGGCGCGGATAATCGTCAAGTTATGCAAGGCGTTGGTGCGGATCGACGCATCGGTCCTCATTTTTTACGAGAGGGCATTGGATATGGCGGATCCTGCTTTTCCAAAGATTTACAATCTCTGCTGACTTCCGGCAAAGCCATTGGACGCTCGCTTCCCTTACTCGAAGCAACGGCTCAAATCAATGAGGAGCGAATTCCTCAGTTGTTGGAAAAGTTGATCTCACTTTGGGGAAATCCACGTGGCAAACGACTAGGTGTGCTGGGTATTTCCTTCAAACCGAATACGAATGATATGCGTGATGCACCATTTCTCACTTTGCTGCGACTCTGTTACCTGTATGGCATTGAGGTGCAGACTTATGATCCTGTCGTGCTGCCGACCTCAATCGAAGGCGTGATCCAAAAAGATACAGCTTATGAGGTAGCTGCAGCTGCTGATGCGCTCATTATCATGACGGAATGGCCGCAATTCGCTGAATTGGACTGGGTTCTCATGGTTCAGCTCATGCACCAGCCCATCTTACTTGATGGACGCAATGCCTTATCCGATGAGACGATATCACAGTTAATGATGGTGAAGAACATGATCTATATTCCCGTTGGAAGACCGATGGAACGAACTACGCTTGCTCCGGAGCGCGTTATCACTACTCTTCGCCATAGTTACGGAACGTAGATCAGCTATTCGCCGATAATAGCCCAAAATCAAAAAGTTACGGAACATGGTTCCCCTATTGGGCCGATTCGTGGCCTAAATCTCCTAAAAAGCAGGAGATTAGCGGAATCACGTTCCGTTAGCTTATTCGAACACCTTTTTATCGCGAAATAACGGAACGTAGTTCCGTTTCGCAGCACCAGCATCCTCCGCTGGAACGATTCATCTTCATACACCATGTGCTGCTGTAACGTCGTCCTTCCTACTCCTTCTTGTTCACCTACATAGAGATAGATTCGATTATCGGATTGTGTGAATATGTGCTGTTCAACACCCACGGTGTGCACTCGCGATTGCTGTGGTTCAAGCTTCAAGCGCAGTCATCGGAATGCTTTTCTGTAAATCTTAGGAATCAAACGTATTCAATTTTTCTTTCAAATATCGAAACAACTGTCCACTCGCATAACTTAAAGGCGCGGATTTGTAAACGAACCCTGTCAACATATCAATGGATGCACCTCTCACTGGAAGTGCCTTTGTCCCACGAGGCATCGGGTCTAGTACAATCTCCGGCACTAACGCAAAGCCAAATCCATTTTCCACATAGGTCTTCAATGCAGACATGCTGCCAATCTCCATCGTATCTATCGCCACATGCCCTAACTCTTGAAGGATCATTTCCAGTTTTTTACGATATGGACACGTTGCTGAAGTTATCAAAAGTCGATGACCTAGGAATTGACTCGGTTCAAGATCCTCAAACAGGCTAAGGGGATGATCCTCAGGTAGTAAAGCAACAAATTTCTCCAAGAACAGCGGCTGAAAAAAAAGATAGGTTCCTATTTCTGGTGCCGAACAGCACGCGAAATCGATTTTATCTTGCAGCAACGACTCGACCAAAGTTGGTGTACTACCGATTTCAAGTGAAACACGGATTCGCGGATGTATCGTCATGAACTCTTTTAACAATGGCGGTAATCTATAACTGGCCGTTGGCTCTGTCAACCCGATTCTCACGTGCCCTACTTCACCCGATTGTAGATCCGACAAATTCGTTTGCAACTTCTCCAAACTTTTAACAATCTCCAAACTTTCCTCGTAAAATAGTCGGCCTGCTTCCGTTAATCGGATTTTCTTCCCGCGTTCTAGTAGTTGAATACCTGAATCGGCTTCTAACTTTTGAATTTGCATCGTCACGGTAGATTGGGCATAGTTCATCTCCACTGCCGCTTGATGAAAACTGCCATGTTTCACGATCATATGTAAAGTTTTTAGCGTTTTAATATCCATGCTGATCTCCATTCCTCAAATTCAATTTATTTGAATGAAATGTTCATTAACTTCAATTATACAGAACTTAAAACTACCTTTACAATGAACATATAGCAATCAAATAGCAATTAAGGAGGAAATTTGAATGGAACTAACTAATAAAGTAGCACTCGTTACAGGAGGCGGAACTGGCATCGGAAGAGCGGTCAGTTTCGCATTAGCTAAGCGAGGGGCTGCGGTTGCAGTGAACTATTCTCGTTCAAAGGCAGATGCTGAAGAAACAGCTCAAAAGATCATCCAAGAAGGCGGTCGTGCAATTGCCATACAAGCAGACGTTTCCAGTAACAACGAAGTCATAGAGATGGTACGAGTTATTGGACACATTTTGGGAGACGTAGATTTATTAGTCAATAACGCAAGTATTACACACCATATTCCCCTACCTGATCTTGACGATGTAACCGAGGATATCTGGGATGAATTGTTCGACGTGAATGTGAAAGGGATGTTTTACTGTGCTAGAGCCGTTGCGCCAATGATGAAAACAAGTGGACAAGGGGCGATCGTCAATGTTGGAAGTATTGCAGGATTAACCGGTGTTGGCTCTTCTCTTCCCTATGCCATTTCTAAGTCGGCCGTCCATGGCTTAACCAAATCCTTAGCAAGAGCGCTAGCCCCCCATATTAGGGTGAACTGTGTCGCACCAGGAGCAGTGGCCACACGTTGGTGGGCTGGAAGAGAAGAACAGATGCAGAAACTAGCTCCTAACCTGCTGCTTAAGCAGATTTCCACGCCTGAAGACATCGCCCAGTTTATTTGTGCAGCTCTGGAACAGGAAGCCATGACCGGACAAATCATCACCGTTGATAGTGGTCAGACCTTATAATAAAGAAATAAAAAACAACGTTCTTCATCAATTTGACGAGAACRTTGTTTCATGTATCMTATTCAAATGAACTTCGAACCTAAATGATCAATCTGTTTCTTTACCTCCAACCAATTCGCAGCTCGGTATACATAATCATTCGTTATGCTCAAATTATACGGCTGTTCAAATAAGATGACGGGCTTCTGAGCCGCAGCAAACTCCTCTGCATAGTGGGGAGCATCATCAATCAGAACATCAACGCCGTAACTTATGCAGGTTTGAAGCTTATCTTCAACCAACAAAATGTGATGATAGTCAATCTGATATTTCTCAAGCCATGCCATGGTGACTTTCTGAAATTGTTGCGGCCTTGCCGTCACGATCGTAATCTGGTGTTGTTTGAATAATTCTTGCAAAACCTCTACAGCCTTCGGAAAAGGTATTGAGTTCCAATGTATGTCATGTCCGAAGCTATCATACACTTCATCCCGTTTGGCTTTATCCCAACCATATAATCGGTATAGATAAAAATCATTAACATCCTTATGAGTTAGTTCCAACCCAGAAACATTATTATAACAATGTAAATAAGCTGAGGTAGCATCCAGTACCGTGTTATCCAAATCTATGCCAAAGTGCATCGCGTTTCATTTCCCCTCTTACAATTCTAAGCAATCGTTCCATCTCTATGTCGAGCGATTTCAAGCAATATGTTCCGTGCAACCGTTTCTGGCTCCACTAGATGACCTTCTTCATTCTGCTTTCTAAAATAGGTCGACAACTCGAAATCGCTTTCTCGCGCAGTTTGTTGCATACCCGTATTCATCATTCCGGGGTCAATTGTCAGCATATGAACCGGATTTACTTCCTTCTTTTGTTCCATCGCCACACATTTTGTGAACATGTTCAGGGCAGCTTTTGAAGAGCAGTACACACTCATGCTGCTTGCAGGGTACTGTCCCGAGCCTGATGAAATGTTAACAATCACGCGTTTTACAGGCCAGTTCGCAGTTTCCTTCATAAAGCTTGAAGCAAGTAGTATCGGTGCTGTCAGATTCAGTTGAATGGATGACATAATTTCTTCCGGCGAACATGCTTCAATAGGTTTAATTGGCGTTACAGTTGCCGCATTGTTAATTAGGGTTATCGTTTCAACTTTGGATGAATCCATCGACTCAATGATCTCCCGCAAGGTAGCTTCTATACGCTCAACCTGAGTGAGGTCTGCAGCTATGAACGCATAGTTAGCTTTTAAATCCTGCGCAAGCTGTTGAATCTCCTTATTCACCGTCCGTGATAGGCCCAATACCAGCGTTTCCTCCGATAACAACAGCCGTGATAGTGCTGCTCCTAACCCACTTGAAGCTCCAGTTATGATGTAGACGTGTTTACTCATACCATGCATCCCCCTTAATAGTGGCAATACCAATAATTACCAATGTTTTTCCAATGCTTCTTCACTTCGAGCGAACTCATTTCTTTCGTAAAAATCAACACTATGCGTACTCGGCCATAAAATAAGAAACTCGACCTCATATTCTTTCGACCATTGTTCCATTGCTTGATGAATCTTGGTTCCTAATCCCTTACTTCTATAACTTGGCCTAGTGTACACATTCGTCACATAACCAAAGTACGGATCTGGCGATTTGCCAGGTCTCGGCACCTTATGAATCAATTGCAGATACATATGCGAGACGATCTCGCCATCCACTTCCGCAACCCAAACTTTCCAATCACTTCCATTGAGCGCATTAACTAAAAACGCTCTGCATATTAATTGAAACTCCGCAAAATTAGCACCGCTCTTATTGTCTTCCTCAGAGAAATCCCATCGCATTTGCACGAGTTTATCTATATCACCCAATGTAGCCAAACGAATTATTTCCATTTTGTAACCTCGCATTCTCGTTATCCCAGTAAATTCGCTGAACAGCAGTCATTTCCTTTTTTCACCAAATGAACTGCGGATTACTTCAGCCCTCTCCAGAAGCTGCATTAGTCCGACTTTGCCGAACTAAACTGAGAATTCCTTGTTGAATAGTACCAATAGTCCGATATTACCCAACTATCTCCCCATTTTCCTTTCGTGTGGGCTGTTTGGGTTGATTTAGATGGGCAAAGTAGAACTAATTGAGTCAAACTGTCGCGGACGGTGAGATTAATTCGGCTATTTCGGACTAAAGGTTGATGGGGAGTAGTCCTAGACGCAAAAAAAGACCACCCCGAAATTCCGCGGCAGCCTCGTCCTCACCTTCTACAAACCAATTTTGAAAACAGCAATCTCCGGCGAGCACGCAACGCGAATCGGTAACAACCGTGAGGTTCCCAGACCTCGATTAATATAGAAATGCTTTCGCTGATCGATACGTTTGAGTCCAACGTGATAGTTTTTATACGCACCAATCGTATGTCCAAACACCCTAACCTGCCCCCCATGCGTGTGCCCGACGAGCAATAAATCAAATGGAATGTGCTGCTGTAGGGAAGTTTCAATAATACTCGGAGAATGAGCTAACATGATGATCACGTCAAAGCTTTGGAGATCTTCAACATGCATTGTCAGCCGTTCCTTGCCGTATAAGGAATTGTCGAAACCGTAGATCAACCACTTCTTATCTCCGAAGTCGACAGGAAATTCACGATTAGATAATACAGTAATACCAGCGTCCTCAATGGTTCTAAGAATCGCCTCATAGTCTTGATCTGAATTCAGTTGAAATCGGGATTGGACTAACCCATAACGTTCATGATTACCTGGTACAAAAAATAATTGATCGCACTTAATTTGACGAAATTCTTTCAKAACTTTGTCCAGTTGCTCCTTCGTCGATGCTAGATCACCTGTAATCATCACAAGATCAGGGTTAACGTGATTCACCATTTTACTCAGGGAGCCATTGATGAAATGGGTTTGACCATGCAAATCAGAAATTTGCACAACCGTAACATTGTTGCTAGCTGGATCGCCCAACTGAATATGTGAAAACTTCACCCAATAGGTGCTATATACGATAAATAGTGCTGCGAGCACTAGTAAGACAACGATACCGGCTATCACCATCACACCGCATTAACCTCCCTTCATGAAAGACATTCCTGCCAATAGCGCGGTCCATTTATGCCTATATCAATCATTTTCATCTTCATCGAAGTTGGCTTGTAAGAGTTGCTGCAGCCGCGCCCCGTTATCATTCCAGTACTTCCCGTAGAAGGCCACCCAATCTTGGATCTCTCTTAATGGAGCAGGCTGTAGTCGAAACCGTGTTTCGCGACCAACCTTACGATCAGTAACGAGCCCCGCTTCTCTCAGAATCGTCAAATGTTTGGATACCGCCGTGCGCCCCATGTCAAAATGTTGCGTGATCTCGTGGAGAGGTAACTCTTCTACTCCTGCTAAAAGCTGAATTAGCTTACGCCGAGTAGGATCGGCTACCGCATCATACACATCTCGTACTGGATTCTTCTCGTTCATAATCACCTCTCCCGACTCTTCACGCTATAATGTGACACCTAGTGGTGTCTTATCATTATGAGTTCCAACAAGGTACACTGTCAAGTTGCCCCTAACGAAAAAGCCAGCTGCGGCAGCAACTGGCTCTCATTCAAGACTTTATAAACACAGTTTTGATATCCGTGTAGAATTCAATAGCTGCCTGCCCTTGCTCCCGAGAGCCAGAGCTGGACATTTTCATGCCGCCGAATGGGGCTTGCAGCTCCACACCCGCGCTTTCGGCGTTGATGCGCACAAGGCCCGCATCCATATCGTGCATGAAGGTTAGCATTTTCGAGAAGTCTCGCGTGAATATCGACGCGCTAAGTCCGAATTTCACATCATTCGCAATCTGAATAGCTTCCTCGAAGGAATCCACTTTAATCAGGGCAAGAACAGGTCCGAAAATCTCTTCCTGCGCGATGGTCATCGAACTCGTAATATGTTCAAATACCGTAGGCGCAATATAATAGCCTGCATCTAGCGCCTCATCTTGCACTATACCACCGCCACAGAGCAAGGTTCCACCTTCTTCGATCCCTTTGGCAATATAGGTGAGTACCGTATGATATTGCTTCTCACTTGCACATGGCCCCATCCAAGTAKATGCCTCCATGCCATCCCCAACACGGATTTCCTTAATCCGCTGAAGCAGCTTCATTTTAAAAACTTCGTACACATCACTTTGTACGATCACACGGCTGGTAGCGGTGCATTTCTGCCCCGTTGAACGTAAGCCACCACTCACCGTTGCCTCAACCGCGAGGTCCAGATCTGCATCGTTGACCACGATAATCGGGTTTTTACCGCCCATTTCCAGCTGATACTTCGCACCTTTCGCCAGTGCGCTTTGACCAACCATTTTCCCAATACGATCCGATCCTGTAAAGGTAATTCCGTGGATGTCCGGATGATCTGCGATCGCTTGACCAATCACATCGCCTTGTCCAGTTACCATATTTACTACACCTGCAGGAATTCCTGCTTCTTCGAAGCATTCCATGACTAGAGCTGCCGTAATGGCGGTTTCCTGCGCAGGCTTGAACACAATAGTATTACCGAAGATTAAAGCTGGAGCGATTTTCCAAATCGGAATAGCTACGGGGAAATTCCACGGTGTAATCACACCAACAACGCCTAAGGGCACGCGTGTCGTAAACATTAATGCCGCACTGTCCGTAGATGGAATCACATCACCTATTTTCCGCATGCCCTCGCCTGCATAATAGCGCAGAATGGCGATGCCCCTTGCCGTTTCCCCTTTGGCTTCAAGGAACGTTTTCCCCATTTCACGCGTCATCATTTCAGCAATTTTATCCAATCGCCGCTCAAGCTTATCTGCAACTTTGTACAAATAATCGCCACGTGCTGAACCGGATAATTTACGCCAAGCCATCTTTGCTGCTGTCGCTGCCACAACAGCTTCATTCACATCTGCATTGGACGATTTCTGCACATAGCCCACGATCTCATGTCGATTCGCTGGATTAATACTTCCCTCGACCTCACCACTGGAAGACGCAACCCACACTCCATTGATATAGTTCAAATAGGTTTTCATTTCACCCATGTTAATCTCTCCCGCCTCTAAACTCCGTCAATGCCGCCAAAAGCGCTTTTACATAACCAATCGCATAGGCCCAGCCAACCCAATTCATCTTGGTTTCTGTGCTTCGATACGGTGCACGATCCATTTCGAGCGAGGTGATATGATCTGGATTTATACAGCCGTTATAGCCAACTTTATGGAGTTCGAGCAATATTTTCGCCATATTCATATGTCCGTCATCCAACATCGCCTCTTCGAACGCACCAGCCGTTGCCAGACTCCCCCGCACATTACGGAAATGAACAAGAAAGATTTTATCTTTACGTCCATACTGATAAATTTCATCAAGAACTAGCGGCGTTCCGCCTGCTTCTCCCCGTGTACCTACGCAATAGACAAGTCCAACGTTTCTGCTAGGGAAGCTATCGATGACGCGATTCAAACCAAGTCCACCAAATGGTGTGTTATGATATGGCGTGTCGGAAGGATGTACAGCTAATTTCATCTCATACTCTTCTGCAAGTGGAACTAGTTTCCCGAAAACTAAATCAAATCGCTTCCACCAAGCATTCAACTCCTCCACCGTGGGAGGTTGTTTGTCCAGATTGCGTTTCAATGACTCCCCGCGTACTAGCGCACCGCCTCGGTGTACGGCTGTATATTCCTCTGCCATATAAGGAAATACATCGCCTGCAAAACGCTGACGAACGAGCGTAATCCCAGCTTCTCCGAAGGTTTTGATTGCATTGGAAACGTTCTCTAATTGGATCTCCGAGCCTGGCTCCTCCAACATGAAACTACTCGACATATCTGGCAGCGTCACCCGATTAATTTCCATCCCATGTGAACGAACTCTACGTTTTAACTGTAAAAGTTGATCAAGATCCGGAAATCCCTGCTCACGAACACCTGGGAAAGAACCGCCTTGCGTAAAATCAATACAATCAACTCCGAGTTGACACATTTGTCTCAAATCGCTATCCGATAATTCACAAGTGGGAACTTGAATAGATACTTTCATCATGATATTTTCCTCCTAACCGTTATTGGCGATCGCGACCAGGTCTAAACTTCGTTTAATAATAGATTCCAATCGCACATAATGCTCACGTTCCACTTGAACTAGCGGAGTTCGAACTTGGAGACCAACTGGCAATCCAACAATGTTCATGCCCGCTTTAATCAGTGAAACGGCATACCCTTTGCGCAATTGACGAATCCGATGGATGGGTAAAATGACTTCTTGATAGATGGAATTGACCGTTGCCTGATCTCCAGCAAGTAAACTAGTATAGAAGGTTCTTGAAACCTGCGGAATGTAATTGGAAATCGCGGATGAGTAGGATAAATAGCCTAGTGCCGAGTAGGCTGGCATCGTTAATTCAGCAAGCGGCATCCCATTCATCCATTGTAACCTCGAACCGAGCGATTGTACGAATTCAATGTTTAGCTCAAAATTGCCTAATCCATCCTTGAAACCAATGACGTTAGGTAAGTTAGCCAGTTTTTCTAAAGTGCTTAAGGTAAAAATCGCGTTATCACGCTGATAGATAATGACAGGTAAACTTGTGCTCTGTGCCAGCGTCCGATAGTAGTTAAACAAGCCCTCTTGCTCGGGGATGATCAAATAAGGCGGGAGCAACAATAAACCGTCTGCACCCTGTTTCTCTGCAAGTTGTGCGCGTTCTACCGCTTCTCGAATATTGCCTCCAGCCCCTGCGAATACGGGTACTTTGCCTGCAACCGTCGCTACGCCAACCGTGACTACTCGCTCATACTCGTTGATATCCAAGGATTGATATTCGCCAGAACCCGCGCATACAAAGACGGAATCCAAGCCATTTTCCACCAAAAAATGAATATTAGCTTGTAAAGCTTTCTCATCTATTTGCGCCTGAAGATCAAATGGTGTTACCGGAAAGCCCATGATGCCTGCGAGTGAAATGTTCACATGATTGCCCACTACTAACAGCTCCTTTTCAACTTCTTACGTGCCTATGAAAGTAAGTATAGAAAATGAAGACGTTTTCGTCTTTGTAAAAACATGCCGCTTTTTTTCAAAAAATCCATGCTATAATGAACTTCAGTCTACTTGAAAGGAGCCCTCATGCGTGTTGAATCCATCCATTTACTCGCGTAGTAACTTGTATCTCAACCAGAACCTGGTTCAGCTGCAAGGTGCGTCCGCATCCATATTCGTTCATTACTGGGGTGCGAAACCGCAGCATAAGGGCAATCGTCCGCATACACATTCTTTTTTTGAAATCTGCTACGTCGTCGAAGGAGAAGGCCACTACTTTCACGATGGCATTACATACCCGCTTCGGCCAGGGACTCTATATTGCTCGAAGCCCGAAAGCCGCCATTCCATTCAAAGCGATGAAGGCATGCTGTTGTTGTTTTTTGCATTAGAGCCGATCGCTTCCGAGTCGAGTGAGGCTTTTATGCAGGATTTTAGCCAGCTATGCGCTTATCCRCATCTTTTCATACCGAATGCTGAAGGGACAGCTCCCATGCTCATCTGGCAGGCACTTCTCATCCAAGCTTCGGAGACGGGTGATCGCTATAAGGAAACGATTGAACAACTAGCGTATACGCTGGTCATCAGTTGTATCTCCTTGTTTCTGCAGCATTGCCGCTCGGGTGATACGGGTTCATCTACTTTTGACATGGAGCTGCAAGGCACACTTAAGAAGGTCAAGGCCTATATTCAAGACCATCTTTCTCATAAAATGGCACTGAGTGACGTGGCGCAAAGCTTCCACTTGTCTGAACGACAGCTCTCCCGTCTGATCTCGGATGAACTGGGCCAAACCTTCCCGTCGATCGTGAAAACGGAAAGAATCAAAAGAGCCGCCTATTTACTCGGCTACACAGACATCCCATTGAAACAAATCGCTGAGGATACCGGCTTTGAAAGCATCCACTATTTCACACAGGTATTTACCAGAGAAATGGGAACGCCACCCAGTCATTTCCGCAAAAACTGTCTGAACTCCGAAACCGTCGACGCTTGGATTCATACGTATCTGGCGCAGGTTGCGACACGTTATCAGAAGAATCGATCCAACTCGCCATCCACCCTCCTCGAACTATAAATAACTGGAAAAACTCCAGCTATTTCCTAGTAAATCGCCGACTTCTGGCGAATAACTGGAAAAACTCAGGCTGTCGAGTAAAGCGCTTTCATGAAACTTTCAATACCCTCCAATTTGCTTTCCAYGCATATTTACATGCAATAAAAAAGATCCCCCTTTTGTTTGCGCACTTCGCAAGCTGTCGGGCGATCTTTTTTATGTTTTGTGCTACTG